>DATMXL010000292.1:0-2780 GCA_035561555.1 Bellilinea sp.
CTATAATACTTTATACGTCAACTGATTCAATAGCTTAACGCTATTCCCATTCCTCAGGAGACTTAATATGAGCGGTCCACATGATCGAACCAATGGGCCATTTTTGGCTCTGCTGTTTTTTGCCTTTTTGCTGGCACTGATCGTCCTACTTGGTCCAAACATTAAATACCTGGCCGGGGGGCAACTTCCGCTGGGAAGCGGGAAAGGTGTTTTCGTGTCTGGCGGCGGGTTTGACCCATTCACTCCCATTATTAATGGGCTGGATGCCTTTGGACAGGCTGTTGGTCGATTCCTTGGCGGCTTCTTCCGATAAACAAGCTATATCAGCCAATCGGAGGGCAGATTGAAGCCATTCCGCAAGAATGTAGCTATCGCCATTGATGGCGGCGGAATTCGCGGGTTAATCGTCACCCGGGCGCTGGCTATTCTTGAAAAGCATCTAGGCCTATCGCTGCATGATATTACACGTCTAACTGCCGGTACTTCCACTGGATCGATAATCGCGGCCGGAATCGGCGCCGGATTGACGGCTAGCGAACTGGAAACCTTATATTTTACGCTTGGTCCGAAGGTTTTTCCGACCACGCTGCGGAAATTAGTTTTCCCTCTCACCCGCTACCAATATCCCCCAGATCCACTGAATACTTTCCTTAGAGCGTCATTCGGCGAGATGAAAATGGGCGATTACTGGATCGCCAATCCGCCAACAGACGTGGTTATCACGCTGTACGACCTGACTGAAAACCGCAATTTATTTGTCAAACCGTGGAAAGACGAGTACGCCGATTGGCCGGTGGTGCTGGCGGTGCAGGGTTCATGCACCGTGCCAACTTACTTTCCAGTGGTTGAAGGCCGCTATATCGATGGCGGGGTAGGATCGTATGCCAATCCAAGTTATCTAGCTGCATACGAAGCTCGTTATATCTTGAAATGGGACCCCGACGAGACCACCTTACTTTCCTTCGGCACCGGGCGCGAACCTTACAAATTTGATGCAAGCAAAGCCTCAAGTTTTTGGCCGTGGGACTGGCTGGCGCGTATGTTTGGCGTCTTTTTACATTCAGCTGAGGATCAGCAGGTAGGCCTGGTTGAGACTTTTTTCAACAAGCTCGACTTCCGCCGCTTCCAGGTGAACCTGGGTGAGCCGATTGGCATGGATGAAGTAGGCTTCATGCACCGGTTGGTGGATTACGGCGACATCATGGGGCAGATGGTGTTGGATGATTTATTTGATCAATCGATGGCGGTAAACCCTGAGCAACCGGATCAGAAAAAAGTGTAGTGGCCTGTCCCACCTGACCCTCAAATATGAAATAGAATCTGATTTTCATCATAGCCCGATTTATAATTCAGCCCCGTGCTGCGCTATTTATTCACCGATAAATCCTATTACCGAACACTGATTCGGCTGGCTGTGCCGATCATCCTGCAGTACATGATCTCGTCTTCGATGAATATCATCGATGTGGCGATGATTGGGCCCCTTGGTGATACGTCTGTAGCAGCGGTAGGTTTAAGCAACCAGGCATTTTTCATCATGACCCTGGTCATGTTTGGCATCAGCAGCGGCACTGCCATCTTTTCGGCGCAATATTGGGGACAACTGGATGTTGCCAGTATTCGCCGGGTTTTGGGACTTTGCCTTGGCATGGCAGCCGTTGCGGCTTTGATCTTCACGGGCGTCGGTGTATTGGTACCGGGTTCCTTTCTGGGAGTATTCACCAAAGATCAGGCTGTGATCGGCCTCGGATCGCAATATATGCGGATTGTCGGCTTCAGCTACCTGATTACATCAATCACCTACAGTTATTCCGCATTGCTCCACTCAACTGAAGAAGTTCGGCTGCCGATGATCATCAGCCGTGCGGCGATCCTCTTCAAAACCATCCTCTCCTACCTTTTAATTTTCGGACACCTCGGCTTGCCAAAATTAGGAGTGGAAGGCGCGGCTATCGGTACCCTGATCGCACGTTATTTGGAGTGCATCGTTCTATTATTATTTGTCTATCGAAGAAAGACGACGGCTGCCATGAAACCCTCTGATTTGCGGGGGTATGACCGGGTATTCCTGGGAAAGTTTTTTCGCACGGTTTTACCGGTGGCGTTTAATGAGCTAGCCTGGTCGCTTGGCGTGACCGTTTATACGGTGGTTTATGCACGAATCAGCACCGAGGCCATTGCCGCTGTAAACATCGTGTTTTCAATCGAGAACCTGGCTTTTGTATTGTTCCTGGCTATTTCGGATGCAACTGGAATTATGATCGGCAATCAAATTGGGGCTGGACGGGAGGATCATGCTTTCGATTACGCTCGGCGCTCGTTAACCATTGGCATTGTTGGAGCCATACTGATTGGCGGCGTGATATTCTTGAATATCAACAACATCACGCAAATTTATAAGATCTCAGAAATTTCGCTCGAATACACTAAAAAAGTGTTGGCGATTTCAACCGCGGTCATGTGGTTGCGTGTTTCTCATATGTTGATCATCGTTGGTACCCTTCGTCCAGGGGGGGATACCCGCTTTGGGCTTGCTTTGGATTTAATCTCGCTGTGGGTGATAGGTGTACCGCTGGCGCTCGTGGCTGGATTGGTCTGGCACCTGCCAGTTTATCTGGTGTACCTGGTGGTCAACACCGAAGAATTGGTTAAATTCATCATTGGTCTGCGGCGGGTGGCTTCAAGCCGTTGGATTAACAATTTAGTCAAACCGGCGTTGGTTGATCCAATCCTGGATCCGTAATGCAAATCAACCCAAAACCTTGAGAAATTCAACAGGT
>DATMXL010000293.1:0-7005 GCA_035561555.1 Bellilinea sp.
GCGCAAACTAACAGTTTGCGCTACTGAAATACGCATTCTACCGACCTCCACCTGACGCAATTGGGAAAGCAAACCAAATTCTCTTCAGCTTTTTGCTGACCTAAAGGTAAAAAAGAGACGATTGGGTCAGCCTCTTTTTTCTATCTAATACAATGAGAGAGATAAATCCTTATTCCAATCCCTCAAGATAGTTGACGATCAGTCGAATCCCGAAGCCGGTAGCACCTTTCTGGCTATAAGGCATATCCTTGGGGACATCCGCTACGCCGGCAATATCGAGGTGCGCCCATTTGGTGCCTTCTTCCACAAATTGCTTGAGGAACATGCCGCCGATAACCGGATGAGCTTCCTTCCCACCCGAATTTTTAATATCGGCATCATCCCCTTTGATTTGAGCAAAATAATCTTCATCCAGCGGCAGGCGCCACAATCGCTCGTGGGTAGCCTCGCCGGCAGCTGAAAGTTGTGCTGATAGTTCGTCATCGTTGGACATTAATCCAGCGCGCACCCGCCCAAGCGCCGTCACGACGCCGCCGGTAAGGGTTGCCATGTCAATCACTGAACGAGATTTAAAATTACGCTGCACATAAGTCAATCCATCTGCCAGCACCAGCCGTCCCTCAGCGTCGGTCGTGATAATTTCGATGGTCTTCCCGGAAAGACTGGTCAGAATATCGTCCGGACGATAAGCACCGCCAGAAATCATGTTTTCCGCGGCGCACACCACCCCAATTAATGGCGTCTCGAGTTGCAGATCAACGGCTGCTTTCATGATGGCGAGCACATTCAATCCGCCGCATTTGTCATATTTCATTTCTCGGATATTGACGGAATCCTTAAGCGAATAGCCGCCGGTATCAAATGTAATGGCTTTGCCAACCAGCGTCACCGGCAGGGTCCCCACGCCATTACCTCTACCCGGGTATTCCATAACGATCATCCGGGACGGGGTCTGACTGCCTTTGCCGACCGCGGTGATCGCGCCAGCGCCCATGGCGTTCAGCTCGTGGTCATCCAGAATGGTGCATTTGATACCCAGGGTTTCAGCCAGTTCGATTGCACGTTCTGCCAGAGTTACTGGATTGATGCGATTGGCTGGTTCATGCGCCCAATCTCGCTCCAGGTTGACCGCATCCACCAGCCGGTTGGCGTGCGTGACGATCTTCGTGGCATCGGTAAGCCGGTTTTCAGCGCGAATATAAATGGTACAAAGATCAACTGCATCCTTCTGCTTGTAACGTTCAAAGCGGAAAGCATTAAGCAGCACGCCTTCACAAAAAGCCGCCAACTCCGCGTCGCCGATTTGTTCGGCATCCAGACTTGCCTGGCGGGTGGGGTGTTTCAGCAGCCAATCAGCCAGTTTGCCGCCAGCCTGACGATACGTATCGACAATTAATTTATCGGGTTTACCGAGCGACACCAGCAACACCGGAGATCCGGCTTCGATGACGAGGCTGACCTCACCAGCGGGTCCGGCAGTGATTCCGTTGGCAGGCTGATCAGCGGCAGAGTGAAAGCGGATTACGAGTTCACCGGCTGGCATCGGTAAACTGGCAGGCTGCACTGCAACCTGATTTTGGTGAAGGGTGAAGGATGTTGGCAAGGTGGAACTCCTTAGGAAAGATGTTAAAAAAATTAGGCGAGAATAATCTCTCGCCTAATTTTATACCTGTTATGCAGTCTGGCTACTCTTGTTCAGGGTACCAACAGCAAAGGACCAACTCTTTGGCTGCCTTGACCTCATCCAGACGGCCGATGGGGGTGATGTGCGGCGCGCTGTGCAGCAGCTCCGGCTGCGAATGCGCCTCTTCGGCAATTTTGATCAGCGCATCCACGAATTGATCGAGGGTCTGCTTGTTCTCGGATTCGGTCGGCTCGATCATTAACGCTTCGTGCACGATCAGCGGGAAATAGTTGGTGGGCGGATGGAATTTGTAATCCATCAAGCGCTTGGCAATATCCAGCGCATGTACGCCTGGGGCATCTTCGAAAACGCCTTCCATGACGAACTCATGCATGCAGATGCGATCGTAGGGCACGTGGTAGGCTTTGTGCAGTTTAGCGCGTAGATAGTTGGCATTGAGGACGGCATGCTCGGCGATCTGGCGCATACCTTCAGCACCGTACATGGAGATGTAGGTAAAGGCGCGCACCACCATGCCGAAGTGTCCGTGGAACGACTTGACCCGACCGATCGATTGGGCGGGCATTGCCAGGTCGAATAACGGGGCTTCGTCTTCGCTGCCTTCTTCCGCGACCACGACATTGGGTCCGGGAAGGAAATCCACCAGATGAGCCGCAACGCCAACCGGACCGGACCCCGGTCCCCCGCCGCCGTGCGGTGTGGAGAAGGTCTTGTGCAGGTTGAAGTGCATCACATCGAACCCGATGTCACCCGGGCGGGCGATTCCAAGGAGGGCATTCAGGTTGGCGCCGTCGCCGTAAACCAGACCACCGCAGCCATGAATCAGATCCAGCACCTCAACCACATGCTCCTCGAACAGACCGAGGGTATTGGGATTGGTCAGCATCAGACCGGCTACCGTATCGTTGCACAGTTCCTTCAGGGCAACCAGGTCAATATTGCCGCGTGAATCCGATGGGACGGAAATGACTTCGTAACCGCGCATGCTCGAAGTTGCCGGGTTGGTGCCGTGCGCTGAATCTGGCACGAGCATTTTGGTGCGATGGGTTTGTCCATTGGCATCATGATAAGCTTTGATGATCATCACACCAGTGAATTCGCCGTGCGCGCCGGCAGCGGGCTGCAAACTGACAGCTGCGAAGCCGCTGATTTCCTTCAGGTACTCCTGCAGCTCATACATCAACGCCAGGTTACCCTGGACGGTTTCCGCCGGCTGCAAGGGGTGTGTAAAGGCAAAACCGGGCAAGCGGGCTACATCCTCGTTGATTTTCGGGTTGTACTTCATGGTGCACGACCCGAGCGGGTAGAAGCCGCCATCGATGGAGTAGTTCAACTGGGAGAGGTGCGTGAAATGGCGGACTACATCCAGTTCGGACACTTCCGGCAAGGGTAAATTGGCGCGTTCCAACCCGGCAGGCAGATCGGTGCGCGGGACATCGGGTTCCGGAAAGCGGACCCCCTGGCGACCCTCAGAAGAAATTTCGTAGATCGTCGGCTCAGCCATGGTTGTACTCCTGCAGGACTTCGCACAGCGTGTCGATGTCCTCGCGGGTATTCATCTCGGTAACCGCAATCAGCATGTGATTCTCCAATCCCGGGTAGTCCCTGCCAAGGTCATATCCACCCAGAATTCCATGATCCAAAAGGTGAAGATTAATGTCGGCGACGGATGCGGAGGTTTTGACCACAAATTCGTGGAAGAAGGCGCCATTCGACACCACCTCGAACCCGGCAATTTGACCGATTTTTTCGGCGGCGTAGTGAGCCTTTTGGTAGCACAACTCCGCAACTTTGCGCAAGCCGTGTTTGCCCAGCAGACTCAGATAGACCGCGGATGCCAGTGCCATTAATCCCTGGTTGGTGCAAATGTTGGAGGTGGCTTTTTCACGGCGGATGTGCTGCTCGCGTGCGGTGAGCGTCAAGACATAGCCGCGCTGACCGTTGGCATCCTGAGTTTCACCGACCAAACGGCCGGCGATTTTCCGTACCAGCTCTTTCTTGGTCGCAAACAGGCCAAGGTAGGGGCCGCCGAAGGACATGGGGATTCCGAGCGGCTGGCCTTCACCGACGACCATGTCAGCGCCAAATTCGCCGGGGGTTTTGAGCAGCGCCAAAGCAGTCGGGTTGATGACGACAGTCAACAGCGCACCAGCTTCATGCACCTTTTGCGCGAAGGCGGTCAGGTCCTCAACACGACCGAAGAAGTCAGGGTACTGTACCACCACCATCGAGGTATTCAGATCCACCAGCTTTGCCAAATCCTCAACAGAGGTAAAAGGCGAACTGCCGGCTTCATCACCGACAATTTCCAGACCGGCATAACCGGACATGTAGGTGCGCAGTACCGCGCGATATTGCGGATTGACTGCCGGTGAGAGCACAATGCGGCTGCGTTTCCCGCGGAAGTGATGGTACGCCAGCACAGCAGCCTCAGCAGTGGCGGTAGCGCCGTCGTAATGCGAGGCGTTGCTGACTTCCATACCCGTCAGCAAGGCGATCAAGCTCTGATACTCGAAAATTGCCTGGAGGGTACCCTGGGATATCTCTGGTTGGTAGGGTGTGTACGCCGTCAGGAATTCACCGCGGCGGATGATGGCATCCACGGCGGCTGGAATGTAGTGGTTGTAGGCACCCGCGCCGAGGAAGCACAACAGCTCGCGGGTCGATTCGTTGACCGATGCCAGCTCGGTCATTTCTGCCAACACTTCCATTTCGGTCAAGGCTGGCGGAAGATTAAGTTTGGGGAAGCGGAAATCCTTGGGAACGGCAGAAAACAGCTCGTCCAGCGAGCCAATGCCGATTTCCTTAAGCATCTCCTCCCGTTCGGAGTCGGTATGGGGAATGAACATTAGTGTCCGCGCTCTTCGCAGTATTTCTCGTACTCGGCGGCATCCATCAGCGCATCCAAGTCGCCTAAGTCGCTCATTTCCAGCTTGAGGAACCAGGTTTCGTAGGGTTTGGAGTTGATGCCTTCGAAATCATCGACCACGGACTCATTCAGTTCAACGACCTTACCTGAGACCGGGAAAATGACGTCTGACGCAGCCTTTACTGATTCAACAGTGGCGGCGGTGCCACCCTTTTTGACGCTTTCGCCAGAATCCACTTTGAATTCAAAATAAACGATGTCGGAAAGCTGTGATTGCGCATAGTCAGTAATTCCGATGGTTGCAGTCTTGCCATCGACTTTGACCCACTCATCAGTCTTGGCATACTTCAGGTCACCTGGGATATTCATATTGCTTCCTCCTTGGGAAATGGTCATGGGGATAATACAGAAAGAGGACACAGCGCGAATAGCGTGTGTCCTCTGTTTCTGACCGGTGAGATTCACCTGGATTAACCAGGCTTGCCCCTTGGGTGCTTGCTAACTTTTCAGAGGCTTGCTCCGTTTAGGGTCCTTTTACCTGAGAGATTCGGCTTTGGATGCGCATCCATCTGCCTTGCCCCTTCGGTGCCATGAAATGGTCTCTTCCCTAAAAAGGTGTTTATTGAATTGATGTTCTTCTCTTGGATTCCATTTTTGATTATACCAAAAGCGGATGGAAAAACAGTCAATATCGGTCAGTAAATCAATCTGTGCAATTCCTCACACAAAACTAAGGTTCCATCGGGTAATCAGCTTGCTCCCAGGCTTCCATACCACCCAAAAGGGGCTGAACATTGGTAAATCCGTTTTCAATCAGGAGAGACGCCGCACCGGCGCTCGTATTTTCGGCCGGTCAGGTACAGTAGGTGATAATGTGATCGCTGGGGTCGAGTTCAGCCAGGCGTGTCTCCACCTCGCTGTAATCGATGTTGATGGCGCCGCTGATATGCGCCTCAGCATACGATTCTGCATCCCGTACATCCAGAAATACCGCCGTTCCAGCGTCAAAAGCAGCTTTGGCATCTTCCAATGTGATCCGCTTAACATCGGGAAATGGGATGAACCCAGAGGCTGGTTGATTAGGCGCAGCCGTGGGAGTGATTGTATCCAAGACGCGTGAGGTCTGCCAGATTACCACGCCCAGGATGATCATCGAACCAATAATCATCAGGAGAATCGGTGTAGAAGACTCTCTGACTTGCTTACGGGCCATAGATGCTCCTTGTATGTCAGGATGAATAAAGAGAATATTATAATCGGTGCTGTCAAGGTCTCTTACGCGTGTCCTGATCTTCTAGCTGGCTATGGTTAAATTAATCGAAGCTGTGGGTCGGGCCGTTTGCCATTGATCAGAATGAAAGGCAGGGCGCGTTCCACGTGAATGCCCAATGCGCGCAACTCTCCCGGCTCTTTGATCTGGTAGCGGTAGCGCGACTTCATGATACGTTTGGCTCCCAACGGACCAATACCCGGGATGCGCAATAATTGCAGACGATCAGCCGTATTGATTTCCAGCGGCTGTTGAGTTAGATGAGCGCGAGCCCAGGCCAACTTGGGATCGGTTTCCAGCGGCAAGCGGCTATTTTCGGTGTATTGAAAATCCTCGATGGTAAAGCCATAGTCCCGTAATAAAAAACCAGCCTGGTACAAACGCACCTGGCGCAGGGGATCTTCCGCCGGCAAATTTTCGAACGGGGTATTTCGCACCGGTTCGAAGCGCGAATAATAGATCCTGGACAGCGACAATTTTCCCAACAGGTATTGGGAAATATTCAGTAATTCCCGGTCGCTTTCACCCACGCTGCCGACCACAAACTGAGTCGCCAGAGACGGCCATTTCAGATTGACCGCCGAAAGCGGACTCAGGGTGCGGCGAATTTCGTCCGCCCAACGCAGCGGCTGCAGCAATTCATCGGTAAAGGATTTCAAGGGCGCCAGTTTGCGCAGCCGGTCTGAATTGGGGGCTTCCAGGTTGATCGACACCCGGTTCGCCAGCTGCATGGTGCGCAGTATTTGATCCCTTTCTGCGCCGGGCATGATTTTGAGATGCAGATAGCCCTTAAAGCCCAGCTTATTGCGCAGAATTTCAGCGGTGTCGAGGATTTTATCCTGAGTGCGCAGTCCGCCGCCGACCACACCTGAACTGAGGAATAAGCCTTCGGCGATGCCGCCCTGGTGCAGGCGGGTGAATAATTCCGCCATGGTGTCAGGTTTAAGAGTCTCACGGCGGGTGTCCCGTCCGGCTCGGAAGCAGCAGTAATTGCAATTGCGCTCGCAGGCGCTGGTGAGCACCGTCTTAAGCAGTGGCATGACACCACCCCCAGAGCGCTTCGCCCGGAAGATTTCAGGCAGCAAGGGTGATGATTCGGTATTTTTGCGGGTTTCTGGTGTTGGTTGATTTTCGACCAAAAGGCAGGTAGAACCGGCAGCCTCTTCCTGTTCAAATTGGCTCTCGGCAGTCAACCGGTTTAAGATGGCGAGGGGATCGCTG
>DATMXL010000294.1:0-18813 GCA_035561555.1 Bellilinea sp.
CGGCTATTCAGATCGCCGGTACTTTGGATTTCATGGGTTTCGAATAGCAGCCATTTGCCGCAGATTCTCGAGGATCTGTTCGGTATGTTCTTCCATGTGGGTATCGTTGGTCAACAGGTTTTGCGCCACCTTCCAATAAGATCCTTTGCGAGCCAGGAAGGATTGCGGCAGGACTTTGAGGAAATGAATTGTTTCTTTCTGCGAGCGGGCCACTTCATCCATTAATTCTGCGATAGAAGGGTAGGCAGCGATCGTTGCCACGCCACGCTCCAGTGTGTTGTCAACCCATTCAAAATCTTCATCCAGCAGCAAGGTGTGCATTCCGACCTGATTGTCCCGCTCGGTGTGAATCAAATGTGCCAAAATTTCCTTAATCGACCATTCTTCCGCAGCAGGTTTCCAATCGGCCGATTCATCTGTTATGTTTGCCAAAGCCTCCTGCAGTTTGTGATATTCAACTGCACAGGATTCTTCGAGGGCTTGAATCAATTCTGCATGCGTTTCTGGTACCTGAGGTACAGGTAGGGGCATAAGCTCCAGAAATACCATATGTTTTTCTGGTCCGCGGTAGAACTCCACTTCCACCTGGGTGCCCATTTTTTGCCTGCTCAACACCTGCAGCAGCGTTTCAATCCGCTCGAGCGGCGATCCAGCCAATTTGGTTACCAGGTCGCCTTTTTTCAGTCCGGCCTTCTCCGCCCCGCGCCCTTCTATCACCTGGTGTAAATAGATCCCCTTGTCAACTGGGAACTTCTTTTCCTTCTTGATTTCAGCCGAAAGCTCGGCCGGGTAAATGCCCATGCCAGGGCGGTTGACCACCCGCTGGTCTTTACCAGTTTCCAATACGGATTTGAGATTTTCCAGGCCTTGTTCCCAAAGTTTGTGCAACTCACGGCGCGGTTCAGTCCAGATTTCTTCGCTACCAAGGCCGCTATGGGTGACCCCAACCTGCGTTTGATCGCCATCAGCGGTAATTTGCACCTGCACCTGTGACGGATGTTGTTCGCTGCGACCTTGCCAGGTAAAAATTATGGTGCGGTTAGGCTCCAGCCGAACAAATTCACCCACGGTATAGTAGCCGCTGTTCCACCACAGGGTTACCATTCCACCTACCTTGGGGAAGGTGCGTGCACCGTTGCACAACCATTCACATAAACCAACTCCACGGATGAAAGCCCGATAAACTAACTCCGGGGGCACCTGCACGGTCGTTTTAAACAATTCCATTTCCGCTGCTGGGTACATGTCTTCCTCCGCGAAGCACTGAACCATCAACGTAAGATGTTTTGTTGATAATTACCATCATAGTTTATCACGAACTGCGAAGAGCAATTCAATTATTCCCACTAAAGCTACATCGGATTTGGGCTGAATAGTCCGAGAATTTCGAGAAAAATGGGTATAATTCTATTACAAACGTGTTTATAGGATATGCATGCCCCTGAATTTTTGCAGATCTCCGAAGAATGATCAACTGATTTATTTAGCAGAATTGAGAGCCTATGAAGCTAGCTGTCGGTCAAATTGCTCCAGATTTTACTATTTCTGCCACCCATGATCGTACGGTCACTTTGAGCCAGTACCGCGGAAAAAATGTTGTATTGGTATTTTTCCCGCAAGCCTGGACACCCATATGAGCAGGTCAAATCCCTTCCTATCAGGCGCAGCTTGACCTGTTTGAGGGATTAAATACCCAGGTCCTGGGCATCAGCATTGACCACATCCCCTGTCTCGAAGCCTGGGCGGAGAGCCTGGGTGGCATTACTTACCCACTGTTGAGTGACTTCTGGCCGCATGGTATGGTGGCGCGCCAATACGGTGTACTTCGAGACGAAGGATATACCGAGCGCGCGATTTTTATCATCGATAAAGAAGGTATCATCCGCTATATTGATATCCACGATATTGACGACCAGCCGAATAACGAAGAGGTATTTGCCATCCTGCGTCAAATCGACCCGGAAAACGCCAAAAAGCATCCGATTAATCTGGAAGCTCTGGAAGCGGAATTACCGCATGGTGGAATTGTGATGTACTGCAATACCTGGTGCCCGGGGTGCCGCAAAGCCCGGGCGTTCTTTGAGGCCAATCATCTGGAATACAAGGAAGTGGATATCTCCCGTAACCGGGCTGCCGCCGCTCAGGTGCGACGCTGGGCCAACGGCTATGAAACAACTCCTACCTTCGACATCGACGGCCATATCCTGGTTGATTACGATGAAAAACGGCTGCGCGAAATTCTAGGCGACCGGGTATCCAACTGACAGCAATTGCGTAGACGAAAACAACAGGGATGAAATTTTCAGCCCTGTTTTTATTTATTCAGTTGATTTTTATGGATGTGGACGTATTCTGGGACGATTTCCCCCCGCAGCAGGTGACTCTCGAAGATACGCTGTAAAGCATCCCGGTCCACGTTCTTATAATAGGTTGCGCCCGGGTGAACGACCATCACCGGACCGTTCTCACATACATCCAGGCAGCCGGAAATCAAGCATTTGACGCGTAGGGGTGCGTCATATTCGTCCATCCCGCGTTCCTGTATCATCCCCAGCAAAGTCTCATAGATTTCATTGGCTGTGCCTCTCGCTGCGCACTTGCCGTTATTACAAATAAAGACCTTGCGCACCGCCTGGGATGGACCATTATTGAACGTCATCAATATCCCTTTGGAAAAAAAGTTCAGAAAAGTAAACAGAAAATACCCTGAAGGATTTTCACCCTTTTCCAGATGCTTGAGTATACTATGACCGTGATATCGTTGAAGGTTTCTGTCGGAATTTCGCTGCCGGCGTTGTTGAAGGTGAGGTACTCACATGGCTGAAAAATTGCGCGTTGCAGTGCTGGCTAACTTGAAAAAGAATGCGCCGCATTGGGAGGGCATGCCGGAAGACCAGTGGGATGACCTCGATTCGGAATCCACCATCCTGGCGCTGGTCAATGCCATACGCACCGGCGGCTACGAAGCCGAGTTTTTTGAAGGCGACTTGAGCCTGGTCAACAAGCTGGCTGGCTATAAACCGGATATTTGCTTCAATATTTGTGAAAGCCATTTCGGCGATGCCCGCGAAGCGCAGGTGCCCGCGCTTTTGGAGATGATGCGAATTCCTTACACCGGCTCAAAAGTCCTGGCTTTAGCCTTGGCGCTGGACAAGCCCATGACCAAACGGGTTCTGACGTATCATGATCTGCCCACGCCGGATTTTCAATCGTTTGAACGGGTGGACGAACCGCTCGATCCAAAGATGAAATTTCCCCTGTTCGTCAAGCCCAGCCGCGAAGGTACAGGTATGGGTGTCAGTAAAAAGTCTATCGTGCATAACGAAATGGAGTTGCGCGATCAAGTCGGTGCGCTGCTCAATAAATACAAACAGACGGTGTTGGTAGAAAGCTATATCGAAGGACGCGAAGTGACTGTTGGCATGGTTGGCAACCTGATTGGCCCGGTAAGCCGCCGCCTGCCGGAAAATCTGGATGCACCGCGGATCCAGGCTGGACTGCGCTTCTTCCCGGCACTCGAGGTCGATTTACAGCCATACGAAGAGACAGATACGGTTTATTCAAACCGACTTAAAGTCGAGCTGGCTGCCGACCTGACCTACCTATGCCCGGCGCCGCTGGATGACGACATGGCTGATGAGCTCAACTGGCTGGCAGCCGCGGCTTTCCGCGTCACTGGCGGCCTGGATGTCTCGCGGGTCGACTTCCGCCTGGACAAGCACGACAACAATAAACCCTATATCCTGGAGATCAACCCGCTGCCGGGGTTGTCGCCTGGCATCTCGGATATCGTCATTGAAGCGGCGGCTGACGGCATGGAGCACACAGAATTGGTGTTGGAGATTCTGCACACTACCATGCGCCGTTACGGCATGATAATCCCTTAGCTGCACCTAAAAATAAAAACCGACCCCGGGAAACCAGGATCGGTTAGATGAAGCGTCTCGAGACGAGTTATTATTCTTCGTCGTCAGCAGCTTCGATGAACTCTTCGTCGAAATCCTCGTCGTAATCATCATGGTCGGAACCGTGGATGTGACCGTGTTCCAACTCTTCTTCGGTTGGCTGGCGCAGTCCAACGATTTTGACGTCGAATTCCAGGGTTTCGCCGGCTAGCGGATGATTCAGATCCAACTGAACATTGTCACCTTCCACCTGGGAAATGGTGGCGGACATAACTTCGCCATCATCATCTCGCAGGTCCAGCTCAACGCCGATCTCCAGCGGGATGTCATCCGGGAACTCGCTGCGCGAGATATCCAGGAACGCATCCAGGTCAACCTCGCCATAGCCTTCAGCGGGGGTCACGGTGACTTTCTTACCCTCGCCAATCTTCATACCATAAAGTTCCCGCTCCAAACCTGGGACGATGTTCTGGTGCCCTTGCAGGAACTCCAGAGGGTCGCTGCCATCGGATGAGTCGATAACTTCGCCATTAACAGTCAGTGTGTAGTCCATTGTGACGACGACATCATCGGCAACAACGGTGGGGTCGATATTTTCGTTCACGCTTTCTCCATTCTGTGAGTGCAAGAGCTCGATTTTTGAATTTAACGGACGAATTATACCATAGCCAATAATCTGGCAGGTCTTGGGAGAAGAGATGGATAAATTATCCCCTACTAGAATTCACACTTGATCGGCAACCCAGGGGAGAGCAATTTATCCATATTAATCAAACCAAAGTCCAGACCGACATTCGTACGGAATCGGTCCGGAATCAGGTCTTTCCATGGAAAGCCTATCAGGAAATTGCGTCCCTGAGCAGAGAACGAATCGCACATTGCCTGCATATAAGGTTTCTCAGCGCCAATCGGGTCGTCTGGCAAGGCAAAGTCGATTCCCCCGCCGTAAGCTGATGAGCCCAGTCCATTCATTGCCTGTGTGTCGAGGAGGATGTAATTGTCCCAGGTAATCTGGTAAAAATCTGCCAGCGCCCGCAGCCAGGCTGGATCCGGTCTCTTCTGGTTGGATAGTTTGTACTGCAGCAGGACTTCGTCATTTGTTGCGGTCGGCATGGGATACAAAGGCCGGAAAATAAGTTTCGGATCGGGATAATACGCGATTAACCCCCACACACTGATAAGTTGGGGGTCCTCAGCTTGCAGGTCATCGACATGGATAATCAGATAATTGCTTTGGTACTCAGAAACGGGTGGGGAATCCGTTGCAGAAAATCCGCCTTCTACCTGGTTCTTGTTTTCTTCTGGCTTGTAGGATGTATAAAGGCCAAATCCCAGGCAAGCTAGAAAAACAAGGATGGTCAGGAAGATGACGAATGTCCGCATGTCAGGTTTTGTATTTACACTTCAGGAGATTAGTACCTTTTGGTCGCCCAGGACGAGCGGTGCCAGCATCTGGATTAGTCTGACCAATAATCGCTTTAAAAACCGAGTAAAACGGATGGACAGAGACGCGATCCACTACCAGCGCATCAGAACGATAAAGTGTTGAATTGTTTTGAGCCGGGTTCAGATTGTGAGCGAGGACAACACCCACATATAATTGCGAACGCACCTGTATTAAAGCTTGCTGCAACCATTCCGTTTGGTGCTGCCGATCTGCATAGTACGAATCGGTTACAGATATTGTACCATCAGGAGCATTGAATAGTGTCACCCAAATTTGCCCAGTTGGATGATTATTTTCCAACATCACCTGCCGCACCTCTTCATAATGGCGTAAGGATACTCCTGAACCAGCGCTTGTTTGCAAAGGCTCTCCGGTCAGTTGGGTGAACTGGACACTCAAAATGCTCATCCAGTCCTTTGCGCCGGCAGCGTACAGCGCGCGGAGAAAGTCGAGATCGTTCCAATCGGCTGCCGCGGCAGCCGTTAACCAGGGTCGCAATCCGCCGGCAATCAGATGCAGCGCACTTCCAGCGGTATCCAGCTGGGAACGCACGGTCAGCCACAAATTGGCGTAAGCGGACGGGTTTGGATCGCTGTGCCAGCCGGCGGTCGTATTAGCCCCGGGCAGCAGCTCGACTGCGCATAACGCTTCCCCATACTTTTCGCTAAGGGTCAAAATAAACCCCGCGGTGGCGGCGGGGTCGGGGCCATGAGGTGTCATCGCCCAGTCGGGCGGGTTGGTCAAACTGATCAATACTGCCGTGCCGCTGCGCGCAGCGGTGGATACGGCGCGATCTAAAGTCGCAGTGTCAACCTTGGCATTCGGGTTGGCAGCCATTGCTGCCCAATCAACTTCGATGCCAACCCAATCCAGCGCCAGGTCTTGCAGCAGCGCCAATCCCTGATCAAAGTACGCTCCATTGAGGTGCAGCCAGGCGCCGTAGCCGAATTCTGCTGAACCAGGTACGCCGCGGACTGCCTGCACGCTGGTAACGGGCAGGAAGCCTAAAACAAGGGCACTGATCAGGAGGCACCGCAGCCACTTTGCCATGGATGAGGGCTACTGCAGGTAAGCCAGAATCTGGGGGATGGTCAACCCAAGGAACAGACCAAAGGCGCCGCCCATGACAATAGTCGCGGCGTAGACACCCATTTTTTGCGATTGTTTAAGCGCCAGCCACTCTTTGATGATGGTGCGGACGGTGTTGGAACTGGATAAGTATTCAATAACCATATCCCAGACGGCAATTTCCATTTTGCGGTAGAAGGAAGCGTTCATCATTAACCTCGTGTTTAGCGTGAAGTAGTGAGTTTGGTGATCTTGCCAGTGGCATTGACAACCGCACGAACGGTGCGGCGGATAGGCGCTCCATTGGCAGCAGTCCCAGTCCCCTCAAATATCATTAAGAAAGTTTCTTCTGTTTGCGGCTTGACTTTCGGTTTGGCGCCGTTAACTTCGGGAAATTTGGCGTACACCTGTTTGCATACCGCTGAAATTGTTTTTGCATCCATGATTGGCTCCAGGGTTTAGCGAACGCGGCGGCGCAGGAATGCCGGGATGTCCAGGTCGGAGCGCATGGCTACTGCTTCCATCACATGGCTCTCTGTTTGAAAAGTTTCGACAGGCAGCGGGAAAGCAGCGGCTTCAGGAGTTGCAGTTACGGCGCGTTTCTGGAAGGATGAGACTTCCACCGGAGTTGCACCCAGGCCGGTCAGGATCATAATGACCTGCACCCGATCGCCCATACGCGGGTCAGTAATTACACCCGGAATAATTTCGGCTTTGTTGTTGGTCTTTTCCTGAAGGTCGTTGAGGGCTTCCACAACCTCGGTGAAGGTCAAATCTGGCCCGGAGGTAAAGTTAACCAGAATATTGTTGGCATGTGCCAGGTTGATCGCCTCCAGCAGGGGGTGGTTCAATGCGTGTTCGATAGCTTTTTGGGCTTTGCGTTCGCCTTGCCCAATGCCGATCGAGAGGAGTGAACCACCGCCGGATTGCATAATATTGCGAATGTGCGAGAAATCCACGTTGATCAGGCCGGTTTCGGTGATCAATTCAGAGATCCCCTGGATGCCCTGGCGAAGCACATCATCTGCCAGGCGGAAAGCCATTTCCAACGGCAAGTCGCGCGGCGCAACCTTGAGCAGGCGGTCATTGGGGATGGTGATCAATGTATCTGTATAGGGGCGCAGCCGGGCTAAGCCCTCGCGAGCGTTGACCTGGCGTTTGCCAATCTCAAACATGAACGGGGTGGTAACAACCGCAACCGTCACAGCCCCCAGGCTGCGAGCGACCCGCGCCGCGATGGAGATTGCACCGCTGCCCGTGCCGCCACCCATGCCGGCGGTGAGGAAAACCATGTCCGCTCCAGTCAGCGCCTGATTGAGTTCCCGGTAGCTTTCTTCAGCTGCTGCTTCGCCTACACTCGGGTTACCGCCAGCGCCAAGTCCACGGGTCAACTTGCTGCCCAATTGAATTTTGGTGGGTGCCAGGCTGGTTTTGAGCGTCTGCGCATCGGTGTTGGCAGCGATGAAATCGACGCCGGTCAGACCGAGCTCGATCATGCGATTGACGGCGTTGGATCCGCCGCCGCCCAAGCCTATGACTTTCAAGACTGGTTTGCCGGGGATGGGGATGGCATTGGACTGAGATGTGCCGTTATGGGTCAGGTTCATGGTTTGCCTCTCTAGGGTCCTAATATGCAAGATTTGTGCCATCTTCGCTAATTTGCTCGACCTGGCAGCCGGACCGGGTTAATCGAGCGACTGTGTCCGCGGTGATGTAGGGTGATTTGCCGATTATGGTAATTTTGCCTGCCAGGGCAGCTTCATCCACCGAGAAACCGATGGTGGGGTGGTTTTTGCTGACGAACGGCAGCATCCGTGCCAGCTGCTGCTCCCAACTGCCATGCTGACCGTTAGCCAGCAAAATGTAATGTGAAATCGGGTGTTGAATGCGTTTGAAAACGGTATCATTGGCAATCGTCGGGTTAATGAAGGCGTCGGCAGCCGGCGGAGTAAAATTCTTGGCGATCGACTGGGTATGCGGCAGGTGTGGGTGACCTTCGTGAAACCAGGCCTGGTCGCGGTATTTGTTCTGACGGTCCGCTGATAGCAGCCAGAAATTGCAGGCTTCCACTTCCTGCGGTATATCCAACGACGGCGGCGGCAAAGTTTCCAGACCTTTCTCGACTACCAATTCTTTGCCTGTGACCCAGGTGTACAGTTCTTTGGTAATGCCAACATTCTCCGCTGAAGCCAGCTCGTTGGCTTTCAGCCGATCAGGGTGGGTCGGTAAACCCGCCTGCAGCAGGAATATGGGTACTGGACGCTGCAAAACCGCCTGAGCAATCGCCTGATACCACTGGTAAATGCGGAAGCCGCGCTGATCCTGCGAACTGGTCGGGGTGAAATAGGGGCGCGCATCCGGCCAATATTCCGGACCGCCGGCTCCCCAATCGACTGGGCGGTGGTTTGTCCAGGCATAGGCGCCAATCGCCAACTTGTCCAGGACGTTGGTCATTCCGCGCCGTTCGATCGCCTGCAATGCGCTGCGCAGGAAGGCGGTATCCCAGAAGTTGCCGCCGGGCTCGAAGGCCGGCAGTACCGGTACGGCGTTCTCCCGCGCCACCAGGTCAGCCAACGGCAGGAAGCGATCCAGGAAGCGTTCAACCAGATCCTGCTGCGCCCAACCGCCAGCCGTCCAGGATGAGCGTAAGTTTGGCCGGTCGAAGAACTGGATATGCATGGCGCCCCAGTGAATGTAGGACTCGATCAGCGGGCTGATTTCAGCCATATCCACCGGTTTCCCCAGGGGCAGATCGAATTGGATGAACGGCTGGATGCCGGCTTTTTTCAGGGAGGTGATGAAGTGTTCTGGAATGGCACGGTCGGAATCTGAGCGAATGACCAGCCAGCTGGCATTCAATTCCAAAAGAATAGGCAGCCACAACTGCACATCCCGCTCAGTGTAGTGGAGCGTATCCGGAAAATAATGAAAGCCGAGACGGCCGGTCTGTGTAAAGGATTGGGATCCTGCGGAGTGTTGAGTCAGATAGGTCATTTTCGTCATTCCCTGGTCAATAAATCTGCGATTGGCGTGTGCTCGGTAATGTTACAAGAAACATGCCACTAACCATCGCCTAACTTACAATCCCTCCGGCAAATAATTATTCTAAGAAACACTGATATAATTCACCTGTTTATGATCCTTGTTACCGGAGGCACGGGCTTTATAGGCCGGACACTGGTGCGCCACTTGATTGCAGGCGGCCAGGAAGTACGTACTTTACTCAAACCATCGAAGTCGTCTCCACAACTACCCAGGGGGATTGCCGTGGAAGCAGCCGTCTCGAGTTTGCTGGATGAGCGCAGCCTGCGGGCTGCTTTGCGCGACGTCGATACGGTTTTTCACCTGGCAGGTAATGAACGTCACAGTTCGCATGCCCGGCTGCAGGAAGTGGACATTCAAGGCACGCAGGTATTGGCCGAAGTTGCTGCCGCAGCAGGCGTTAAGCGCATTGTATATCTCAGTCACCTGGGTGCCGACCAATATTCGGCATTCTCTGTGTTCAAGGCCAAAGGCCTGGCTGAGCAAGCTATTATCCAGTCCGGCGTACCTTACACCATTTTCCGTTCCGGCGTGGTGTTTGGTCCAGGTGACCAGTTCACCACCAATATTGCGCGCATCTTACGCACCTGGCCAGGTCCATTCCTGCTCCCGGGCGATGGTTCCAGCCTGGTACAACCGTTGTGGATCGAAGATCTGGTAGCCGCGATGATGATCTCTTATGAATCACCGTCCTTCGTCAACCAGGTCATCTCCATCGGCGGCGTAGAAGCACTGCCTTTCCGTCAGGTGGTTGAAATTGTGATGCAGAAAATTGGGGTTCAGCGGCTGCTGAGCAACTTTTCTCCCCCTTATTTACGCATGCTCGGCTTGATGCTTGAGCAATTTGCCCGCGCTCCCATCTCCATCTTCTGGTTGGATTATCTGGCTGCCGATCGTACCACCAACCTGGATACGGTACCCAGGGTTTTTGGCATTCTCCCAGCCCGGTTTCACACTCAGTTGGATTATCTGGTATATCGCAGAGGACGACCTGCCCTTAAGAAAGGGCTCATTTAACCGTATGAGCAAACGCGCCGTAACCATCCATGGACATTTCTACCAACCGGTCCGCGAGGACCCGACGACTGGACAGATCCCCCGCGAGGATGGGGCTTTCCCCTACCACGACTGGAATGAACGCGTCCACGAACAGTGTTACCGACCGAATGCCGACCAGGGTAATTTTGAGTGGATCAGTTTCGACATCGGTCCTACGCTCTTCAACTGGATGCTCTCGTATGATTCCATTACCGTCTCAAAGATCATCCAGCAGGAACGCAAGAATTACCTGCGATACGGCGTCGGGAATGCCATGGCTCAGCCGTACCACCATACCATCCTGCCATTGGCAGCTCTGCATGACAAGAAAGCCCAGGTTTTATGGGGCATTGCCGATTTTGAGTACCGTTTTGGGCACAAACCTACTGGTTTGTGGCTGCCGGAGACGGCAGTGGACGAAGAGACGCTGTTAGTCGCGGCTGAAGCCGGCATCGAATTTACAATTTTGGCTCCCTGGCAGGCGGATACTGACAATCTGGCTACCAACCAGCCCTATTGGGTAGATCTGCCAGGCGGCAAACGCATTGCGGTTATTTTTTACGATGCTGAATTGAGTATGCGCGTCAGTTTTGACCCCTCAGCCACCAGCAACGCCGACCACTTCTTACAGAATGTGCTCCAGCCGCAGTTCCAATTCAACGGCAGCCATCCGGACGCCAAGGAATTAATCACCATCGCCTCTGACGGCGAGCTATATGGACATCACCAGCAGTTCCGCGACAAATTCCTGACTTACCTGTACCACTCGCCCCGTAATGGCGATGGCACCGAATTTACCTACCCTGGGCTGTGGCTATTAGCCAATCCGCCCCAACAATCCATCAAAATTCGGCCAAACACCTCCTGGAGCTGCCATCACGGGATTGCCCGCTGGAAGGAAGCCTGTCCCTGCGGCCCGAGCGGCGATTGGAAAGCCAAACTGCGTTCCGCCATGGATGAATTAGGTGCGGCGCTCGATGCCGTCTACCTGGATACGCTATCACCGCACTGTGACGACCCCTGGCAGCTGCTTTACTCGTATATTCAAGTGCTGCACGGCAGGATCGCGCTCAAAGACCTGATCCGATCCTCTTGCCATTGCGAAATCACAGAGGAAATGGTCGCATCCATCGATCTACTGCTGCGGGCCCAGTTGAACAAACAGCGCATGTTTACTTCCTGCGGCTGGTTCTTCGATGATTTTGACCGCATTGAGCCGCGCAATGTGGTGACGTATGCCGCCCAGGCAGTCTGGTGGACCAGGCTTGCCACGAAAAATAATTTGACGCCTAAAGCGCAAGCTCTGTTTGCCAAGGTCAAATCCTGGCGCAGCGGTTTGCGCGCGGATACCATCTTCAACAGCCACCTGGAGCGCCTGCGCTTCAGCCAGATGACCTTCCCCTTTATGGAATCCGAGAGCGAACGTTACTGATCAGTCGCGGCGGATGTATTTGCGCTGCCATTCGTACAACCGGTTGAGCGCTTCGATTGGTGACAGGGCGTTGACGTCCAGTTCGTCCAACTCTTTGAGAATGGGGTTAGTCTCCGGGAAAAGCATCATCTGCTCGGGCAGGTTGGGAGCGATCTTGACCGCCTTACCCGACGAAGACTCCAATTGGCGCAAGATCTCGCTGGCACGCTGAACCACCGGCTGCGGCAGCCCTGCCAGTTGACCGACGTGAATGCCGTAGGAGCGGTCTGCGCCGCCTGGCACGATTTTGTGCAGAAACACCACCTTACCTTCTGACTCGGACACAGCCACGTTGTAGTTGCGCACACCTGGCAGCAGCTCGCTCAACTGGGTTAATTCGTGGAAATGAGTAGCAAACAGAGTGCGCGCCCGCAGCCGGGGGTGATTATGAATGTACTCCACCACTGCCCAGGCGATCGACAGCCCGTCATAGGTGCTGGTGCCGCGTCCGATCTCGTCCAGGATCAACAAACTGCGTGGCGTGGCATGGTGCAGGATGTTACTCGTTTCGATCATCTCAACCATAAAGGTGGACTGTCCCGCGTGGATTTCATCCTGCGCACCAATGCGCGTGAAAATACGGTCCACCAGACCGATCAGCGCCGCAGTGGCGGGCACGTAGCTGCCAATTTGCGCCATCAGCACGATCAAAGCCGCCTGCCTCAGGAAAGTGGACTTGCCGCTCATATTCGGTCCGGTGATGAGGCGCACGATCTCGCCATCTTCGAACTGCGCGTCATTGGGCACAAAGCGCTCCCCACGCAGGCCGCGTTCCACCACCGGGTGCCGCCCGTCGCGGATATCCAGCACGGTGGAATCAGTCAGCTCGGGTCGGACATAGCCGCCATTTGCAGCGGTTTCAGCCAAAGAGGCATAGGTATCCAACTCAGCCAGCGCCTGTGCGGTTCCGCGTAAGCGCCGGCTGGAAGTTGCCAATTGCCGGCAGACTTCTTTGAACAGACGCCCTTCGATCTCCCGAATGCGGTCCTCGGCGTTGAGCACCAGGGTTTCGTACTCTTTCATCTCCGGCGTGATAAAACGCTCGGCATTAACCAGCGTCTGCTTGCGGATGTATTCGGCTGGCGCCTGGCTGGCCGCTCCGCGTGAAATTTCAATGTAATAGCCAAAAACCTTGTTGTAGCCTACCCGCAGTGTTTTGATTCCGGTGCGTTCGCGCTCCACCTCTTCCAGTTTGGCGATCCATTCCCGCGCGTGTTCGGAGGAGGATGTCACATTATCCAACTCGGATGAGAAACCTGTTCGGATAATGCCGGTATTCTGCAGTGTGGCGGGCGGCTCGTCGCTGATGGCGTTTTCCAGCAGCTGAAGTTCCGAATCGCAGGAATTAACCAGGTTGACGATCTCGCCCAGCGAACCGGTTGTCTGGGCCGCAGTTTGTTTTACATCCGGCAGCGCTTTCAAAGTCGCGCGCAGTGCCACCAGCTCGCGCGGGCCAGCGCTGCCTTGAATCACCCTGGCGGTGATGCGTTCCAGGTCTGCCAACGGCTTTAATTTGGCGCGCAGCTCAGCTCTCTGCAAGCCGTTTTCCAGCAGCTGGCGCACACACTCTTGCCGGGTACGGATCGTTTCCAGGTTGAGCAACGGCTTGCTGACCCACTGGCGCATCAGCCTCTTACCCATCGGGGTGACTGTATGATCCAACACGCTGAGCAATGAGCCCTCGACCTCGCCGGAGCGGATGGTCTCGGTCAGTTCCAGGTTGCGCCGGGTGGAAGCATCCAGCACCATGAAATCATCCAGCGTATACGTCGCCAGGCTGGTCAGCAGCTTGAGTGCGTCCTTCTGGTTTTCCTGCAAGTATTGCAGAATGGCGCCGGCAGCCCGGATCGCCATAGGCTTACCGCGCAGTCCAAAGCCATCCAGCGAGCCGGCAGAAAAATGGCGCAGCAGCATTTCCTGACTGCGGCCAGACTCAAAGCGCCAGGCTGGTAATTTGGTCAGGTGCCCTGCCCAGCCGTTGTCCAACTCCAGGTTGTCGGGGTGCAGGATTTCCGCCGGCTGCAGCCGCATCAATTCCGATCGGACAGCGGAGAGAATCTCACTGCTCTCCAGTTCAGTGGTGTAGAACTCGCCGGTGGTGATATCAGCGTAGGCCACCCCAGCGCGGGTCTCATCCGTCACCACGGCTGCCAGGTAGTTGTTGTGGTCACCCTTGAGCAGCGCTGGCTCTACGATTGTCCCGGGAGTCACCACCCGTACCACCTCGCGCGGAAACAGCCCGCGTTCAGGCTGCACGCCAACCTGTTCGCATATGGCGACGTGGAAGCCTTTGTCGATCAGCCGGGCCAGGTAATTTTCCACGGCATGGTAGGGAATGCCCGCCATTGGAATGCGCATGCCCTTGGCCACATTGCGCGAGGTGAGCACAATATCCAGCTCGCGTGAGGTAGTCTCGGCGTCCTCGTCGAAGGTTTCGTAAAAATCCCCCAGGCGGAAGAATACGATGGTGTCGGGGTACTGGCGTTTGATATCCAGATACTGCTGTCGAATGGGAGTGACGTCTTCGGCCATGGTCAAATTCTACGAGTATGCAAATCTTTCGACAAGGTTAAAAACCGCCCGACACAATTTCGGGCGGGATGATTTGTTAATGGTACGTGGCCTAAACCTTCGTACCGCAGTCGGTGCAAAACTCAGCGCCAGGCTGCAGTTTTGCATTGAGTTCGAATCGAAATCCCTTATCGAGGCTCAAATCGGTATAATAATTTGTGAATTCGATCCGTTCGTTCATGCCTCACCCAGGACGATTAATTATTTCCTTCACAGATTATAGCATCGCCGCCACAATACCAATCCACTCGTTTGAAGGCATTTTGCAACCAGGTTTTGAGTATTCCGTAAATAATTTGAAAGGAATTAATCAATGAGTCCAAATATGCTGCGTCGTTCGCGTGAAAATCGGGTCGTTGCCGGGGTGTGTGGGGGATTAGGCAACTTTTTAGGGATCAGCCCCACCTGGTTTCGGTTGGCTTTCTTAATTATGCTGCTGCCCGGCGGCGTCCCCGGAATTTTAATTTACACGATTTGCTGGATCATCATCCCGGAGGCATAACCAAAGCGTTTGAACTGGGATATAATCCCGCCCATGACAGATCACAAAGCGCACTTTCTCCCATTTCATGCCGTCAACGAATTTTTACTGCCCGAATTCCGCTTAAAAATTATTCAGCAGGCCTTCGCCGAGCTCAATAATTTGAGCGAAGAACGCCGCTCCGCCATCACCCGGTTGGTCAAGCGCCATGTTCAGGTCTCCGGTTTCCGCAACAGCATCCAGGCGCCCGCACCGGTCAAAGCCCGAGCGGCTGTTTCGACGTTCGAAAAATCAGCTGAATTTTCCGCACAAATCCTGAGTGCCTGGTACGACCTGCACCCGGATCTGGCCAAAAAAGTCTATGATCTGCTGATTGCCCGCCAATGGAAGTTGCTTCCTCTGGAGGTTGACCGCAGCAAACTACCCGGCTTTTTGACCCATTGGCCGAAAGAAGAGACCTTTGAGGTGTTGGACGATGCTTACGAGGCCCAATACCCGGGGGACAGTGCGCACGAATACGACATCAATATGATGATGTCCTGGCTTAGCGGACGCTTGCCGGTCGAGATGGTGGATAAAGTTGAGGAACCTGAAGACATCGAGGAACCCGAGGACTAAACCAGCGGTTATTCCTCGTCCTCAAGCGAGTGTTCTTCGTCAAATTCAAACGGAATATCATCGGTTTCGCTCATTTCTGTGAGCGATTCCAAAGCGATATCGCCAAATAACGAGGACTGTTCAGCCGAAACAATGTGACGCTTGATCAGCTCCAGCATCGCCAAAAAAGTGACGATAATCTCGACTCTTGGTGTGCCGCCATTAAGTAAATTGCGGAAGGTGATGCTCTTCAGTCCGCGCAGTTGACCCAGTATGCTGCGGATTTTTTCGCGGATGGTGACGCGTGGCATCGAAACGACCTTGTCCAACGAGGTCAACGCGGCTTTATTGAAAAATATGGCGCGCGCGGCATCCATAAAATCTACCAGCGTAATGCCGCTCAAATCTAGTTTGATCTGAGTGGCAAATTTTGGCGGTGCCGCCAATCGCAGGTGCGTCTGCAGACCGGCTTCTTCCCGTACCCGCAGGTAGCCAGCCAGTTCCTTGAATCGTTTGTAAAGGATCAACTGGCGCGCCAAAGCCTCGCCCGGGTCTTCTTCTTCAGCGCCGGAATGGTCAATTGGCGGACGCGGCAGCAGCGCCGCTGACTTGATTTGCAGCAAACGCGCCGCGATCACCAGAAAGGCTGACACCTCAGCCGCATTACGCTCTTGCAATGAGCGGAGATATTCCAGGTATTGGTCGGTTACTTGCGCCAAAGCCAACCGGGTGATATCCAGTTCCGCCCGTTCGATCAGTTCCAATAGCAGGTCCAGCGGCCCCTCGTAAACCGAGGTGGCTACCTGGTATTTTTCGGTTTGGTGTCCTGCGACCTGGAAGCTCACGCTCGCTATTATAGCATCGGAATGTATCCGTTGAAAAAGTGCCGGGTTTCGGTCGAATTGCGCGCTCAGACGGTATAATTTGACCATGGAAAAAGCGCATTTGTCCCATATTGATGAGAGCGGCAAAGCCCACATGGTCAATGTGGCAGCCAAAGCGGATACCGAACGTACCGCGGTGGCACGCGGCGACGTGCTGCTCAAGCCAGAAACCGTGGCTTTGATTAGAGCCGGTCTGACCAAGAAAGGCGATGTATTGACCGTCGCCCAGATCGCCGGCATCATGGGAGCAAAGAAAACCGCCGAGTTAATCCCGCTGTGCCACCCGATTCCCATCCACCAAATCGCGGTCGAGCTGGAGCTGGATGACCACTTGCCAGGAGTGCAGATTACCTCGCGGCTCGTGACCACCGCTAAAACCGGCATCGAAATGGAAGCACTCACTGCTGTGGCAATCGCCGCACTAACTGTTTACGACATGATTAAAGCTGTCGAGAAAACCGCCCGCATCACCAATATCCGCCTGGTCGAAAAACACGGCGGCCAAAGCGGTGACGTGGTCAACGAATAAAGGTTCATTCATGCCCTCCATTACTTTGCTGTTTTTTGCACACCTCAAAGAAATCAGCGGATTTAGCCACGCAGAACTGGCGCTCGAACCCGAAACCACCGTTCAGTCCTTAAAATCCAGGCTGGTGCGGGATTTTCCTGGTCTGGAAACGGTTCTGCCCACCGCCATAGTAGCAGTCAACCAGGAATTTGGCTTTGATGAAGACCTGATTCCCGACGGCGCTGAAGTTGCCATCTTCCCGCCCGTCAGCGGCGGCAGCGGCCTGCCCACGATCTTTCAGGTGACGCACGATGTGCTCGACCTGGACGAGCTGCTGGACCGCATCACCTTGACCTCTACCGGAGCGGCGGCAGTTTTCACTGGCATGGTGCGCGGCATTACATCCCGCGGCGAATCTCATGAGACTGTGGCGCTGGAATATGAAGCCTACGTCCCCATGGCCGAAGCCAAAATGGCGCAGGTGGCTGAAGAAATTCGCGAACGCTGGCCCACCATTGAAGGCATTGCCATTGTTCAGCGCATTGGCTATCTAGAACCTCGCACACCAACCGTGTTGATAGCCTGTACTGCGGCCCACCGGGATACCGGTGTATTTGAAGCCGCCCGCTATGGCATTGACCGCCTCAAAGAAATCGTGCCCATATGGAAGAAGGAAATTCTCGCGAACGGCGAGGTGTGGCTGGAAGGCGACTACCACCCCACAAAGGGAGACTAGACCAATGCCAGACATTTGTTGTGTAGATTGTGGTTCTCCCTACCCGGCGGTGAACGTGCCATTCCGTTGCCCGGTGTGCGGAGGCGTCTACGATTTCGTAACCCCATTTGAATTTTCTCCGGATCAGATCGAATCGGATCTACCCGGTTATTGGCCGTACCGGCATGCCTTTGGCCTGCCGCCAGGCGCACAAATTGTCAGCCTGGGCGAGGGCAATACTCCCTTGTTGTGGGAGGAGGTCGGCGGCGAAAAGTTGGGACTGAAGTTCGAATCGCTCAATCCCACTGGTTCATATAAAGATCGCGGCAGCGCTGTATTGGTCAGCCAGCTACTGGCGCGCGGCGTCAAACAGGCTGTAGAGGACTCATCGGGTAATGCGGGCGCTTCGTTTGCCGCGTATGCAGCCCAGGCTCGCCTTCCTGGGCGAGTCTACGTTCCGGAGGCTGCATCCGGTCCCAAGCGTCTGCAAATCGAAGCCTATGGTGCAGAGTTGATGCGCATCCCCGGACCCAGGTCGGAAGCCGCCAAAGCTGTCCTCACCCAGGCGGAACAGGGTGTCCCTTATGCCAGTCACGCCTACCTGCCTTTTGGCCTGGCCGGCATCGCAACCATTGCCTATGAGATCTGGCAGCAAATGGGTCGAAGGGCCCCGGCAGCTGTGATTGCCCCGGTAGGACATGGGGGATTGCTATTGGGAATGCTGCGCGGCTTCCAGGCGCTCAAAGCAGCCGGTTTAATCACGGCTGAACCCTACTACGTGGGAGTGCAGGCTACCGCCTGTGATCCGGTGGTGCGCGCATTCAGCCACGGTCTGGCAGCCATGTCCTCAGCACCAGAACTGCCGACGCTGGCAGAAGGCGTGCGGGTCACTAAACCGGTTCGTGCCCGGGCTCTGATCGAAGCCATCACCCCGCAGACTGGCAAGTTCATTTCCATCTCAGAGGATGAGATTGATCGTTCGCACCGACAGCTGGCGCAGCGCGGCTATTATGTCGAACCGACCTCTGCCCTGGTGTGGGCTGCCTACGGTCAACTGCATAGCAACCTACCGCAGCCGGCAGTTGC
>DATMXL010000295.1:0-10393 GCA_035561555.1 Bellilinea sp.
TTTCTATAGAATCGGACATCATTTATAACCTTCGGTCAGAGACTGATCTTTACGATCTTGAACGGATTCAGTCTCGGCTTGAGTAAAATTTGCTTCAAATTCCCGGTAGCCAAAGCAGTTTATCACAGTGGTCTGGCCGACCAGTGTCTCCCGAATGGCGTTGTTGTGATAGAGATGAATGTGACCATGCAGGTGGTAACGCGGTTGGAAAACTCGAATCAGCCAGCGAAATGCCTTGATACCCTGATGCGGCCAATCCTCCTGGTCGTGGATTTGCCAAGGAGGAGCATGGCTTACAAAAATATCCAGAAACCGTCCATAGCGGATTTTGTTGGCCAGTAAGCGGGGCGCCAGTTCGAATACCATCTGCCACATTTCTGCCTGGGTATACTGATAAGGTCCTTTGTTGTAGCGGTTGCAGCCTTCGATGCCAGCCAGCAATAAGCCGGTCTCGGTGCGCAGCACCTTGCGGTGCAGGTCAACTGCACCCTGGGGTTCTCTGCGAATGCCGGCGACGGTGTACTCTTTTTCATGAGCATGGTTGCCGCGCACATAATACAGTGGGCGATCCAACATGCTCACCATAAACTCGAGGTAAAAATACGGCAGATCGCCGCAGCTAAACAGCAGGTCGGCATTCTTGAACCGCTGCGAAAGCTGCAAACTGTAAATAAAACTCAGTTCAATATCACTGACTGCCAGGATTTTCATACCTGTCCGGGACCGGACTGGCTTGACCTATCGCTACCGCCACCGCCACCGCATGGTTGCGTGAATGACTGATGCTAACAGACCAGGTATCCAGAGCCAGTCTTTCAGCAATTTTAACCGCATTTCCGTACAGGTTGAGCACAGGTTCGCCATACGGGCCGTTTAAAATCTCAATATCTTGCCAGCGCACAAAACCAATACCTGATCTGAGCGCCTTGGATACGGCTTCTTTTGCTGCGAATCGGCCTGCCAGGGCTTCATTATCTTCGCCGAGGATCTCGCGTTCAGCGGGAGTATATACACGCTGGATAAAGCGCCGGCGAATAGCTGCAGATACAGAATCCAGACGGTCGATTTCCAAAATATCCACACCAGTTCGTAAAATCATCATACCTCTATAGGATTTGGTCCGGCGGATATCGTGACGAAGTGATCCGGGTTAAGGTAGCGCTGAGCGCACTCCAGAATCATATCCGCTGTAATTTTTTCGATTCGATTTGCATAAGTCAGTAGATAATCTAAACCCAGCTGGTACCGTTCGATATTTAATATGCTGCGGGAAACCCCGGCATTCGATTCTAATCCCAATGGCAGACTGCCAATGTACGCCGATTTCGTGTCCTGCAATTCTTCCTGGCTGACAGGCTCAGTGGTGAACCGCTCAACCTCTGCCAGCATTAATTGGATCACTTTCTCGACATTTTCCGGGTTGACGCCGGCGCTGAACTCCCAGGATCCAGCCGAAATACCGGCGTTCAAGCTGGTTGAGGCTGAATAAGCCAGGCCGGATTTCTCGCGTACGATGTCGCCGATGCGACCCATCATGCCGAATTGTCCCAGGATGTGGTTGCCTATGGAGGCTGCCTGAAAGTCTGCGTCTTTACGTTTTGGGCCAAGTCCGCCAAGAATAAGGTCCGCCTGGGTCTTACCGGGGATAAAAATATGACGCCGCACCGGCTGGATCAGCGGCAGCACTGGCGGCAAATCTGGCACTGCTGGTTGGCGCGGGTTGGTCCAGCTGCCTAGCGTCTGGTTGACCAGATCCAGCGCCTGTTCGGCGGTTACTGCGCCGGCGATTGATAATACCATGCCGCGCGGTCCGTAGTGCTGCTGGTGAAAGGCAGGCAGGTCGGCAGCTTGAATTGCCAGAATGGTTTCTTTATAACCGTCTTCCGGCAGCGCGTAAGGATGTCCGGCAAACAGGATTTCATCGAAAGTAAGCGAGGCCATTTCGGCGGTGTCCTGGGCGCGAATGGCAAAACTGGTCAGCGCTTGAGCACGTAACCGTTCCACCTGCTCAGAGGGGAACACCGGCTGCTGGAGACATTCTGCCAGCAACCGCAGCATCATAGGCAGATCTTCCGCCAGGCTGCGTCCGCCGATCCCAACGGTATGGGTGCTGCTGCTAAACCCCAGGGAGGCGCCGACGGTTTCAAGATCATCGTAAATTTGTTGAAATGTGCGCGAAGCCGTGCCGCGCATCAATCCGGCAGATGTGAAGGATGAGAGTCCCAATTTCTCCCGGGGATCAAATACACTCCCGGCTTGAAGGTAACCGCTGAAGGATACCGATGGACTGATCTGGTTGGTGCGGACCAGCAGGACGATGCCATTCGGCAGCACCGTGCGGGAAATATCTTCCGGACCAGGCAGTGAGTGATGTGCCGTACGGTTAGCCGCAGTCATGCCACTCCCTCCCCCGGTCCTTCGGGCAGGTAGATTCCCACCACCCGTTGCTGCGGTAGTAGATAGACCTGGGCAACGCGTTGTATCTCGGCTGGAGTCACCTGATCCAGACGGTTCACGTAACCGGTGAACCAGTTATACGTGGCGAACATCTCGGCATAACCCAGCCAAAAAGCCTGGTTGGTGATGTTTTCATTCCCATAGGCAAACAAAGCGCGTGCCTGCTTGGCGGCTCGGCGGATTTCTTCCTCAGACACCAGTTCATCCTGCATCCGTTTGATCTGATCATCCAGCGCCTGTAAAACCTGATCCGGGGTTCGCTCCGGTCGCAGGGTACAGGCGATTTCATAGGTGTACGGGTCAATTGTGGCTTGCACGCCGCCGCGCACGCTGACCGCCAGTTCCGTCTCCACCAGGGTTTTGTAAAGCCGGCTGGTTTTGTTGGTAGTCCCGCCGCCGCCGAACATATTCAGGCTGGTTGGTCCGCTCAGGAGCGAATCCAGCAAGGCAATGGTGATGAAATCCGACTCCCGGGCGGCAGGTGACCGGTAAGCTACCGACAGATAAGTCGTGCTGCCGGGTCCAGTCACCTCGGCACGGCGTTCTGCGGTCAACGGCGGCTCGATTGAAATCTCTACCGGCTCAACCAGGCTGCCAGAGAGGTCCTGGTAGCGTTGAGTCACCTCGGCGAGCATTTCCTGGGTGTCAAAGTCTCCGGCGATGGCGATGATGGCATTGCCGGGCTGGTAATATTTCTGGTAGTGGTGATACAGATCGTCGCGAGTGATACGCAGGAGATCTTCCTTGCTGCCGATGACCTCGTTGCGGTAAGGGTGAGTGTCAAAAGCGGCTTTACGCACTGCTTCGCCTAAGCGGTAGCGCGGTTCATTTTCGTTGCCTTCCAGCTCGGATAGAATGACGGTCCGTTCAGCCTCCACCTCAATCGGATCGAACAGACTGTGCCGCATGCGGTCGCATTCCAGGTCCAAAGCCAAGGCTGCCTGGTCGGCTGGCAGGGTTTCATAGTAGGTCGTCCAATCCAGGTGGGTGAAGGCGTTCCAACTACCGCCGGTGCGGGAAATGGCCTTGTCCAACTGGCTGCTCGGGAACGTAGGCGTTCCTTTAAACTGCATATGCTCGACCCAATGAGAAATGCCGGTGAATCCCGGCACTTCGTAGCGTGAACCTACCCGGTACCAGATCCAATGGCTGATGATCGGAGCCGTGTGCAATTCTTTGAGGTGGATGGTCAGGCCGTTGGACAGCCGGGTCTGGCACGGTTCGGGATCCATTGGTTCTCCTGGTGAGGACTGTAATGCAGGATGGATTGCAGCCTTCGAAAACCCTTAACTCCCACTATAGCATAACTTGGATAAACATAGGATGAAAACACGGTATAATTATTTTCCGGGCAGGATCAATCTTAAAAATATACTCATTGTAGAGAAGAGACATGGATGAAGCTTTGAACCAAACCGTTGCAGTTATAGGCGCTGGTCCGGCCGGCCTCTTTGCCGCAAAAGAACTTGCAACTCAAGGTATAAAGGTAACCTTACTTAATCGGGACATCAAACCTGGGGGTTTAGCGGAATACGGAATTTTTCACAATAAATACAAGATGAAAAACGGCCTGCGCGCGCAGTTCCGCCAGGTTTTAGCGCACCCGAATATCGATTATTACGGTAATGTAACCGTTGGCAAGGATTCAGACCTTTCGCTCGAACAACTACGCAGCCTGGGCTTTTCGGCCATATTGGTGACGGCTGGCGCGCAAGGAACAAAATGGCTCGGGTTACCGGGTGAGGACCTCGCCGGGGTGTACCATGCCAAAGAGGTGGTTTACTATTACAACAAACTGCCGCCATTCAGCCAGAACCAACTTGTAATTGGTAAAAAAGTGGCGGTAATTGGGGTTGGCAATGTCATGCTGGACATCGTCCATTTCTTGATCGCTGACCGCTTGGTCGATGAGGTGGTTGCAGTTGCACGGCGCGGACCGGATGAGATCAAATTTGACCGTAAAGAGCTGGATTATGTTATCGGCAACCTTGATGTCAAGGCGGTAGAGTTCGAAATTGACCGAGTTGCGCACATCATGACCGCGCTGGGGCAGGATCCGCAAGCCGCCAAAGCTTTTTACCACGAAGCCAAACAAAAGCTCACTCCGCCGTTAGGACACGCTATTTTCAAATTGCGTTTTCTATCTTCGCCGATCCGGATGATCGATAATGGCCGCGGAGCTGTAGGCGGGTTGGAGGTGGAGGAAAACACCCTGGTCGCTGCCGGCGATGACACCAAAGCTCGCGGGCTGGGCACCTATCACACCTTAGAAGTGGACACTGTCATTTTTGCCATCGGCGACAAGGTGGACGAAAACCTGGGTTTGCCGGTGCATGGCTCGGTCTTTGACAAGAATCCCAACCCGCGCTACCCGGTGGAAGGTGTTTCGTATGAAGCGTTTTCCTCGGATGAAGGCAGGCCGCTGGAAGGGGTATTCGTAGCTGGCTGGTCCCGGGTCGCCAGTACCGGGTTGGTAGGTCTGGCACGCAAGGACGGCGTCAATGGTGCAAAGGCTATCATGCAATATCTACGCGAGAATCCGGCTGGTAGGGATGATGCCTCCATAAAGGTGGCAGCCATGCTGCAGACACTGGCGCATCCTGTAGCGACCAAGGACACATTAGCCGCTCTTGAATCCGCTGAACGGGAACGCGCTGAAATGCTGGGAGTGGAAGAATTCAAATTCACGTCCAACACTGAAATGTTGGAAGCCATGGGGTTGATAGGGGTTCGGCCGTAAGGAGTCAAATGCCAGGAGATGTTTCGGATTGTCGACTGGAAATTCAGGCAGGACCCTTCAAGATTGGGTCATTTGATTAATAGGAAGTATGGAAACAGATAATCCTTGCATCCGAGGGCATTAATCTCAACGCAATTGCGGCATAACGATCGTTAATTGCTGCAGTCGGGAACAACTTAAACCTATAATTGTTTCGAGAAATAATTATGGGGAACAACTGAGTAGTTGGAGGTGAAACGGCATGGAATTGTCCAATGACACCAAATTGGAGATGTATTGGATGATGCTGCTCTCCAGGCGTCTCGATGAACGCGCCTGGGTGCTGCACCGCCAGGGAAGAATCGCCTTCCATATTTCGGGGATCGGGCAGGAAGCCGCTCAGGTAGGAGCCGCCTTTGCGTTGCGGAGGGGCGAGGATTGGGTCACACCCTATTACCGCGACCTGGCTTTGATGTTGTGCCTGGGCTATACCCCGCGCGATTTTCTGCTGGCGCTGACGGGTAAAAAGGGTGAGCCTGCCTCCGGCGCACGTCAGATGCCGTCTCACTGGAGCCTGCGCAAGGCCAACGCCGTCAGTCATTCGGCACCGGTTGCCACCCAGTGTCCGCACGCAGCGGGCATTGGGCTGGCGATTAAAATGCGCAAAGAAGACAAGGTGGTGCTGACCACCCTGGGTGAAGGGTCCACCTCACAGGGGGAGTGGTATGAAGCCGTCAACTGGGCTGCCATTCATCAGTTGCCGGTTATATTTATGGTGGAAAACAATCAATATGCCATTTCGGTGCCGGCGGACAAACAGATGGCGGTTGCCAGTTCAGCTGACAAAGCCTGCGGCATGGGGCTGCGCGGAATTTCGGTGGATGGGACGGATGTCTATGCTGTTTACCAGGTGGTTGCAGAAGCTGTTGCCGATGCACGGGCTGGTAAGGGTCCAACGTTGATCGAGGCGCGCATGTACCGGCTGACGCCGCATTCCTCTGACGATGATGACCGCACTTACCGCTCGCGAGAAGAGGTTGCCGAGGCCAAAAAGACCGATCCGCTGACCGTCGCTCGACAGACTCTGGAAGATGAAGGGCTGCTTACCCAGGCCAAACTGGAAGAAATGGAAGCTCGCATCAAAGAAATGGTGGATGAAGCGGTGCTATTCGCGGAGAAGGCGGAATACCCGGACGTGGCGGATGCCTTGGTCCCGGTGTATGCCGAGGAGGTGCGCCGTGGCTGAAATTACCCTGATCGATGCTATCCGCCAGGCTATGGACGAAGAAATGGGCCGCGATGAGAGTGTGTTCATCGTCGGGGAAGACGTTGGGATCCGCGGTGGGGTATTTCGTGCCACTGTTGGTTTGTTTGACAAGTATGGCGGCGAACGGGTGATCGACTCACCGCTGGCAGAGCTCTCCATCGTTGGGGTGGGGATCGGGGCTGCCTTATACGGCATGCGTCCCATCTGCGAAATCCAATTTGCAGATTTTATTTACCCGGCCTTCAACCAGATCATCAGCGAAGCAGCCAAAATGTGCTACCGCTCCAACGGCGAATGGACCGTTCCGATGGTTATTCGTGCGCCGTATGGCGGCGGAATCGGCGGCGGATTGTATCACTCGCAATCCGTAGAGGCGCTGTTTGCGCATATCCCCGGACTAAAGGTTGTCATCCCTTCCAATCCGTACGATGCCAAGGGATTGCTGAAGGCTGCGGTGCGCGACCCCAACCCGGTAATCTACCTGGAACCCAAAAAAGGCTACCGCTTGATTAAAGGGGAAGTGCCGGAAGGTGATTTCACCGTTCCGATCGGACCGGCCAATGTGACGCGTAAGGGCAGCGATTTGACGGTGTATGCCTACGGCATGATGCATTATTACTCGCTGCAGGCTGCTGAAACACTGGCTGGCGAGGGCGTGGATGTGGAAGTAGTCGACCTACGCACGCTATATCCAGTTGATAAGCAGACAGTGCTTGAATCGGTCAAGAAGACCGGCAAAGCTTTGATCGTGCATGAGGACAACCTCACCGGCGGGTACGGCGGAGAGATCGCCGCTATTATTGCGGAAGAAGCCTTCACCGACCTGGATGCGCCGGTGCGCCGCCTGTGCGGCCCGGATGTGCCGGCGGTGCCTTTCAGCCACCCATTGCAGGATTGGTTCATGCCTAACCCGGACAAAATTGCCCAGGCTATACGCGACCTGGCGGCCTACTGATCAGCGGATAAGAAGGAGTAAATGATGGCAACCAAAGTGATCATGCCACAGCTGGGCGAGTCTGTGGTTGAAGGGACGGTCACCAGCTGGCTGAAAAAAGAAGGCGAGACCATCGCCGAGTACGAATCGCTGCTGGAGGTCAACACCGATAAGGTGGATACCGAAATCCCCGCCTCCGCCGGCGGTACATTATTGAAAATTCTGGTGCCGGAAGGAACAACCGTCCGCGCCGGTACGGTTTTGGCATGGATAGGAGAGCCCGGGGAGGTTATTCCGGTTGGTGAGTCGGTCGAACAAGCGGCAGGGGAGCCGGCCCTTCGACAAGCTCAGGGACTGGTTGATGAACCTATTGAAACCCAGCCTGTTACATCTGACCGCGATCTTGGTTTCATCTCGCCGGTAGTTGCCCGGCTGGCAAAAGACAAACAGGTGGACCTTAACCAGGTCAAAGGCACCGGGCAGGGAGGTCGCATCACCAAGAAGGATGTGCTGGATTACCTTGAATCCGGCGCTTTGGCAAGCATGGCTTCGATAAGCTCGGCTTCGGCAAGCTCAGCCGCCGAAAGTCCTGCCCCCTGGGATACGCCAGGTGAAGGCGACCTTTTTCGTCCGACCGAGATGATGTTCAGCAGCGGAAAACCACCGGAGGTTACGCCTGCCGGTACCCAACAACCTGGCTCACCTGAGCCTGCAGCCACCTCGGTCCCTCGACAGGCTCAGGGACCGGGTGGAGACCGCCTGATCCCGCATACCACCATGCGCAAGCGCATTGCCGAGCACATGGTGCTGAGCAAACATACTTCACCGCATGTCACCACCGTGATGGAGTCGGACTTCAAGCGGGTGGTGGCGCATTACGAGAAAAATAAAGATACTTTTGCCCGTGACGGCGTCAAATTGACCTACACCGCCTACTTTGCCGCGGCGGCTGCGGCAGCGCTGCGCGCTTTCCCGCTGGTAAATTCATCCTGGTCGGATGAAGGTGTGATCTTGCACCCGCAGGTCAACCTGTCCATCGCGGTATCGTTGGGCGAGGAAGGCTTGATCGTGCCGGTTATCCCCAACGCCGATGGGCTATCGCTGCTCGGACTGGCGCGAGCTATCAATGACCTTGCCGCGCGAGCCCGCGCTCACCACCTTAAACCGGATGAAGTACGCGGCGGCACCTTCTCGATTACCAACCACGGTACCAGCGGTTCGCTGTTCGCCACACCGGTGATCAATCAGCCGCAGTGCGCCATCCTGGGCGTCGGCGCGGTCAAAAAACGTGCGGTCGTGGTCGAAGGGGACGCCATTGCCGTGCGTCCCATGGTGTATTTGTCGCTGACTTTCGATCACCGCATCCTGGACGGCGCATCGGCGGACGGTTTTCTGGCTAAGGTGGTTGAAATTTTGGACAATTGGCCGGCCTGAGCCGGTGTAAAATGAGGACCATACGTTAACCCTGCCAGGTTCGCCTGGCAAACACGATAACGAAGAGGAAAACATGGCTGATTATGATGTGGTTGTGATCGGGGCGGGACCGGGGGGTTATGTTGGCGCGATTCGCGCGGCTCAGCTGGGGCTCAAAACCGCCATCGTCGAGAAGGAATTCCTTGGCGGCATCTGCCTGAATGTGGGCTGCATCCCGTCCAAATCACTGCTCAAGAATGCTGAAGTGGCGCACACCCTGCGCGAACGCGCGGATGAATTTGGCTTCAGCTTCGACAATCTCAAGTTGGATTATGCCAAAGCCGTCGACCGCAGCCGCAAAGTCTCCAAACGCCTGGTTCAGGGTGTCGGCTTTTTGATGAAAAAGAACAATATTGATGTGTACACCGGCCGCGGGAAACTGGAAAGCGCCAATAAAGTTGTGGCCACGCTGGCGGATGGAAAGACCGAAGAACTCAACACTAAAAATGTCATTCTGGCAACCGGTTCTTACGCTGCCGCAATCCCGGGCGTCAAGGTCGATGGCGAGAAAATTCTGACCTTTTGGGAGGCGATTCTGCAAACCCGCCAACCTAAGTCGGTGGTGATTATCGGCGCCGGTGCGATTGGCATGGAATTCGCCACCATCTGGAATTCGTACGGCGTCAAAGTGACGGTGGTGGAAATGCTGCCGCGGGTGCTGCCGCTGGAAGATGAAGAGGTCAGTACGGAACTGGCTAAAGCCTTCAAGAAACGCGGCGTAGAGATCCTGACCGGCACAAAAGTGCTGGGTATCGAGACCAGCGACAAGGGCGTCAAGGTCAAAGTATCCGACGGCGCCGCTGAACTGACGCTGGAAGCCGAACAGACGCTGGTGGCGATCGGATTCAAACCCAACACGGCTGACCTGGGGTTGGAAGCTGCCGGAGTCAAACTGACCGAGCGCGGCTTTGTCGAAATTGATGATCGCATGGCAACCAATGTACCCGGTATTTGGGCAATCGGCGACGTGACTGGCAAATTGCTGCTGGCGCACGTGGCTTCAGCCATGGCGGTGATTTGTGCCGAGAATATCGCCGGTGTCGAGACGCGCACGCTGGATTACACCATGATGCCGCGCGCCACCTACAGTCACCCGCAGGTGGCCTCCTTCGGGTACACCGAAGCACAGGCCAAAGAGAAGGGCTATCAGGTCAAAGTTGGGCGCTTCCCCTTCCAACCCAATGGCAAAGCCTTGGGTCTGGGGGACTACGTTGGCTGGGTTAAGATTATCAGCGACGAACAATATGGCGAGATCCTGGGCGCGCACATGATCGGCCCGGATGTGTCCGAACTGCTGCCCGAGTTGACCCTGGCGCAGAACATGGAATTGACCGCAGCCGAGATCGCGCATAATGTTCATGCCCACCCGACTCTCAGCGAGGCGGTGATGGAAGCCGCGCACGGGGTGGAAGGCACCAGCACGCAGATCTAGCGAGATTGAGAATTAAGATCATCGATCAGGGCGGAGTGGTTGCTCCGCCCTGTTTATTTATTTCTAGAAATTATTCCAGTTGTTTAATAGAGGAAATCCACTTCCCATTTC
>DATMXL010000296.1:0-3544 GCA_035561555.1 Bellilinea sp.
TAAATTTCAGTGATATTTCCTTTCATTATACCTTAGGCCAGATAGCCCGGTCGTCATGGTAGCGTTTGTTCAGGCTTGCCAAGCAGCGGATACCGAAAAGCCTCCCCATACTCTGGACCCTGGAAATAACCCATGTAAATGTGATCGAGCGTGATGTTAATGTGCAGCGGTTCACTGAGCATCCTTCTGACCATGCAGGCGATAGCCTCGGTTACTTCGGCATTGCCATAGAGAATGGTGATATGCGGCACCCATTGATTGGGAGAAAAATAATAATTGGATTTCTTTGCCAGCGGCGCTAATGTTTCCCATAAGGTCTCGTTCAAAGCGCTGAGTTCGGGGGTGCGCGTCACAGGGAGATGGAGGACAGGTTGTGGACCGGTGAAAATGCCTACCCCTTCGATGTTGGTAATGATGGGAGCTACATTTTTCGCGATCATGCGCATCCGGTCGTCGACCTCAGGCAAAGCATAGGATTCAGCTCCCTGCCAGGAGAGATGCAGCGGCCACTGCAAAGGAACCGGGTCTCCACCACAAGCATCCACAGCCATTGACCGTATTTTTCCAATTTTTCGAGCGCTTTGGCTGTCGAGTTCCGTCATGATCGCATACATGGTTGGTCCTTCTAACGAAACAGATCCAGATCCAAAGGCCGGTGCAATTCGCTGAAATTGCCTTCCCTCAAGGGAAAGGGAAATCCGCGCACGTGGACGACCGGAATACGCTCGTCTGCCTGACCCATCACCAGCGAGGCAGAAGCAGCCAACTCGTCCGCAGCAGCGACCTGGGTCACCCGCAACTGGTAGCCAAAAATATCAGGCTGCCCGCGCAGGTCAACTAACCCGGGTATTCCCGAAAATCCGATTGAAACTCCCACGGTTCCCATACGCCAGGCTCTGCCATGAGAATCGATGATCATCACGCCAATTTGAGCGCCAGTTCTTTCCTGGATGGCGGTGCGGATACCAGCCGCCGATCCATCGGGGTTCTCAGGCAGCAACAGCACCCAATCCTCAGGATTACCATACGGACCTTCCACATTGGAGTGATCGATACCAGCGTTGGCGCACACAAAACCAGCTTTATGCTCGACGATGATCGTCCCCGGACGGTAGCGTAAAACGCTGCGGCTTTCCTGCAGCATTAATTCCACCAGGCGCGGATCCTTTTCGCTGGCAACTCCTAGTTCCAAGGCCCTCGGCGACGGGATGACATCCCGCAGGTTCACCAGCCGGTTTTCGGCTTTAGAGACAATTTTTTGCGCTAATACGATGATATCGCCATCGGTCAGATCAATACCGGCATCAATTATTTTATCAACCAGAATCGAAGACAGATCATCACCGGGATGAATGAGTGGAATGTTGGGAATAGGTGTAAAAACAAGCGGCTGCATGAATTTTATGGAAACTTATGGCCTGGGGATTCCGGTGATGCGAATTCCGGCATCCTGAATGCCGAATTGCTTGTTCAAACCAATCAGAACCGAGGTCAGCCCTTCCGCCACAACAGAATTTTCGATTGGACCGCCGCTCCATCCCACCAGGCCGGCATCATGTACCAGCCCGATAACAATCTCGCGAGCATCTTTTGCCCCGCATACCAATACATCGCAGGCAACTTCTTCATCATTCAATAAGTGTTCATAGGAAATATTCTGAAAAGCAGTTACGACTTGCACAGTTTCACCCAATATCGCCTGCGCTTGCTGTGCGACACTGCCTTCCGGCGGCATCTGCACACGAGTCACTCGCGGCGGCACCAGTGGCACGGTCACATCCACAAAGATTTTCCCTTGCACAAAGGGTTTGAGGAAGGTGCACATGTCCACATGCACACCAAAGGGAACGGTCAACACCACAATGTCCGCCCGAGTTGCAGCCTTCTCATTTTCAATACCTGAAACTGTGGCTGACGCGCCCAACATCTGATTAACCTCACTGGCAGCTGCCAGAGCCTTTTCCAACTGCCGCGAGCCTATGATGATGGTATGCCCGGCTTTTGCCCAACGGTAAGCCAGCCCTTTGCCTTCTTTTCCCGTGCCCCCAATGATGCCGATGGTGTATTTTTGTGCCGAATTGTCTGTCATAGTGCGTTCTCCAGTGGGAAATGTAATTAAGCGTAAGTAAGGTATCGTTTCCAGGATTCGGCTGATAATTGCCTGGCATCAGCAGCAATTTTTTCTTCGTCCAGTGTCAACAGCTGACGGTCACGCATCAATACTTTGCCGGCAGCGATTGTGGTCGTAACCATACTCTCGTGAAAGCCAAAAATGATCTGCCAGGGGAGATTGCCGGCGGTTAATTCGGTGTACGGGTGGTAATCGACGAAAATGAGATCTGCCTGAGCACCCGGGACGATGGACCCGATCGGTCCGACACCAAATTGCTGTTCAACCAGGAGCGCGTTGTTATAGATCGCCATTTGAACCACATCCATGCCGTTCATACGGCGTGGATCCTGATTCCAGAGTTTATGCGCCAGATAAGCTGTTTTCCATTCCTCCCACATTTGATTGGAGAAACCGTCATTACCCAGGCACACCTTGATCCCGGCGCGCATCATTGCCTCGGGTTGCGACAAGCCCACCGCATTATTCATATTCGACCGCGGCTGATGCGTGACCCAGGTCTGGGATTCCGCCAGCAGCTCGATTTCACGCACATCCACATGAACCGCATGCACTGCAATAGAACGCGGTCCAAGGATTCCATGCCGCTTCAAACGGTCCACGACCCGCTCGCCGCTTTTTTGCAGGCTGTCATACTCATCCACCGGGTGTTCCGCGACATGAATATGGAATCCGATATCATCCGGGCAGGCAGCGCGACAGGCTTCCAGGGTCTTCTCTGAGAGAGTCAGACTGGCATGCAAGCCAAAGGTCGCAGCCAATTGTCCAGACTTATCAGCCCTGGCTGCCTGAATAAACCGCAGGTTTTCCGCAATTCCAGCGGCAGTACCCTGCTCGCCTTCCCGATCGGTGACTTCGTAACACAACGAAGCGCGTAAGCCTGATTCTCTGACAGCCATGGCAATTTCAGTGAGCGAGCCGTCAATCGCATTGGGTGAGGCATGGTGGTCAATCAGGGTGGTTGTGCCGTGTTTAATGGCATCGATCAGACAGACCAGTGCTGAATAGCGCACATCATCCAGGGATAGTGCTTTATCCAGCGACCACCACAATTTGGCCAGAATTTCCGGAAAATCTTTGGGTGCCGGACCGGGAATGCCCATACCACGGGAAAACGCACTATAAAAGTGGGTATGTCCGCAGATATTGCCAGGCATCACATATTGGCTATGCGCATCCAACCGCTCTTCCTGCGGATATTTCTCCAGCAGAGCAGATTGCAGACCAATTTCAACAATTTTTGAGCCCTCAATCTGTAGTGCCTGCCCCTCCAGGATGCGGTTAGGTTGCTCCCAGGTAATGATCTTGCCGTTGATGATGATCATGGCAGCCTTCCGTGAAATTATAAATTTTGATTAAAAGCATAAAACCGACAGAAATTTCTGTCGGTTAAACGGTTTCCCTCTTTCGCAC
>DATMXL010000297.1:0-6253 GCA_035561555.1 Bellilinea sp.
GCGGGCTGAGCTGCCGGAACCCGAGCCGCTTCGCCTGACATGAAGCGGTCGAACAGGGCATCGGACACAAAATTAAAGTCGGAGGAACGCTGGACTCCATCCGTGGTGAAGATCCCGGGCACGATAAATTTGTCACCGGACCACTGCCAGGCGTCGGCGCGGCGTTTATCCGCCGGCCATTCCATGGTGAAGAAGGGGCTGAACACCTTGGGCGCCCAGTCAGTCAGCAAGGCTTCCCAGGTGGTGCTCACCGCGCCGGTGGCGTAAGGCCAACTGGCTAACCAGACGTTATAGTCGTACATCCAGTTGGTCAGCTGCGGCACATTCTCGCTGACCCAGGTGGCGCGGGTGTAAATTCCCATTTCAAAGCCGTGCAGCGCCAGCCCGGTGACATGTTCGTTGGCTTTTTGGTTGAGTACAACAGCCGAGAAGTTGGACAGCGGAATGTTGTAACGGCCTGCCTGCTCCTGGTCGGAGAAGACACAGCGGATGGTTTTACCGTCGCACAGCACCTTGACCACCTCAACCTGCGCTGCCACATCCTGGTCTGGCCTGAACCATTGGTAGGCGGCACACGGCTTTTCCTTAAAACCGTCATAATGCTTCTGGAACAGCGAGTCGGGCTCTTTGCCAAAGGCTGCCCGGATGATGAACCCGTCCACGTGCTGCTTGACCAGGTCGTAATCGAAGGTCTGGTGGTGCGAGACATCCATGACCAACTTATAACCATCCATATTTCCTCCGACCCTTAATTTCTTCGAATAAGGAACGAAAAACGTTCAACTATTAAGGAAGATTTGGACAGTCCGGGCGCTATTTCCAATACCCTGATCGGCGCCGACTAATTAAAACAATGTTTATCATAATACTAATAGATATGAAAGGCAACTACCAGTATAGGTGGGCCGGTGCTGGGCAAATTTGCGATTTTTGCGAATTATGTAGCGCAAAATTCTATTTTGCGCAGGCGAATTGACACAACACCCCACGGGCGGGGGTCCATAGACCGCGAATTCGCCCTACATCAAGCCGCAGGATTCGTGGGAAATTGAGTGGGTCGACCCTTATGAAGGGCACGGGTATCGCACCCAATGGGCGGGTGCAACGCACAGGGGAACGGGACGATACGCAGGTCACCTCCGACAGGTAATTGAATGGGGGTTGCCTCCCGCATGTAACGCTTTCTGTCATGCTGAGCGCAGCGAAGCATCTCTCATTAAAGCGAACATCGAGATCCTTCACTTCGTTCAACCACCCCATTCGCTACGCTCAGGGGTCCAAAATACGGGCAGATTACCCTGTGGGCAGGATGACAGGAGGTTAGTGCGGCAGACCCTCAGGAGCGGGAGGGCGTGGAAGCCCTCCCCTACGATTTCAACTTGCCGGCTTCCTCAATATACGCCAGGCTTTGATGGCGGAAATAGGTGTTGTACAGGTCGGCATAATTTCCCCCCAGCGACATCAACCGCTCGTGATTGCCTTCCTCGATGATGCGTCCGTGGTCGATCACCACGATGCGGTCGGCAGCCTTGACCGTTGACAGCCGGTGGGCGATCAAGATACTGGTGGTGCTTTCCAGAATCAATTTCAACGCCTGTTGGATCTGCCATTCAGTGAACGGATCGATGCTGGCGGTAGCTTCGTCCAGCACGAAAATGGCCGGTCGCTGCACCAGCACCCGCATCAGGCTCACCAGCTGGCGCTGACCCATGGAGAGCCGACCGCCGCGCTCGCCGGTCTGAGTCTGCAGTCCGTCCGGCAGGGTCTCCAGCCATTCGCCGCCGCCGATCTGGCTGGCGACGCTTTCGATCTCCGCCGGGGTCACATCACCGCAGGCATATTGGATATTTTCCAGAACTGTGCCAGAGAACAGGAAAGGCGACTGCGACACGATCCCCAGCTGACGGCGGTATTTGGTGAGGTCAAAGCTGCGGATATCGTGCCCATCCACCCGAATGACACCAGCTTCAAATTCATAAAACCGCGCTACCAGCCGGGCAATGCTGGATTTTCCAGCGCCGGTATGTCCCACCAGCGCCAGGTTTTCGCCGGGTTGAATCGTCAAAGAAAAGTCATTGAGCACCGGCTCATTGTCTTTGTATTGGAAACGAACATGGTCGAACTCGACCAGCCCTGTCAGGCGCGGCGGGTGCACAGCCCCGGTCTGCGTGACCGCCGGCTGCGCATCGATCAGCGCATACACCCGTTCCGCCGCCGACAACCCGTTCTGAATCTGTGTCCAGAAGGAGGACAGGTTCATGATGGGGTACATGAAACGGTCATACGACAGAATGAACAGGTACCATGCGCCAACCGTCACCGCGCTCTGCGCCGCACTGACGCCGCCAAAGTACAGCAGCACACCCATCATCCAGCCGGAGAGCATGTTCATCGCCGGGAATACAGAAGAGAGCACAAGTCCGCGCCGCACATTGACCTTGTAGGAGGTCCAGTTGGCGTCGGTGAAGCTTGTATGGATGGCAGTTTCCTGGCGGAAGTTCTTGGCGATGGCAATGCCGCTGACGGTTTCCTTGATGGTCTGGTTGACGTTGGCCATGGCGCGCATGCCCGCCCGCGTCACCTTGCGCGCCAGGCTGCGGTAGCCGATTGCCAGAGCCGCCACGGCTGGAATCACCGCCAGCATGATCAGCGTCAGGCGCCACTCGATGTTAAACAGCACCACCGCCAGAATCGCACCCTCGACAAACTGCGACAACAGGTCGGTGATCAGCGTGACCAGTTGACCGAAATCCTGTGTATCGGTGGTGATGCGCGAGGCGATCTTGCCGGAGGGGAACTCGTCATAGAAGGACAGGTCGTGATTGGCTGCGGCAGTGAAGGCATCGGATGCCAGCCGCAGTACCACGCTGGCGACGGCCTGCACGATCAGGCGCCTCGAAATCCAATTGGCGATCCACACCAGCACACCGACCAGCAGCACCAGCCCGCTGATGATCAAAGCGGTGCGGGTGTCGAAACCGGCTTCCATCAGATCCAGACCGCGGGATACGATGATCGGCATCAATGAACTGGCGCCGGCAACCACCAGCGTGAGCAGCGCAGCCCAGAGCAGTTTGCCAATATAGGGTTTGAAGTACACCGCGCTGCGCCGCAACAACTCGCGGTCGGAGTATTTGCGGTCGTATTTTTCTGCGTCGAGACCGGTGAAGAAGCCCATAGGGAGGTATTATAACGCTCTCGGGTCACCTGTCACGGGTGAAGTGTCACGTGTCAGGTGTCACGTATCGCGTAGAAAAAAGTGTGCCACCCCATTCACTACACTCAGGGGCGCAAAGTTCGCGCGTGTCAGGTGTCACGCTTCTCCCTGTAGTCAAGATTAAAACGCGAAGATCGCGAAGAGCGCCAAGATCACGAAGAAAACCACAAATAAGACCTTCTTGGGTTTTCCTTTGCATCCATTCGTGTCCTTCGCGTTGTGTTGTCGAGTGCCATCGAAAAGAGCAGAATTTTCTGTAATTGGGCTCTCATTCAATAGATGAGATAATAAAACACAAAAAGGGTGCTGTAAAGTGCACCCTTCTGATACATACTGCTATCTTGTCGACGCTTACGCCTTGCGGGTGTTCTCTTCGATGTCCATCCACAGATAGACAACTTCGGCCAGCCACTGTAGCACCGCGAACAGGAAGAGCGACACCACCAAAATCATGAATGGGGTGATGAAGGCCTGCACGATCTGTGAGAAGGCGATTCCCGGACCGGCCTGTGCAATGCTGGTGACCAGGCTGTACGAAAGATAACCGAATATCAAGACGCCGATTGCCAGGATGACCCATGAGAAAATGTTGGTCATGGTGGAAATGCGGGTAATGCGTGCCGGGCGGTGATAGAGATCAGCTACGGGTGCGGTCTCAACAGTGGCGACTTCTAGAACTTCTGTATCCATTCTGACTCCTGTGAAAATATGGAAAATGCCAACGGGTGGTACCAATTACCCCCTATTGTATCACTAAGCCGCACGGTGAGGCGGGCGCTCAGCAATTTCTCAGTTAAACCAGGCGTGAAACTTGCACCTGTATAAATGCAGGGTACATTATGTGGAATCTGTATAATTACCACATCCTACGAAGCAGCAGAAGAGGTATTTATGGCCAGGGTTCTGGTCGTTGACGACGACGCGGTTTTAAATCAGATGGTGCAGGCAAATATGAAGCTGGCCGGTCATGAGGTGTTCAGTGCCTTGAGCGGCGAGGCGGCTTTACGCGACCTGGCAACGATCAATCCCGAATTAGTGATACTGGATGTGATGATGCCCGGTATGACCGGTTTCGAGGTTTGCCGGCGCATGCGCGAAACCACCGCTGTGCCGGTACTGTTCCTCACTGCCCGCGGCGAAGAAGAAGACCTGGTTCAGGGATTCGATTCGGGCGGCGATGATTATATGCGTAAACCCTTCTCGATGCGCGAGCTGGAGGTGCGTGTCCGTGCCCTTTTGGCGCGTGCGCAGCGGGCCAACGAGGCGCATGAAGCCCAGATGTATGTTGACGATCAGCTGCAGATCGACCTGGAGGAAGGGACGGTGAAGCGCGCGAACAAAGTGGTGCATCTGACGCCGACCGAATTCCGCGTGCTGCGCTGCCTGGTGCGCAACCGGGGCAAGGTGTTGACGCATGCTGAACTGCTGGAGGAAGCCTGGGGGGAGAATTACACCGACGCCATCGCCAGCCTGTCGTTGTACGTGCGCTATTTGCGGGAGAAAATCGAGAAAGATCCTTCGAAACCCGAGTACATCCACACCAAATGGGGCATTGGCTACTGGTTCAGCCCGCCGCAATCCATTGACGTAGGCTGAGGAGGTTTGCGCTTACGGCACTCCGCGCCAGACAACCGCATTCGTCTCCACATCGGTCACCAGCCAGATGCCGCCTTCCGTGTCGGTGCTGCCGTCGCGGAAGTTCAAGCTGGCCTGTTTGCGCCATTCTCCCGATGGTAGCAGTGTGTAGACGGTGGATTGCTCGAGCGCCCACACAGCGCCTCCGGGCAGGAATAACAACTTTTGCGCGGCCAATTGGTCCAATGTACGCACGATCTCCCAGCCTGAACCTGTAGGACGCAGCCTGACTTTCTCAATCACTGCGCCATCCAGGTCGGTCACCTGAATTAATGGCCATAGATGGCCTTCCAGGTCCAGGGTTAATTCCTCGGTCCAGCCGTAGCGGCGCTCTGCTGCCAGAACCGGCAGGTCGAGCTCTTCCCAATCCCCTGAACCTTTGATGCGCCAGATGCTGCCCTCGGTGACGGCGTAAATAATGCCGTCAGAGGCCGCTTTTAGGTCAGTGACGCATGGATTTTCCAGCGGAAAACCGGCGTCGCTCCAGGATTCGCCGTCGTAGCGCCGCACGCTGCCGCCGCTCAAGGGATCCTTGCCACGCCAATCGCAGGTGGCAGCCACGGCTTCGCCGGTATTGGGATTGACCGCCAGTGAAATCGCGGTGTTGACGAAAGCTTCGCGGAGGCGCCGGATGCCGCTCTCGTTCTGGGTGAAAATGCGCCAGCGGGTGCCGTCAAAACGGCGTACATCTGTTGACGTAGCCAACCACACCTCGCCGGCGCGTCCATCTACCAGCCGCGAACCGCCCAACGGCGCATCGAAGAAAGCCGCGTTGAGAATCCAGCCGTTGCCGGAGTCAAAGCTCTGGGTTTCCAAAGTATCCCACGAGTAGATGGTGGATCCGTCCCGCGGGGTCAGCCAGGCGCGCCCGGATACATCGATGCCCAACAGCCGGTCCGGTGTGCGTAATTGTCGTACCTGGTCGCTGCTCAAGTTGATCTGAATAATCCCGTAGCTGCCGGTGATGAGGGCGCGCTGCCCGGAAAGCGGGTAGATGGCGTTGACCAGGCCCGGGCTGATATTGCGCAGCGAGAATTCCACTCGGAAGATCCCGGCATCCGAGAGCAGCGGGGTGGGGGTCAGCGTACCGGCCGGGGTAAGCGAGGGTGTCAGGCTGGGTCCGGCGGTCAGCGTGAGGGTCGGCCCAGAGGTGGGCGTAACCGTTGAAGTTGTTGTGGAAGTGGCTGTGACGGTTGAGGTGCTGGTCGGCGTGAGGGTAGCGGAGGACGCCAGCGTCGTGGTGACCGTGGCGTCACAGCCGGCAGCGGTCAACAGCCAGCCGGCAAGGCACAGCACAGCGAGAGAGGAACGAAGGAATGGGTGCATGGTCAGGGAATTGTTTCTTCTCATTTTACACTGAATTCCTTCGAGAAATAATGCGCATAGCCAATATATTAACAC
>DATMXL010000298.1:0-6766 GCA_035561555.1 Bellilinea sp.
GCGTTCTAATCTTTAAACCTTCTCCATTAACTGCCTACATCCCTCAGCTAAAATTGTGTTTGTCGGATTTCGTTGCGGAAATGCTAGATTTCAAGCGACTCAATTTGCCGCAACTCAATCCGACCTACGAATTACCCTTGAAATTAAGGTGTGGGGCGCAGCGACGCTGGACCCCTACACGATCTTAATTTCTTATTATTTGCACCCAAGAGAGAAACTTAAAAATTTTTTCTTCTATTCGCGAACTTCGCGTCCTTCGCGTTTTAATCTTTAAACCTTCTCCATTAACTGCCTACACCCCACAGCTAGAATTATATCTGTCGGATTACCCCATTAACTGCCTATACTCTGTAGACGCTGCGAATTTTCGCAATTTCTCGATGCGGTTAATAATCAACGGGTGGGTTGCCAGGCTCTCGCTGAACCTGCCTGCTGGTGAATCATTCTCGATATCCAACATGCGCAGCACGCGTTCGATCTCAGCCGGCGACTCTAAATCCCCTGCCGCGAGCTTGACCAACGCTGAGGTGGCTTTTTCCAGACTGCCGCAGGCTACCAACCCGGCCCGGTCTGATGAAAACTCGCAAGCCCGGCTCCACCAGCGGAAAGCGAAGGTAAATATGATGGCACCCGCCATGGATGGCGGCGCACCAGCCATGCCGCCCAGCAAAGTCGTTAACCAGGTGTGATTGAGCACTACATGACCCAACTCATGACCGATGATGAAACGCAACTCGCTGGCATCCATCACTCTGAGCAGCGGCGAATACATCACCACCACTCGCGGATCGGAAAAACCGAAAGTATAGGCATTCATCTGGCGGGCACGCAGCACGTAAAGCTCAAACGGCCCGGATTGCAATGTCTGACCGCATTCAGCAGCCAGTTGAGCCAGGTCCGGCGCGGATTGAGCCGTCACCCGTAAGGCGTTTTGCACAATCTCACGGTGATGCATCTGATTCATCTGGAAGGCGATCACCACAATCACGACCGCGCCCAACGGCAGCAGGCACAAAGTCGGCGCCGCCGCCAACACGAACACTGCCGCGATCAGCAGCAAGGTGACCAGCAGAATGGGTTGTTCGCTAGGGTCGCGCAGCCAGTTCAGCCGCATCGGATGGTTACTCCGCGCCATGCGCGCGAGCCAGGTCAAGGGTTTCAACAGCATGGCGCAAATGCGGAATGATGATACTGCCGCCAACCACCAGTGCCACATTGAACGCCTCGTAGAGTTCCGCGTCCGTCCAACCAGCTTCCACGCACTGCAAAATATGATAATCAATGCAGTCATTGCAGCGCAGTACCATCGAGGCGGTCAATCCGAGCAATTCTTTGGTCTTGCCATCCAGCGCTGCATCGTTATAGGCAGCGGTATCCAGGTTGAAAAAACGCTTGATCCCCAGATGATCGATCTCAAAGATGCGTTCGTTCATCTTCATGCGGTAGGCTTGAAAGTCGTCCAAACGGTTGGTCAAGTTTATATCCTTTGCTTTGAATTGTTAGCGCACTTCGTTAGGATCGGCAATGTACTTCCACCAGTTGTAAGAAATGGAATTGGCGAGCCCGGTGATATGCGGGAGCAGCTTGAGCCACCAGTTGTGGTGCGCGCGTATATCACCACCGCCCCACTCTGCATTGGTGACCGTCACTGGAGCGCCGTCCAGGTTGGGGAAGTTTTCCCAGTTGCGGCTGCGGCATAACACCGAGCTGGTATTGCCCCACTCGTAATCACGGGTGCTGTTTGGCGCAAAATGAACGGTGCCGCATTCTGCCTGCCCGGGCGAGGTTTGCTCGTAGCGGATGAAACGCGCCCACAGGTTTTTGGCGCCGCTGGTATTGCGGAACACCTGCCGCATGATCGATTCAGCGCGGTGGCCAAAACTTTCCAGCATCTCGCCCACCCCGCGCTGGTAGGTGAAACCCATGATGATGAAGAGCCGGTTGGCACTGGTGCCAGTCAACGGCGGAGCATTACAGAAAAACGCGCCTGATCCAGCCATGATGGACTCATAAAAGCCTCCGTACGGCATGGCGACCAGCCAGACCTCATCGATCGTCCCGGAATTGACTTTGCTGACCAGGTTGAAATCCGCCAGAATGCGGTGGTAGTCGCACATATCGGGCTGATGGAAGCCGCTGCCGCTGTGCCAGGACTGCACGTAGGCGTCAGCATCATACAAGAATCCGTCCGCTTTGAGCGGGAAGGTGGGAGATTGGATGGTTTCAACGATCTGGTAGTTCAAATAACCGTGACTGCTGCTTTGCAGATCGGCGATATAACTATTGACCAGGGCGGTCGCGTCACCCCAACCCAGTACACGCGACAGTACTTGCCCGCCCTGTGCCGGCACAGGCGGATCGAAGATGATGAGCGAAACTTTGCGCGTCACCGGTGTCGGTGCTGCCCCAGCCGGTTCATCCGCTGGACTCGAACCGCTGCCCAGGGACCGCAGCCACTTGAGAAAATCATCCCAGAAGCTCATTTTCACCTCCCCTGGCAGGTTGCATACGGGTAAATATGGTCCTAGTATAGCCAATTTCCAATTATTTCACCAAAAACGGGCGGTTGGACAATACCAACTTACTAGTTTGCTGCTGAATATTTTTTTACCGTTCTCGTGTACAATATTATTAGCGTTCGTGAATAATCCGATAAATGAGGTTTCAACAGGAGTCGCCATGTACCATACCATTATCATTGTTGGTAATCTGGGCAAAGATCCAGAAATGCGTTACACCCCCAGCGGTCAGGCTGTGACCAGCTTCAGTGTCGCTTCCAGTCGTGAATACACCGGCTCCAATGGCCAAAAAGTGAAAGAGACGATCTGGTTCCGCGTCTCAGCCTGGGGCAAGCAAGCCGAAACCACCAACCAGTTCCTGCGTAAAGGCAGTAAAGTACTGGTGGAAGGACGCCTTGTCCCCGATCAGGCTACCGGCAGCCCGCGTGTCTTTACCCGCCAGGATGGCACCAGCGGCTCATCGTACGAGATTTCCGCCAACACCGTTCGCTTCCTGACCCCCAAGGGCGAAACCGAAAGTGAATATGGCGGTGGAGATGTTCCCGAGGGTGATGCAGGCGACGAGATCCCGTTCTAAGGAACGGCAGTCATGAACAATCCAAAACAACCCCCTGCTCCAGGGTTTAATATGGAGATGCCGGATGATTTGCAGCCGGTCTATAGCAACGTCGCACGAATCAGCCACACGCCTTTCGATTTCGTGCTGGATTTCTCGCAGGCACTGCCTGGGCTGCCGCATTCGAAAGTCCTCTCGCGGGTGATCATGTCACCTGCCGGAGCCAAGTTGTTTATGCGGGCGCTGACTGAAAACATCAGCCGCTACGAGGCAATTTTTGGCGAAATTGCCCTGCCCAAGAGCGATACCGGACTGGCTGACAACCTTTTCCGCCGCACACAACCGCCGGAACCGCCATTTGCCGAACCGCCAACGGCTGAACCTACGCCCCCGAAAGAATAATCTTTGGAAGACTTCTCGCAATTCACTGAAATTGTCCACCAGGCCTTCGAAGCCCTGAATCAGGCACGCGACAACGCCCTGGTACAGGCACGCCATCTCACCCGTCTCTCGGCAAACACCATTCGCGCCATCCATCGCAACGAGAATGACGTTGCGCGCCAGAATTTGATTGAAGCCGGAAAAATAGCCGCCGATTTGAAGCAGTCGCTGGCAGGTTTCCCGCAGCTGTTCTTCGCCGGCTATACCCAGGACGCGCTCAAAGAATATGTCGAAGCGACCCTGACCAGTGCCATCGTCGAAAGCCGCCGTCTTCCCAAACCAGAGGTACTGGACGTGGAAATCAGCACCTATTTGAACGGTCTGGCAGAAGTCACAGGTGAATTGCGCCGCCGCTGTCTGGATATTTTACGCCAGGGCTACTCGCCTGAGGCGGAACGGCTGCTTGGCTGGATGGATGAAATTTACAACCTGCTGGTGACGGTGGATTATCCGGATGCGCTGACCAATGGATTGCGCCGCCAGACGGATTTGGTGCGCGGTATCGTTGAGCGTACCCGCGGCGACCTGACCATCAGCCTGCGCGAGGAAAAATTACAGCAAGCGCTGGAGCAGGCGTCCAAACGCCTGCTGGAGTAATGCGAGTCATCCGCGCGTCGGAGATCGGCGCTTACCTGTATTGTCACCGCGCCTGGTGGTATCACCTGCAAGGCATCGTCTCGGAAAACGAGCCGGAAATGAGCGCCGGCAGCAGTTATCACCGCGGGCATGGCCGTAAAGTGTTAAGTGCCAGCTTGCTGCGCGCGGCAGGATGGGTTTTGCTGTTGGCAGCGCTGGTCGTCACGGCAGTAACCATCACGCTGGAAGTCCTGCCCTGAGCCATGCCCTGGATTCTGGCTCTCCTGCTGGCGATCGCGGCTCTGGTGCTGCTCTGGTTGAGCCAGCGCCAGCAGCGTTCTGCCGGTCTGCCCGCTGGTCGGGTGCTGTATGCCGATCCAAAAGTTATTGGCGCGCCGGAACGCCCTTTATACGACGCGGACACCCACCTCACCGGCAAGCCGGATTACCTGGTGGACGATCATGGCGTAATCATCCCGGTGGAGGTCAAAAGCGGCTGGGCGCCGCCCGAGCCGCACCCCGGCCACATTTATCAGCTGTTGGCGTACTGCCTGTTGGTAGAGCGCACCTACGAAAAGCGCCCGCCCTACGGCATATTACGCTATAAAAACCGCTCCTTCACCATTGACTACACCCCGGAGGCAGAACGCGAGCTGCTGACACTGCTGGACGAAATGCACGCAGCTGCACGACAGAAGGAACTCAACCGCTCGCACGAGGACCGCAATCGCTGCGCCCACTGCGGCTACCGCTCCAGCTGCGACCAGAGATTGTAGTTATCCTGTCTTTGCGAGGAACAGCCTTTGTGACGAAGCAATCTGCGTAGGTTTTAGAAATTCCACCCAAGGACAAGGATTCCAGGTAGTGAAGATTGCTTCACTACGCTTCGCTCCATTCGCAATGACAAAACCACCGCGCTGGTATAATCATTCGTTATGGACTGCAACCAGACAATCCCCCGCCGCATCGCCATCGGTGTCCACCCGCAAATGCCCGAGGCGGCCTCAGAAGCCGAGATCATCGCTCAATTTCTCAATGAACGCGGCGTGACTGCATTCTGGGGAAAAATTTACGACGCCTCATTCCGTCAGCGTCTGCAGACCGACACAGACCTGTGCATTGCCCTGGGCGGCGACGGCACCATGCTGCGAGCCGGTCACCTGTGCGCTCCACTGCACATTCCCATCCTGGGAATCAACTTGGGCCGTTTTGGCTTCCTGGCCGAGGTCAAGCGGGACGATTGGCGCACCACTCTGCCGCTGCTGCTGGAAGGCAGCTACTGGCTCGAGGGCCGCATGATGTTGACAGCTACCCATCTGCGCGGCGGGCAGACGCTGGACAGCTGGATCGTGCTCAATGAAGTCGTCATCTGCCGCGGACAATTCGTCCGCCCGGTCACCCTGCGCGCCCAGGTGGATGGCTACCCTTTGGCAACCTACATCGCCGACGGATTGATCGTCTCCACCCCCACTGGCTCCACCGCTTACGCGCTGGCGGTCGGCGGACCCATCATGCCGCCCGACTTGCGCAACATTTTGATTGTGGCGGTCGCACCCCATCTCTCGGTGGACCGTGCCATTATCCTCTCGGAGGGCTCGGTGGTGAAGGTAACGGTCAACACCACCCACCAGGCTGTTTTGAGTATCGACGGGCAGCCGCCAGTCACCATGGTCGACGGCGACCAGGTGCAGGTCGAAGCCAACCACGACACAGCCTGCTTCGTGCGTTTCCGCGACCGCGGCTACTTTTACAGCAATATTACCCATTACATGGAACAAAATCCGGTGGCCGGAGAACCTTTATGACCGAAACGACTGCTGAAACACAATATTGTTACAACCACCCCACCCGCGCCACGCTGCTGCGCTGCAACCGCTGCGAGCGGCCAATCTGCACCGAATGTGCTGTGTTGACCCCCACTGGCTACCGTTGCAAGGAATGCGTGCGCGGACAGCAAAAAGTTTACGAGACCGCCCGCTGGACCGATTACCCCGTGGTCATTGTGATCGCCGGAATACTGAGTTATGTGGGCAGCCTGCTGGCGACCAATCTTGGCTTTTTTACCCTTTTCATCGCTCCCATCGCCGGGGTGATCATCGCGGAAGCAGTGCGCTGGGCTATCAAAAAACGCCGCTCGCGCACCCTGTTCCGCACCGCTACCATCGCTGCCGCGGTTGGCGGTATTGTCCTGCCGTTGATCAGCCTGATTGGATCGCTGGCATTTGGCGGCTTTGGCCTCTGGTCGATCATCTGGGGCGCAGCCTACGTTATTCTGGTGACCTCGACGGTATTCTACCGGCTGACAGGTATTCAAATTCGTTAAGCGGGGCAGTATGCTGACCGAGCTGCGCATCGAGAATTTCGCCATCATCCAGCAGTTGGAGCTGTCTTTCCGGCCGGGTCTGACTACCTTCACCGGCGAAACCGGAGCAGGTAAATCCATCATTCTGGATGCACTGATGGCGCTGCTGGGCGGCAAAGCCGATGCCACCTTGATTCGCGCTGGAGCCGACCGTGCCAGTGTGGAAGGCACCTTTACCATGCCGCCTGCCAGCGGTGAAGCGGTGCGCGCCCTGCTTTCCGGTGAGGACCTGCTCGACGACCCGGATTCGATCTCGGTGGCGCGTGAAATGCGTCAGAACGGGCGCAGTGTGGCGCGCATCAACGGACACAG
>DATMXL010000299.1:0-5530 GCA_035561555.1 Bellilinea sp.
ATTAATTTACTCACTCAAAGTTGGTTGCGGCCGATTCAGGCTGAATTCTTACGTCTGGATGCACGATTTAATTTATTTTCATGGGCTATCGGATTCATTGCATCTGTTATTGTCGCTTTATGGTTGATTTTGCAAAAAGAAAAACCTTTTGTCGCAGCAAAAGCTAATTTTTATCTTCATGCAGCAATAATTGGAATTGCTGGTATGATTTTAGGCGGGTTGCCTGTTTGGTCAACCGATCGCTCAGCACTTGAGGGAAAATGGAGCGAAAGATTTACTTTGGCACCGATGATTGGTGCCGTGTTCTTGATCGTCGTTTTGCTGGATTGGTTTATCGATGACCGGCGTAAAAAGAGTATCATCCTAAGTATTATTTTAGGGTTATCAATCGCGTTCCAAATGCAAGTCACGCACCGCTTTGCCAACGATTGGAAAATTCAGCGCGATTATTATTGGCAAATTGCCTGGCGTATACCAGCGGTCAAACCCGGGACGGGGTTTCTTTCCGCAAATGTCCCTAGTACTAATTCATCGCATAATAGTGCCGCTTTTGCGCTTGATATCCTGTATGGCGGCGATGTTCTCAGTCCGACAGTCCCAGTTTGGTACCTCCGACCGTTCGACATTGCCGAAGTAATGGATAGCACTATGACGGATCAGCCAGTTCAGTACACATTGCGAAATGTCGTTTTTGAAGGGTCATCATCCAATTTACTTGGGATTCTCAATCGCCCATCTTCAGGTTGTATCCTTATCATGGATAAAGCCTACATCGGCAATCCGCTATTTGACCCTATTAATCAGGACATACTACGGCTTTCCAATCTGGAACAAATCGACATTAATGCGCAATCCATTGATCCAGATAAACAAATATTTGGTAAAGAGCCGGAGTATCAATGGTGCTACTATTTCCAAAAAGCAGATCTGGCCAGGCAGAAAAAAGACTGGAATGAAATTACCCGGCTGATGGACCAGGCTTTTAGCGCCGGCCTGGATGCGCGTTACAGTACGGAATATCTACCGCTGCTGGAAGCTCAATACAATCTGTCTGACTGGTCAGGGTATCTGGAAACCAGCCAAAAAATGCTAACTCGCAATACCGGGTTTGAAAATTTTGTTTGTACTCAGTGGGAACGAATCGAGGATGCTGCCGCGACGACTCCACCGGCAGAATTGGCTTCTGAGTTACAGGCTATTCTCGATTGTTCTCAATTTACGGGTAGTACAGCACCCACTTTGCCAACGAATTAACGGCCTAATGAGCCTGAGCTTCCTCTGCCATGCAGTCGATATAGTCTTTGATAGTCGGCAGACCGGTCAGTTTTTCGTAATAGAAGTTGTTCACCAGGTTGATTAATTCATCGCGGGCTGCCTCGGCTTGAGGAGAAAGTTCTTTCCCGGTCTGCTCCTGAGATAGCAGAGACCGCAATCGCAGTAGCATGCGTACAATTTCTGTCTCCTTTTCGCCTTCCAGCACATCCACCACGGTCAGAATGAGGTGATCAGCCTGACCGAGAAGTGTATCGAGCGAGATGTCACTGCCTTTGCCGAAGGTATCATCAATGGTGCGAATTAACGACCAAACCTGGTAGAGCACGGTTGACGGCTCGTCAAAAAGCTCCCGCAGGTAGGCTGCTTCCTGGTAACGACCGGTCAAACGGAAAATGTTATACATGCGCTTTGCAGCCTTGCCATAGTTGGGCGAGGAGGACACATACTTGCGCACTTCTTTTTCCAGGCTGGTGACGTAGTCATCCAGCGCGTTGCTATCGACGTGCTTAGCCAATTTGGTAAAAATCGGTATGGACTCGGATTCCAGGTAAACCTCCTGGAAATACGGATCCAGGTAACCATCCAGGGGTGTGATCGTTCCATCCGGCGCTTCCCAGGTGACATCCAGCATATTGCTGGCATTCACCAGCTGCTGCTCAAGCGGATCTGCCACTACCCAGTCGAGTTTGCACCAGCCAGGATTATTGGAAACATTCTCCCAGGTGATCTCGGCGGCAGTTCCATCTGTCAACGTGCCGCTAATTTTCCCGGCGTGAATGGTTTGAGGGGTCCAGGCAATGGGAGCTCCAGCTTTCTGGTGCCCACTTTCAGTGATAATCGCATAAGGGTATGACCCAAATTTGACCTCGATGAGCTGATGGGTAGGACCTTTTTCTGAATGGAGTGCTTTTTCGCGCATTATTCGTGCCAGGATAGCGCAGGCAGCATCCCGTGTGGGAGCCACGATATTGACGCGCTCGAAGAAGTCGGCGTCGCCGGGAAAGGTTTGAATTCGTGATTGGGCTGCCGATCCCGACAGTGCGAGAGCAGTCTCAACCACGCCTGGCTCGTCGCTAAATTCAACCAGTTTCCCGATTTTGCGAAAGTACACCAGGCGTTCCGGCGCGAAATCCAACATTGAAATGCGGTGTCCGAAGATTCCTTCACGGATATCGACTACAACGTCCACCTCACTTTTTGCTGTCGCGATAGCCGCGAGCCATTGGATGGCTTCGTTTTCATTCATCTCCACGCCGAGACGGCGGGCGGATGCGACAATGCGGGACAATTCTTCGGACGGGTCGCTCGATTGGGAATCCATGCTCACCTCCAGGTTCAAACGAAAGGGCTGCCAGGTTATTCCGAGATATTCATTTTTTCGTATTCGGACAGAATGCCTTCAAAAATCACTGCCTGGTCCACGGCATCGTCCAGTGCATTATGGCTGAGAACTTTAGCGTTATTATAGAGGCGGTGCAGATAATCACCAGACGTTTGGTGCCAGGGTTTTCCCGACAATCCCAGGTACACCGCTTTGATATCGATGGCGCTGTGCCCGAAGGGATTATGACCCAGGTAACGGATGAAATACTCGTTGATGAAGCTCCAGTCAAAAGGAGCATTGAAAGCTACAAACAAGGGCTGAGATCCGGAGGGAATGACGGCTTTCAACCAATCCGCAAATTTGACCAGTGCGTCCCGCGGAGGCAAGCCGGTCCGCATCAGTTGCTCCAGGTTGAGCCTATTAACTGTCATCGCCTGTGGATCAGCCAAACTTTTATCCGGCTGCAGTTCGGCATAGAAGGTCTGGCGTGGTTCACCCAGGGTACAGGCGCCAATAGAGAGCATGGCATACAATCCCGGAATGGCGCCGGCGGTCTCGACATCTACACTAATATAGGATTTTCTATCGTCTAAAATTGAGCCCATGCGGATATTTTATCCCGAAAACTGCTAAACTGTTGGTTTGCATCCTCTAAATTGCAGCCAGAACAATCCAATCGGTCGTTGACTCGTTTAGTAAACGATAGGATTAGACGAGTATAATACCCCTAACTACAGGTATGCAAGTGGAGGATTGCAATGGAAAATAATTATTTCAAAAAATGGTTGTTGACCCTTCTGCCGGAGATTTTCGGCGCGACGGATTTAGAGTATGGCTATATCCTCGACAATGGGCGCGCCGGCATCCTGGGCACAATTGACACCCTGGATGCGGCTGCGGCTTCCCGCGCACCTAAACCCGGTGCTGAGACGATTGCCTCCCACAGCGGACACACGCTCTATCTGATGGAATTATTCACAGCCTACTCGAATGGTGAAAATCCACAAACAGACTGGCCAGGAAGCTGGAAAAACCAGAGCGTGGATCAGGCTGCCTGGAATGAACTGCGCTCGAAATTGCGAGCTACCTATGAGGACATTCTGGACTTTGTCGGCAAGCGCGAGGAATGGAACGAAGATGTGATGGCTGCCAGCATGATTCTACTGGGGTACTGCGCTTATCATTTGGGTGAGATCAAACAGTTGTATTCGTCCACCGCTCAGTAGCAGGAAGTTGGGCAAGAGGCTGGCAATGACGCGATATTTTGCATTCCTGCGGGCGATCAATGTCGGCGGACACACGGTTAAGATGGGGGCTTTAAAGCAGCTTTTTGAAGGCTTTGGCTTTAACCAGGTTGAGACCTTCATCGCCAGCGGCAATGTCATCTTTGAGACGGATCAAGGTTCAGCACATGAGCTTGAAAACCGGATCGAGGCGGCATTGGTTGAAGCACTGGGTTTCAAGTCGGCGGTATTCCTGCGGACCTTTCAGGAATTAGCCCAAATTACCGTCTGCCAACCCTTCCCCGAAGATCAGTTTTCTCAGGCCACCGCTTTCAATGTGGCGTTTCTGAAAGAATCTCCGGACGAGGCTGCTATTGGCAGGCTGATGGCTCTGCAAAATGAAATCGACGCATTCGCTGTGGTGGGGCGGGAGATGTATTGGCTGTGCCAGGTGCGCCAGAGCGAATCCAAATTTGCCAATACCGTCTTGGAAAAGGTGTTGGGGCAGCCTGCGACCATGCGGCAGGTCAGCACCATGCAGCGATTCGTCGAAAAATATAAAGAAGGTTAATCAAATTTTGTGATCACGGTGACCCCGTTACTGCTGAACGAGTCCATGTTCACCAGCTCATCCAGTGATTCTTCCAGGCTGATCGTTCGCTGAACCAACAATTCCGGATGCAGTTTGCCGGTGACGATCATATCTATCAGTGCCGGGTAGCGGTAGGCCTGGATGCCGTGGCTGCCCAAAATCTCCAGTTCGTTGCCAATTACCTTGTCCATTGGCACTGGCGGATTATTTTGCCCGCCCAGCATCAACCCAACCTGGATGTGTTTACCGCGTTTACGCAGGTTGGCAACCGAATTGAAGCACGTAACCAGACTGCCCAGCGCGTCCAATGAGACGTGAGCACCGCCGCCTGTGATTTCCTTAACCGCGCCAACAACGTCATCCGTGTCCTTGCCATTGACCACCGCTTCAGCGCCAAGCAGCTGAGCCAGGGCTAATTTCTCCGGGGAAATATCGATGGCAACCACCCGCGCTCCGATCGCGTTGGCGATCATGACAGCCGAAAGCCCGACCCCGCCGCAACCATGCACTGCCACCCACTGCCCGGCTGAGGTCTTCCCCTGATCGACCACGGCGCGGAAGGAGGTGACAAAGCGACAGCCCAGGCTGGCAGCTGTCGAAAATTCGATCGATTCTGGCAGGCGCACCAGATTTACATCAGCGTATTGAATGGCGACATATTCGGCAAACGAGCCCCAATGGGTGAAGCCAGGCTGAAACTGGTGATCGCAAACCTGATGATTCCCAGAGACGCACTGTGCACAGGTGCCGCAGCCGCAGACGAACGGCAGGGTTACCCGATCCCCCGGGGTCCAACGGCGAACGTTTTTACCCACTGCTGTCACAACGCCCGCCAACTCATGCCCGGGTACATGTGGCAAATGAATATCTGAGTCGTGCCCCATCCAACCATGCCAGTCGCTGCGGCAAATTCCAGTCGCCATAACCTTCAGCACCACACCATCTGGATCCGGGGTTGGGTCCGGCACCTGGAGAATGCTGAGGGGTTGTTGAAATTGTTCGAAGACGGCTGCACGCATGGACATACCTCGGTGGTTTAAGAATTGGGATCCATCAAGAAATTCTTTGGCTTTTTATCTTTATTGGGCTGGAAGCGTTTATTGTAATCCAGAACAG
>DATMXL010000300.1:0-5877 GCA_035561555.1 Bellilinea sp.
TTAATCGGTTTTCTACCATTATATGGTTCATTCTATACATTTATAGTTCTTCAACGAGTAGCATTTTACTCGTTGCGATGAGTGAAGCTCCTCTATTATTCTTCAGCATTTTATCCTTTATATTTATCAGCAAGGGGCAGAAACACTTGAATTCTTTGCTCCTCGAGAGCGAAAGGAGCGTCATAAAAGACAACCTTTACTGGTATTATGCGCTTGCGGGCATAAGCCTTGGCCTGGCGGCAGCAAGCAAAATCCATGCTTTTCTCCTACTAGGAACCTTTGGGTTAATGTTGCTTTACATAGTTTTTATTCCTAATTACCCTAATGTTCTTAAAACCAAAATCACTTACCTTATCCGGATTTTCAGCTTATTCTGCCTTTCGGCATTATTTATTTTTATCCTCCTTAATCCATCCATCTACGCCAATCCGATTAAGGGGGTGGGATGGATGTTTCAGTATCGTTTGATGGATATGGCCCATGTATCGCAATACGTCCCCGAGTTAATCACCATCCCAATTGTTCAACGCTGGGTCAAGATTCTGCGTGATTTGTTGACCACCAATGCCTCTATTCGCGGCGGATTGGGGTTGTATATCAATTCAATTTTGTCAATATTGGGACTCTACTTCCTGATTCGGTCGGTCATCACCAGCATTAAACGCCGCCTGCCATTGGAATTGCTGCCATCGCTCATGGTCTATTTGTCTATCATGATCCTGGCAGCCTTTATGTCACCGCTGGACTGGTCGCGCTATTTCCTTTTCCCTATGATTGGGATCATGCTGCTTATAGCTTACAGCAGCGCCTTTCTGCTCGAGAAGGTGAGAGCATACGTCAAAAAAAGTGCACAAAGCGCAGTTTCTGCCAGCTAAAGTAGATTAATCGAAGTTGAAGCGAATGGACAGGCACCAGATGATGCCTGTCCATTCATATTTTGCCGACTGGATCAGTTACCGCAGGGAGCGACGTTACGCCAGGTCAGTACCGTGTCATTGACAACCTGTATTCCATTTGTTCCGTAGCTCAGGGTCAATTGCCGGTTACCAATTTCACCGCATACATCATCTTTTTCGACATGATCCCAGTCACCGAGAGTGTATTTATACTCAATTTGTGTTGATTCCTGGCCGGTGAGGGTGAGCGTCCAGTGGGTGGCATCCACCCGGGTAAGGACAACGCCGCCCGGGTTCCATTGCGGCAACCCGCCATCCAGGCGGTCCAGGAAACCGGCAATGTAAACACTGCGCCCGGTAGCATCCGTGGTTGCGGGCACCGTCACGTCAAATTGCAGAGTCACGGTACGCAGAGCCGCAGTGGCAGACATTTCGGCTGAGTAAGCGGAACGATTGAAGGATTGATCCAGCGCGCGGACCACGTAGTAGTAGGTGGTCCCTTCGATGATAACGGTGTCTGTGTACGCGGCTGCAGTAACCCGTGCGATCTGGGTGTAAGGTCCTCCGGCGGTATCGGAACGAAACACCTCATAGCCGTAAAGCGAGGCATCGCCACTGATGGCATCCCAGGCAAGCTCAATGGCGGCCGGTGATGCGGAAAGGACATTCAGTCCGGTGGGGACTGCAGGCGCAGTAGTATCGCCGCTGGAGTTGACCGTCAATTTACCAGCCTGCGAGGAATCATACCCATTGCCGATGCCGTCCAGGTCGGCGTAGATCCAGTCCTGACCATTGGTGGTTGAATAGCGATATGCATAGTCGAACAATCCGAGCGATTCCGGAAGCAGACTGGCCCTAAATTCATCATTATTGCCAGCATCCACATTAAAGACAGCCTCCACCCATGTCCAGTCGGGGTTGCCGTTCGGATCGCTGCCTGCCTGGCCAAAGCCCAATTGCGCGCGCAGTCCCGCCGCGGCTCCGGGTTGGTTGGTCACCCCATCGATCCAAACCTGACCATACACGTCAGCTGTGCGATTGATCGCGCTGATGGTGTGATCCAAAGTCGGCGGCCATTGGAGATTAGCCCAACCGATGGTCAGCCGCGGCATGCCGCTGGCTTGATTCGAATACTCACTCTCATTTCCTGGGCTGTCCAGCGCAGTCACTACATAGTAATAGAACTGGGTATTGCGCAGGCCGGTGTCGGTGAAGGTGGTACCGGTCAAAAGGGAGCTGTTCAGCTTAACCCAACCGCCGCCGCTGAGCGGACTGCGGTATAGGTTGTATCCGACTGCTCCAGTTACAGCGTCCCAACTCAGGTCGAGTTGAGCTTTTCCCGCAGATGTGACCTGCACTCCGGTTGGCGCCGCAGGTGCCAGAAGATCCACCAGGTCGGTGGCAAGCAGCCAGCCGCTGTGTGCAGGTGCGGTGATCGAAACGCTGCCATTCGCAACCATTGCGGTTGAAGCAACGGGTGCAGTGTTTGCCGCAACGTACCGGGTGTTGAGCACTACACCGTCTGGCAAGTAACCCGCAACCGGAATAATCACGGTGTGATCCTGATCGCTGCGGTTAAGCACGACCAGCGCCGCCTGTAGGGTTGTTTTGCGGCCATACGCCACGACACCAGCGGCGTCATCCGCAAAGAGCATTCTTAAATCGCCAGCGGTCAATACCGGGTTCTCGCTACGTAAAGCAGCCAGGGTCTGGTAATGAGTAAACATGGCTTGGTCAGGCACACCTCCAAGATCCGTCCAGGGGTAAGTACGGCGATCATCCGGGTCGTCAGCACCCGTCAGGCTGACCTCGTCGCCGTAATAGATGGTAGGTGCGCCAGGTAAGGTGAACTGGATCAGCGAAGCAACTTCCACCCGCTGTTTACCAATTGCCAGATTGGCAGCATTTAATTCCTTATCAACCGGCGTAAAGTCGCCGGGGGTCAGCAGCCACAGGATGCGAGCTGTATCGTGGCTGCCCACCAGATTCATCAGCGAGTAGAAGGCGGCGTCCGGATAGTCTTCTCGGATGGAAGATAAGCGGTTTGCAAATTCTGTTGGGGTAATAACGCGTCCGCTGTCGGCAAATCCCTTGGCGTCAAAGTTCTGGTCGATGAGGAAGCCGATCACCGCATCGCGCAAGCGGTAATTCATGGTGGTATCAGCACGGTCCCCGCGCAGGAAGCGCAGCAGCGTGCTGTCCTTTTGCCACAGTTCACCAACGATCAGTGCCTCGGGTTGAGTGGTCTTCACGATCGAGCGGAAGGTCTCCCAGTAGCCATTGGGGAAGGAGGCGTCACCCATCACATCCAGCCGCCAGCCCGCTGCGCCTTTGTTGAGCCAATTCTTCGAGACGCTGTTGGCATTGGTGAGGAAGTAAGCCTGGACAGCAGGATTGGACTTATTCAAAACCGGTATGCTATCGAAGCCGAACCAGCCATCATAGGTAGCAGAGTTGGCGCCATTGGTTCCCACACAGGTGCCGCTGCCAACCGCGACCTCATGAAAGGTGAACCAATTGCGGTATGGTGAGGTCAGCGATTCACAAGCGCCAACCGTCGCGTAGTGGTGATAGCGGTCGAAGAGGGGACTATCCGAAGACATGTGGTTGAATACGCCATCCAGCACAATGCGGATGTTCAATTGAGCGGCGTGCTTGACCAGGTTTTCCCAATCTTTTTGGGTGCCAAAATATGGGTCGATCTTGTAATAATCCTGAGTGTCATAGCTGTGATTGGAACCGGCATCGAAGATGGGGTTGAAGTACAGCGTATTGACGCCCAGCGATTTCAGGTACTCCAAATTCTGGTCGACACCCCTGAGATCGCCGCCGTAGTAATCGCGACCGCGCGGGGTTTCCGGTTGACCAACGCCCCACGGCGGTGGAGTGCCAAAGCGCCAGACGCAATTGGCGGCGGCATCGACATAGGAGCGGCAATAACCCTCGGGTAAGGTGCCCCAGTCCAGCTTTAGAACCGGATCATCGTAGCGAATATCTCCCGTTTTTGGGTCATTGCTCGAGCGACCGCTGCGGAAGCGGTCCGGGAAAATCTGGTAGATGACGGCATTTTGCGCCCAAGCAGGACTCGAGAAGGTTGGATCATAGGCCATCAACGCGTAGCTGTTATCGACCGGAGAATCGCTGGGGGAACCGAGACCACCGTCCAGCGCGGAGGTGTTATCGGCATAATAAACCGTCTTACTGCCATCCATAATGATGAATCGGTACCAGTAGTTGTTCGGCTGGACAGTATTTACCGTCGTCTCCCAGTAGTCGCAGGTTTCGGTTTCGAGCTCAGGTTGATAACAGGAGACATCGCTGGCAGCCAGGGTCAGATCCGCAAAGGATTGACTATTGCTGTTGAGGTTATAGAATCGCGCACGGACGCGGTTAACGTCGTTATGGAAAGTCCGAAAACGCAGCGTGACCGGCGTGCCAGCCGTAACTGCTCCACCCGGCGTGCGGTACAGCAAGTCGCGAGAGTCGTGGCGCAGGCCGTCCCACTCGACATTATTATCCAATGCATGCCCGGCACGAACGGTAAGCACATGCGTAGCTGAGTCGTAGCTAAAGGTTACTTTGGCATTATTAATCGGGACGGTGAAACCAATGTTAGGACCGTTCTGCACCCCGCCAGCCCCGTAGTTGACATCCCAGCTTTCGTTTAGCGCCACCTTGCCTTCATAAGATCCGGCGGGCAGGCTGGTTGTTTCGAAGGCGTAAATGCCATCACCGTCAGTATCTTGCAGCCAGGACCGCAGACAGTCTGGCTGCCAGTCACCCGGGCAGCCGAGTTCGCTTTGGAAGCTGCCTGGCACAACCGCGATGACTGATGTCTGGTTGTCAGTCACCCAGTGGGACTTGTGATCGTAAAAGAATTTAACCGAGGTATCAGAGCCAAGATTTAGCGGAATATTCGCCCCGCCAGAGGCCGCATTCAGGCCGTAATTCTCGCCCCAGGCGTCATTAAGGGCAGCCTTATAATCAAAGTTGCCAGCGGGGAGGGACCAGGTACCCTGCCAGACATCGTCGGCGGAGTCAAAAGTGAGGTGCGTCCCAGCGCAGGTTGGATCCCAATCTGCGGCGCAACCAGCTTCACCTTGCAGTGAACCAGCTATGGTGACGCTAACAGGATTGAGCGTATGAGACGCGGAAACCGTTTGCGGTGAGATTACCCCCAGGATTAAAGCCAACAAACTTAAACCGTTTAGTAGCAAACGGGTATTGTTTTTATACCGGACATTCATTGGTCACCTCCTGGCTGAAGCACGGCGTTTATGAAATTGTGTATTTATTACTTTAATCATAATCAATCAAAAGTCAATGGAAAACCAGGAATTCTAAAGTATGTTTAGAAGAAGTGTCCGCGACCAGGATCAAAGTGGAAGTGGGTATACACTATTAGCATATTAACCGTACCAAATAAAGAATCCGTCAGGGGTAGCCATGATCCATACGCCCAGGCTAATAATCCGTCCGTTCCAGGAACAAGACTGCAATTCGCTTTTTGAATATCTATCGGATCCTGGAATTTACAAGTACGAGCCGGGCGAACCGATAACATTGGATGAAGCCAGGCATTTAACCCTGGAAAGGTCACGGAGTTCAATTTTTTGGGCTGTTGTCCTCAAGGACACGCAGAAAATGGTGGGGCATTTGTATTTCCAGCAAACCCAGCCGCTGGAGCTCCTAACCTGGGAATTGGGCTATATCTTTAACCCGCGCTTCCAAAACAATGGCTATGCCAGTGAATCGGGGGCGGCGCTGATTCATTATGGGTTCGATCATTTTGGAATCCACCGGGTGATGGCGCATTACAACCCAGACAATATAGCCTCGTGGGAAGTGCTGGAGAAAATTGGCATGCGCAGGGATGGATATTTTCGCCGAAATATCTTTTTTAACCGCGCGGCGGATGGGTCGCCGCTATGGGTTGACACTTTTGAATATGCGATATTAAAAGATGATATCAAGTAATATC
>DATMXL010000301.1:0-5232 GCA_035561555.1 Bellilinea sp.
ACAAACCGGCCGTCCTGATAGTGCAGAACAACCGTTAACCCATCAATTTTCGGTTCCACCACAAATCCGGATGAAGCCACCCGATCATCCAATCGTAAAATACGCTCATACCAGGCGCGCACATCCACCGCGCCAAATCCATTCGCCAGGCTCAACACCGCTCCGGGATGCCGCACTTTGACAAATTTATCCAACACAGCGCTGCCAGCCCGCTGACTGGGAGAGTCCGGGGATACCCAATCCGGATGGGCTGCCTCTAACTCCAACAGCCGTTTGAGCATTTTGTCATACTCGTAATCGCTGATGAGAGGTGCATCCAATACATGATAGCGGTGCGAGTGAAAATTCAGTGTGCGGACAAGTTCAGCCAGTTCCTGGCGTTCATTTTCAGAGCTCATGGGTGGGTCCTCCTCCCGAAATTATAGCAGGTCACGCGTGGAATTCGCATGCTGCAACTCCCAATCACTCGCTGCGTATATGTGAATATTGAGAGTATCGTCTGGTTTTTCCTCGCTCGAAATTAAATGATCTTTGTCAATAGCCCTGCTCGATTTTAAATGTTACACTACACCATATCGGAGGAAACCAATGAGCGCTGGTCGAGTTATTGTAAATATCGTCGCGGCAATTCTGGTCCTGTTTGGCGTTTTGCTTGTTTGGGGGTCAACCGGTGATGATGGTAAAGTCGGTTGGATTATTACAGGCATCATCATGGGCAGTATAGGATTGGTAATGATATACCTCGCTAATCGGACATCTGCCAAACCCGCCGATACCAATGTCACCGTCAACATTGATCTGCCCGGTGATGTCAACATGGACACCATTAAATGTCAGGCGTGCGGGGGCACGCTCAAACCGGAAGACATCAAATTGGTCGCAGGTGCTCCAGTGGTCACCTGCCCGTGGTGCCACACGACCTACCAACTAACCGAAGAACCCAAGTGGTAATTTAACAACTCATTTCAGGGAGGTGTTCGATGCACAGGATTCGGGGTGCTCTCCTGCTGCTTATCGCGCTGATTTTGCTGACGACCACGTCGCCGGTTTTAGCGCAAAATTATTCCTTTCAAGTCCCAGAACAAAATATCAGCGTGTATGTAAATTCAGACGGTACGCTCAGCCTGGATTACATCATCACGTTTGCCAACCAGGCGAATGCTGATCCAATCGATATAGTCGATGTTGGCATGCCCAATTTTGACTACGATTTAAACAGCATCAGTGCCACCATCAATGGTGCTCCGGTGGATCGTATCGCTGATTCGCAATATGTCTCCCCCGGTGTTGAATTCCACCTCGGGTCCAATGCGATTCAACCAGGTCAAACCGGCACCCTGCATGTGTCTGTCGGAACCGTGAGTAATGCGCTTGGCGCCGGCTCGGAGCAGGAAACTGAACCCTACGCTAGTCTGAATTTCACGCCAAGTTGGTTCGATTCCTCGTTTGTCCGCGGCGATACCGCTTACACCTTTACCATTGTTCTTCCACCGGGTCTCGAACCGGAACAGCCGCGTTACTTTCCCCCTTCCGGTAATTGGCCGGGTGCTGATGAACCCGCTACCGGCTACGACGCCCAGGACCGGGTTTTTTACACCTGGACAGCCGTCAACGCAGATGCCACCACGCAATATGAATTTGGCGCCAGCTTTCCCATGCGCCTGGTGCCCGCGGAAGTTGTGGTCGCGACTGAATTTCCCAATCAGCGCTCGATCTCATTTGACTCGATCTTTCCGTTCATCTGTTTTGGTCTGATCTTCGCGGTGATCGTTCTCTCAGGCATCTTCGGTGCCCGAGCCGCTGAAAAGCGCAAATTACAATACATGCCCCCCAAGATCGCGGTCGAGGGTCACGGTATCAAGCGCGGACTTACCGCCGTTGAAGCCGCTATTCTGCTGGAACAGCCGCTGGACAAGGTCATGAGCATGATTTTGTTCAGCACACTTAAAAAAGGTGCTGCCACCGTTACCAACCGCGATCCGCTGAAGTTGGAAATAACCGTACCACAGCCAGCCAACCTGCAGCCCTATGAAGTTGATTTCCTGCACGCTTTCGCCACCCCCGATAAAGCTGCCCAACGCCGCGAACTGCAAAATGTGACCGTTGGTCTGGTCAAATCCGTCTCAGAAAAGATGAAAGGCTTCAGCCGTAAGGAATCCATCGATTATTACACCGCCATCATGGAAAAAGCCTGGTCACAGGTCACCGCGGCTGACACCCCCGAGGTCAAATCCGAAACTTACGAGCAGGTAATGGATTGGACCATGCTCGACAAAGAATGGTCTGGCCGCACCCAGCAAACCTTTGGCCCGCAGCCGGTGATCGTGCCCACCTGGTGGTGGCGTTTTGATCCTGCCATGCGTCCGTCTACCGGCGGCGCGGTTGGCGGCGGTATTGCACCAGTCTCGACTGGCGGCATTCCAACCGCTGGACCTGGCGGCTCCTTTACTCTGCCTAAGCTGCCCGGCTCTGATTTTGCGGCCTCCATGGTCTCCGGAGTTGAATCCTTCTCGCAAAACGTCATTGGCAACCTTACCAACTTTACCGATACCATCACCAACAAAACCAATCCCGTTCCCAAGACCACGTACACGCGTACTGGCGGTGGCGGTGGCGGCGGACGATCGTGTGCCTGTGCCTGCGCCTGTGCTGGTTGCGCCTGTGCCTGTGCCGGAGGCGGTCGCTAAACAAGGATTATCTTAATGGTAAAACGAGTCTCCAACCTATTCCCGCGCTTTCTGTTCAATGGCGGCAGCCAGACACCTGGACTGCCTAAGACTGGCGTTTATCACTACAGCCGCGAGGATCGCGGGGGGAAAGCGCGCATCCATCTACGCCTGGAAGCTGATGGTCATGGTCTCTTACTGGTGAATGCTAATCGCGCCTTCCACCTCAACCCCACCGCAGCGCTGATGGCTTACCTGGCGTTGGAAAAAGTGCCTCAACCGGAGGCGGTCAAAGCCATAACCCGGCAGTATAAGATCCCCGGCGAATCAGCCTTACTTGACTATGCGCAGTTTTTACCGCAACTGGATGAGCTGACCGCTCCTGATGGCGCCTGCCCGGTGCATGACCTCGAACTTGAGATCCTGGCCCCGTTTTCACAGCAGCCGTCCGCCCCATACCGCATGGATCTGGCGCTCACTTACCGCTGCAATAACAACTGTCCGCATTGCTACAATGCGCGGCCGCGCACCTTCCCCGAGATGGATACCGCTGCCTGGAAGCGCACCCTCGACCTCCTGTGGTCGATTGGCATCCCGCACATTGTCTTCACCGGCGGTGAGCCCACCCTGCGCCCTGACCTGCCTGAATTGATTGCCCACGCCGAAAAGCTGGGACAGATCACTGGCATCAACACCAATGGACGCAAGCTGAAAGACCCGGCTTTCGTTCAATCCCTGGTGGACGCTGGCCTCGACCATGTCCAAATCACACTCGAATCGCACGATCCCGCCATCCATGATCACATGGTTGCGCCGCGCGGTGCCTGGGATGATACCGTCGCTGGTCTGCGCAACGCCCTGGCTACCCGTCTGTTCGTCATGACCAACACCACCCTGCTGCAGGAAAATGCACCCTTCCTCTCCGATACGCTGGATTTTCTGGCGGATCTCGGCGTGCCGACTATCGGCTTGAACGCGCTGATTTACTCCGGACGCGGCTCGACGGTTGGCACCGGACTGCCTGAATCCGCCCTGCCGCCGCTCCTCGACCTGGCCCGCAATAAGACAGAAGCCGCTCACCAGCGTCTGATCTGGTACACCCCCACCCAGTACTGCAATTTCGACCCGGTGCAGATGGACCTGGGTGTCAAGGGTTGCTCCGCTGCGCTGTATAACATGTGTATCGAGCCGGACGGCAGCGTGCTGCCCTGCCAGTCCTATTACACCTCGCTTGGCAACATTCTCACCGATTCCTGGCAGAGTGTCTGGCAGCATGACCTGGCTGTCAGCCTGCGCGAACACCGCAATTTGCCGGATGAATGCCACACCTGTGCGCTTCTGTCCGAATGCGGTGGTGGCTGCCCGCTGGCACGCACCCCGATTACCGCCGCCCTACCTGCCGTTCCCTGACCTTTCACCGCCGAAATTGGAGGACATCTCATGGATAAAATTCGCAACCTTTTCGACCGCTATTTTCCCCAACAGGCGCCGCTGCCTCCCGGCGTACACCATTACCAGTCGCCGCCGGACGTACCGGAGCAATTTCGGCTGCACCTGCGGATTGAGGAGGATGGTACCGGCATACTGATCGTTAATGCTTCCACCGTCCTGCACCTTAACCCGACAGCCACCGAATATGCTTACCATTTATTGAAGCAGACCCGGCCCGGCGAGGTCGCTGATAGAGTTTCAAAACGCTACCGGGTAAGCCTTTCACAGGCCTTGGCTGACTTTAACGCCTTCTCCGATCGGGTCGTCACCCTGGTAGAAACGCCAGATCTCGACCCGGCCACTTACCTCGATTTTGAGCGCACCGCGCCGCACAGCCAGAAATTGATGGCTCCGCTGCGCCTGGATTGTGCCTTGACTTATGAAACGGCTGAGGGTCACATACCCGGCACCCCCAATGAACGCGTCAAGCGTAATTTGACCACCGAAGAATGGAAGATGGTTCTGGACAAAGCCTGGACGGCGGGTATTCCGCATGTGATATTCACCGGCGGCGAACCTACCCAGCGGCCCGACCTGGTCGAACTGATCTCCTACGCTGAGCAGCTTGGCATGGTCGCGGGCATTTTGTCCTGTGGCCTGCGTTTCTCCGAAACCGAATACCTGCACCAGGTGCTGCAGGCTGGTCTGGATCATTTGATGCTGGTACTGGACTCAGCGGATGAGCAATCCTGGGAAGCCCTGCGTGACACGCTGGCTGAGGACCTGTTTGTCACCGTGCACCTCACCATCACCGAGCATAACGCAGCCGAAGTGCCAGACATTCTGGACCGGCTCTCAGCCATGCGCGTTACCTCGGTCAGCCTGAGCGAAACCTCTGGCGCTATGAAGAGCGTACTGGACGATGCCCGTGACCAGGCTGCCCACCATCAAATGCAGCTGGTCTGGGATTTGCCCGTACCTTACTCTCACCTCAATCCAGTTTCAATTGAATTGCAGGCTGCCGGCGATTTGATCGCCGGCGCAGGCCGCTCCTGGTTGTATGTCGAACCGGATGGTGACGTGCTGCCGCGTCAGGGAATCAATGCCATCCTGGGGAATCTGCTGACCGATCCCT
>DATMXL010000302.1:0-6201 GCA_035561555.1 Bellilinea sp.
CTTAAATAGCGGGACGGGATGGAACCCGTCCCCTACCATAAAACATGTATTATTTCGGAGGCTTTGAAAGGACTCCCATTTATTTTAAATCCCGTGGTTGGGATGGACGGAGCGACAAACCCGACTCCCGCCCGCCTTTCCCAGGCGAAACCCTACAAACAATCGCTCCGTAGGTTGGGTTGAGCGTTTGAAACCCTTATATGGGCACGGGGATTTCTCGTCACGCTGGATCAGGAACAATCCCTCGTGCCTGCATTTGATCGTTGAATCCAAGCACGGGGATTCCTCATCACTGGATCAGAATCTAATCCCCGTGCCTGTGTTTGGTTTTTTAATACCTGGCACGGGGTTGGTATTCGGAACAATAGCCTGTGATATTCCCTGTGCCCCTACAAATTACGAACCCTTGCCTTCCAACCGGTCGCAATACACATCGATCGCCAGCTGGTGAAATTTCGCCAGGTCTGGGTGAATCTTGGCAAAGGTGGCGGCAAAACGCGGATCATCGTTGTACATGTGACCCAACCCGCGCAGCAGCTCCACTTTCGGCTCATAGAAATAGCGCAAGTGCTGGTGCCAGCGTGCCACGATTTTCTGCACCGCCTCGCTGCCCGGGTCCTGATCAATCACCTTGAGCAGGTCGCGGTAAACTGCCTCACCTTCTTCGCCGATGCGTTTCTTGTCAGCCTCGCTGTAGCTCTTCCAGCGGCGCGCGCTTTCGGCATAGTTGTCCGGCCAGCGTTCGGCAGCCTCTTTTTCGTACTCTTTCTGCTGGTCCTCGCTGAAGACTTCAAAAAGCTCCTTCTCTGTCATTTTTGATTTTCCTTTCAGATGCGAAATGGTCTGGTCGACCGTATCGATGAGGCGGTTCAGATGTTCCTGCCGGCTGCGCAGCGCTGATTTGTGCTGTTCCAGCGCCCGCAAGAGATTGAAGTCCGGCCGGCCAACAATCTCGCGGATTTTCTCCAGGCTGAAACCCATTTCCCGGTAAAACAGGATCTGCTGCAGTTGATAGACGGCCCCTTCGCCGTAGCGGCGGTAGCCATTGTCCTCGACCGTGGTCGGCTTAAGCAGACCAATTTGGTCGTAGTAATGCAGCGTGCGCGTGCTGATCCCTGCCAGGTTGGATAATTGCTTGACCGTGTACACTTTACCTCATTCTCGCATCCATCGTAAACTATGACGTAACGTTAATGTCAAGGGGTAATTTTAACTGATTTTTTGTCAGAAGCGCTTAATTTACTAACAATTCCCCCTAATGTCAGACTCATCAGCCCAATTCCATATGTTTCACGTGAAACATGACTAAAACAAAAATAGCTCGCGGTTTTACACACAACCGGAGAGCTATTTTTAACAGCGAGCGTTAGTTACATATCTATTTTCGACCGGAATTTTGTTTCACGTGAAACATCAAATTTCTTGACGGCGGAAGATCAATACCGATGCAGTCAATGCCGCGACAATCAAGCCCAGGCAAACCGCCAAAGCACCCCAGGCTGGTTCACCGCCAGCTCCCAATGCCAGGTTGCCCGCCCAGCCCAGCAATCCGCCCGTCAACAGGTCTTTCGCTGCCGGGATGATCTCGATCAGTACCAGTAGAATGACAAACCCGAAGGCTGTCAATCCGGACGATAAACTTGAGCGGTTCAAGGTGCTCGCCAGCACTGCCAGCGCAGCATACACGCCAAAATACACCAGAAGCAGGCCGTTCAAAGCCAGCCAGCCGCCAACGGGTAGTGTCTCAAACAACAGCAGCGTGTAATAATAGCCTGCCACAGCTGCCAATGCGGTGCCGATCAGGAAAGTGATCGCCAGCGCTGCTGGTTTAGCCAGGATAAAAGCTGTCCGGCTGAGGGGTTTGGCCAAAACCATGGCAGCCGTACCCTTATCCTTCTCCTGTGAGACCATACCCATGCCCATCAATACAGCCAGAATCATCCCGAACTGAGTCATATTCTTCAGATATTGTGTCACAGCGTCGATTACCGTCGGCGGCGGGATAATGAGCGATATCTGCTCGCCGCCCGGGATCATCTTGATCATTTCAGGCGTGAATTTGGCTAATAAAGGCGACGTCAGCCCAAACAGCAAAAATACCAAGGAAACGATCAGCAGCCGGTGCGTGCGGCGTTGTTCGAGCCATTCTTTGGTCAGTGCGGTCATCATGATGGCCTCGCTTCCTTTCCGTTTTCTACGATTCGCAGGAACACATCCTCCAGCGAAGGTTTAACCTGCTCGTAGTGAGTCACGACCAATCCGGCAGCCACAGCCAGTTTGAGCAGTTCGCGCTGTGCGGTTGCCAGGTCATTGACGGTTACGGTTAATCGCCGTCCATCGTCCTCCACGGCTTTGGACCAGGTCATCTGGCGTACTTCAGCGGCTAAACCAGCCAGTTGATCTACTCCGTCGACCTCTAGCGCCAGCGTGGGGATCGCGTAGCGGGTGATCAGCGCATCCCGTTGCGCATTGATGATGAGCTGGCCGTGGTCAATAATGGCCACGGTGTCGCAAATCCGCTCTACATCGGCTAAGATGTGCGTCGACATGAAGACGGTGCATTGACCGCGCAGCCCCTCGATCAGGCTTAATACCTCTTTGCGGCCGGCCGGATCCAGCGCTGAGGCTGGTTCATCCAGCAGCAGCACCTGCGGGCGGTGAATGAGAGCTTGCGCCAGGCCTAAACGCTGCTTCATACCGCGCGAATAGCCGCCAACGCGACGTTTACCTGCCTCTGTGAGACCAGCCAGCTCAAGCAGTTCGCTCACCCGGCGTTTACGCTCGGGGTTTGCGATCCTGTGGATTTGGCAGAGGTTATCCAGGGCTTCAATCCCGGTCATCCACGCGTAGAAGGCGGGATCTTCCGGCAGGTAGCCAATTCGGGAGGGAATCTCGGCTGATTTCCCCACCTCCAACCCGTCCACCCATGCCTGACCGCCATCAGCGTGCGCCAAACCAGTCAGAATCCGCAGCGTAGTGGTTTTCCCGGCCCCGTTTGGCCCGAGAAATCCGAAAACGGTTCCAGCTTCCACGGTCAGGGAAAGCCCATTCAAAGCGCGGAATTTGCCAAACGACTTGGTCAGGCGTTCGATTTGAATGGCATTCATGCTTCTTCCCTGCCTGCCAACAAATAGACCACCGGTCCGATGAATTGGACCAGGACAATCAGGATTGTCCACATCCATTTCGGACCTTTGGTTCGCTCGCGCCGGATCAAATCCGTCAAAGCAAAGATCATCAGCCCCAACTCAATCAAAATGACTGGAATGAGGAAGGGTATATACGGTTTGATAGCTTCCATGGCACGATCCCTTCAAATTGTGCTGCAAGCCGGATGATTCCCGCTCGCAGCCTATTTAATTAATCCGAAATTCTTATTCCGAGGTTGTCTTCGGTTTTAAAGCTTCGATCTGCGCCATCGATACCAGACCGCTGATGCCGCCCAGATTCATGGTGTCAACTGCGCTGGATGGCACAATCACCAGCGCGCCTTTTTCCTTCAAGCCCTCGAACAGCATGTTCATGGCGCGCAGATGCAGCGCGGTGGGGTTATTTTGATAGGCGATCGACGCCTCAGCGAAACTGTGTGCGATCTGCATCTCTGATTCACCCAGAATAACGCGCGCCTGGCGTTCGCGTTCAGCCTGCGCCTGGCGGCTCATGGCATCTTCAAGATCTTGCGGGATGATTACATCGCGAATCTCCACAGACTGTACGGTTATGCCCCAGGGTGTGGTGCGTTCGTCAATAATCCGTTGAAGTTCGGCATCCATCTTAGCCCGCCCGATCAGGATTTCCGCCAGCGCCTTCTGACCAATCACCTCGCGCAGCGCTGTCTGAGCCGCCCAGGCAATGGCGGATCGATAGTCCGCGACCTCAAGGGCCGCCTTTTCTGCGTCCCACACCACCCAGAACAGTACCGCATCCACATCCACCGGTACGGTATCGCTGGTCAGAGTCTTTTCAGCACTGAAGGGTGTGACCATCACCCGGTGATCAATCCAGGACGAAACGGCGTCCAGTAAAGGCAGCAGCATGAAAACTCCTGGACCATACAGCCCTTTGAACTTGCCCAGCCGCAACACCACCGCCTTTTCCCATTGCCGTGCCACCTGCAGGCCATAAAGGAACGAAAAAGCAACCAGCAACATGACCACAACGTAGGCGATCAGCCAACCATCGGCGATTTTGCCCTCACCCAAAGCTGCTCCAAGCACCAACAGCAGCATAACCACAACAAACAGCGCCACCCCAAGCGCGCTGACCCGCATGGTGATCGGATTCAGATTCAATTTCATGCCCATGGGGGTAAGATAATCTTTACTTTTCGTTTGCTTATCCATGATTTCCTCTTCTCTTGGAATTGTTGGGGATTTTACGGCTGGATCCAGCCGACGATGTCATTGATAACCGTTGCATCCACGTGTCCCATAATCTGATATTCCTCCGGCAGCGAAGGTCCCTGCCCTGCGATAAACAGGTGATTCAACGCCGGATAGGTCTTTAAGGTGACGTTCTGACGCCCGCTCAGTGCAGCCTGCCAGGCGGCAAAATCAGTCATGGTGACTTGGTAGTCGCGTTCGCCCTGCAAGATCAGCATGGGTATTGTCAGGCTTTCCGCCGTGGCGACCGGGTTGTAGGCCATTAAATCCAGCCAGTAGGCTGGCCCGGCTCCCAGAATGATCTCAGCCGGGTCGATCTTTTCCTGGTCTGGCAATTGCTTGACCTGATCGACCATTTTCTGCAGGTCCTTCAGCGCTTTGTCTTCGTCTTTGTCGATAGCGCCATCCGCATTCGCCAGGTAGGTTGATTGCTCCAGCATCAAGTCCTCGATCGGTCGGGTAGCACCTGCCAGCAGCACCAGCCCGGCAATCTTAATGTTTTGAGCCGCGATGCGCGGCGCAACGGTTGCGCCCAGGCTGTGCCCGATCACATAGATTTGACTCGGATCGATCTCCGGACGTGCTTGCAGCCAGGTTATAGCCGCCAGAGCGTCATCTATTACTTCTCCCTTGAGGGTCAGATTGTTGAGTATCTCGCCGGTAAAGCGCTCGCCATATTCGCGTGTGCGTTTTTCATAGCGCAATACAGCGATACCGCGGCTTGCCAGCCCCCAGGCCAGGTCTTTGAACACGCGGTTTGGACCAATGGTCTCGTCGCGGTCGTTCGGACCGGACCCGTGCACCAATACCACCGCCGGGAATGGACCAGCGCCAGTTGGCAGGGTCAGCGTGCCTGGCAGTTGCCATTCGCCGCTGCCAATCGTCGCATCCTCTTCCTGAAATAGCGTAACATCGGCATACTCAGGCGTCACATAATCCGGCGCCATGGCTGAACTGTCGCTGGCTGGCTGGAAAAACAATCCGCTTATTTTGCCCTTCTGGTCAAAAACCACTCTGACGTCCAACGCGCCCATGCCAAAACGGCAGGTAACGAACACGATCTTGTATGGAGCTTCGGTCTCTATTCGAACGTCGCCCTGCTTTTCGAAGGGTCCAGCCTGTTCCTGCAAGGCTGCCCAGGTTTCTTCCAGTTTCTGCTGGCTTAACGCCAGGTTCATGGTCATGTCAAAGTCTTCCCGCGCTTCTTTGAATTGACCGGCTGCCAGCTGGGTCACAAACTCACGTGCCTGCTCTTCCAACTGCACATCGGTCAGCGCTGTTGTGCTGCCCCCCGCTGCGCTGCAACTGGCTAATAACGTGAGGAGTGTAATGCTTAGGATAATCGTGATGATTGCCTTCATTTATTTTCCTTGTGGTAAAAGGTTTGGGTTGCTTCGTCTGACGTACGCTTCATTTCCTGCTCGATTTCGGCTTTGATTTCTTCAACCGTAAAGCCCATCGTAATGGCGTCTAAAAAGTATTGACGGGTAATTTGCTCCAATGTTTTCTGACGGAGGATTACGGCTTCGTCAGCGCTGCCCGGCTCCCAAATATACGTTCCGCGTCCTTGCTGGGTGGAGATCAAACCGAGATCGTCCAAAATACGGTAGGCGCGAGCCACGGTGTTGAAATTCACCCTCAGTTCCGCAGCCAGTTGACGCACGGTTGGCAGTTGATCACCTGGCTTTAATGTGCCGCTCATCACCAGCTTTTGCACCTGCTCAACGATTTGGGTGTAAATGGCAGCTTCGGAGCGGAAATTTACTTCTAATCCGATCAGGGTCATCTCTACCTCAATAATTGTATCAATGTATCATAG
>DATMXL010000303.1:0-17335 GCA_035561555.1 Bellilinea sp.
TTATTGAGCAATGATTAGCTTTTCGTAATCACGTCACTTGCGGCAGCATTTCTCCACACAATAATTTTTCGGGTCATATTTATGGGCCTTGTAGCAGAAAAAATCGCGAACGCGCGTCACCGTTTATCCTACGTCCCTGAAGCTGTTGTGCTGATCAGTTTCTTTCTGCTATTTATTTTCTTTAGCTTTTCGGCGCCGCATTTTCTGACCCCCATCGCCATCGGCAACATTTTGACCTTCGGCAGCATCACCGGGATTGTCGCGATTGGTGTCGGGATGCTGATGATCGCCGGCGAGTTTGACCTGTCGGTTGGGTCCAATTTTGCTGTGTCAGGCTATGTTCTGGCACTCAGTGTCAATGTGGGCACGCCTATCCTGCTGGCGATCCTCTTTGCTATTCTGGCTAGCACATTTTTGGGTCTGGTGAACGGATTAATCGTCACCCGCACCAACATCCCCTCGTTTATCGCCACGCTGGGGACCATGCTGGCATACCGCGGCATCGTGCGGGCAATCGGAGGTGGAGATTTTGCCTCCTACACCGGTGAAGAAATACCGCTTTTAAGATACCTGAGCGGCGATTTCACGCTATTGAACAAATGGTTTGAGGTCGATGCCTTTCGGACCTCATTAATCTGGTTTATCGGCCTGGCAATCATCTTCATGATCATTTTGATGCGGACGCCGTTTGGCAATTGGATCTTTGCGGTCGGCGGACTCCCCGGCGCGGCGCGGGCTCAGGGGGTGAATGTCACCCGGGTAAAAATAATAGCTTTCACCATCACGGGACTGCTGGTGGGCATTGCCGGGGTGCTGCAATTTGCGCATCGTTTATCGGTGGATCCGCTGCGCGGAGAAGGCATGGAGATGATTGCTGTGGCAGCCTGTGCCATTGGCGGAATTCGGCTGACGGGCGGGTCCGGCACACTGCTGGGGGCGATCGTTGGTGCGTTGTTATTACAGATGCTGGATCAGGGGTTGGTTCTGATGGGAATTCCGATCCAGGTATTTCAAGCCAGTGTAGGGTTGATCATCATCCTGTCCGTTATCAGTAATACCTACCTGGGAAAAGCTACCTGAAAAAACCGCTGCAAGGCGATCATAGTTCGTTCAGGAGGTGCCTATCGACAAATCACGTTGTGACCTTTCCAATCAATTGTCCTTGAAATCAGGTTTTTGTAGAAATGAGCAGGAGGAAAGAAATGAAAAGGCTAAACGTGCTTTTTGGAATTCTGATCATTGCCGCGCTTCTGTTGACTGCCTGTCAACCAAATGCAACCGAGGCTCCGACCGCAGAGGTTCCTGAACCAACCACACCGCCGGTTGAGGCGCCAACGAGCCCGCCGGAGACCCCTTTGCCGGTCGAACCGACAACCGCCATCACCGGCGGCGAAACACCATTGAAGCTGATCATGGTGCAGCATGCTTTATGCGCCTGGGACGCCTTCTGGTGCACAGTGGAGGACGGTATTAAAACCGCAGCTGAGGATATGGGTGTAGAAGTCACCATCCTCGGACCGGACAAGTTTGATCTGGAAAAGACTGCTTCTCTGATCGATCAGGCGATCGCCGCTCAACCGGATGGCATCGGTCTGACGGTCACTGATCCGGTGCTGTTCAAGGAACCGATCAACAAAGCGCTGGACGCTGGCATCCCAGTGCTGGCTTACAATGCCGGTAAAGGTCCAGTGGAGGACGGCATCCCTTACATGACCTATTTTGGCATGGACGAATATCAGGGCGGGTACCAGAGCGGGCAGCGGCTGATCGCAGGCGGCGGCACCCAGGGTGTGTGCATCAACCACCAGGTTGGGCATGCCGGTCTGGATTTGCGCTGCAAGGGCTTGCTGGATGCCTTCACCGAGGGCGGGTTGACCGCTGAAGTTTTAGGCGTCAAGGGTGAGGATGCCGCTCAGGCGCAGACCACCATCTCTGACTTCTACACCGCTAACCCGGACGTGGACAGCTTCCTGACCCTGGGACCCTCCAGCGCCAATCCCTTCTATGCCTTTGTTGAAGCCAGTGCGCCGGCAACAGCCTACCACATCACCTTTGACCTGACCCCGGAAGTGGAAGCCAAGATCACAGACGGCACCACCATCGCCGCGGTGGATCAGCAGCCATTCCTGCAGGGCTATGGCGCGGTGACTTACCTGGTGCTCTATAAACGCTACGGCATCACCCCTGCGCTGCCTATTACTGCTACCGGTCCAGGTTTCATCACCGAGGATATGCTTGGCACCGAGGTGGATGCGGAAAAACCAGTCAAACTGATGATGGTGCAGCATGCACTATGCGCCTGGGACGCCTTCTGGTGCACGGTGGAGGACGGTATTACCACTGCCGCCGCCAATATGGGCGTGGAAGTTACCGTGCTCGGACCGGACAAGTTTGATCTGGAGAAGACTGCTTCTCTGATCGACCAGGCCATCGCCGCACAGCCGGACGGCATCGGTCTGACGGTCTCCGACCCAGTGTTGTTCAAAGCGCCGATCAACAAAGCGTTGGACGCCGGTATCCCGGTGCTGGCTTACAATGCCGGCAGCGGACCAGTGGTGGATGACATTGCCTATATGACCTACCTGGGCATGGACGAATATCAGGGCGGTTACCTGAGCGGTCAGCGGTTAATTGCAGCCGGCGGCACCCAGGGTGTGTGCATCAACCACCAGGTTGGGCATGTCGGTTTGGATGCGCGCTGCCAGGGATTGGTAGATGCCTTCACTGAAGCTGGCAAGACCGCCGAGGTGTTGGGAGTCAAGGGCGAAGATGCGGCTCAGGCACAAACCACAATCTCGGATTTCTACACAACTAATCCGGATGTGGACAGCTTCCTGACGTTGGGACCTTCCAGCGCCAATCCGTTCTACGCCTTCCTGGAAGCCAGCGCACCGGCAACAGCCTACCACATCACCTTTGACCTGACGCCGGAAGTGGAAGCCAAGATCAAGGACGGCACCACCATGGCTGCGGTGGATCAGCAACCCTTCCTGCAAGGCTACGGCGCAGTCATGTACCTGATGCTGCGGCAGCGCTACGGCATCACACCCGCGACCGCGGTAACGGCGACTGGTCCAGGCTTCATCATGGTAGATATGCTGAATTAATCAGCTTTTCGGAGGGAACCATCCGGATGCCAAGTCAGGAAAGACTTTGATCGGACGCCGGATGGAGGTCCTGCGATCTGACATTCACGGTACATTGTGCTCCGGTTGGCCGGGCTTGTTTAATCAAGTCCCGGTCAACCGGCAGCCTGGACGGTAAACCATCCTTGATCAAAACCTCCGCATCCTGGCTGTCAAAAATCAAACCCTGGCTACCCGGCTCGACCATCGCGGCGCCGGTCGCAGTGTTATTGGTGGTGCTGGTCTTATTTTCTGTATTCGTCCCGAAATTTTTTAGCTTCCGTTCCATCTCCGGAATCATCAACGCGGCAACCCTGACCGGTGCTTTAGCCATCGGCATTGGTTTCCTAATGGTCGCCGGTGAATTTGACCTGTCGGTCGGGTCGAACCTGGCGATCAGCGGATACATTTACGGGACTCTAACGGCAGCCGGGCAGCCATTCTTAGGGCTGCTGCTGGCGCTGGTGGTTCCGTCAATCTTAGGTGCTGTCAATGGCATTATTCTGGTCTGGACTGGTATCCCATCTTTCATCGTCACGCTTGGCACGAAATATTTTTACCGCGGCATGCTATGGGTCATCACCACCGGTTCCATGCTGCAAACGGTGGACACGCTGCCGATCGACAAAATTTTCACCGGCCGGTTGGATGTCTTCAATAACCTGGTCAGCGATGCCAATTTCAGAAATTCAGCATTGTGGCTAATATTGTTGGCTTTTCTATTTCAAATCATCCTGAGTAAAACCAAGTTCGGCAATCACGTCTTTGCGGTTGGCAGCAATCCCGGGGCGGCGCTGGGTCAGGGTGTGCGGGTGGCGCGCGTGAAAATCATCAGCTTTGCCATCTCCGGTTTCATGGCCGGGGTTGCCGGGATCCTGCTTTTTAGTCAATTCCATACAGTACGAGTTTCCTCGGGGGATGGCATGGATCTGTATGCCATCGCGGCAGCGGTGGTGGGCGGCGTGCTGATCACCGGCGGCGCAGGCAACATTTGGGGCGCGCTGGTGGGCGCTTTAATCATCAGCACCCTGCGGACCGGGGTCGTACTGCTGGATATCCCCTTCATCCCGGCAGATAATTTCGAGGCGATCGTCGGCGTCACCATTGTGGGAGCGGCGATTTTAAACATGTATATTAGCAAACGAAAATGAAGTTGCGCGGGTATCTCAAAGAGGTGGAGTTGAGCTATGATCGATACCAAGGCTGAACAAGGCAGAAATTCACTGGTTTGGATGGAAAACATCACCAAAAAATTTGGCACGATTTGCGCCTTGAAGGATGTCAGTTTTGGGGTGGAAAAAGGCGAAGTTCGGGCTCTGCTGGGCGATAATGGCGCCGGGAAATCGACCCTGATTAAAGTCCTGATGGGCATCCACCAACCCACGGAAGGTCAAATTTATTTTGAGGGGTACCCGGTCAATATCCATTCACCCAAAGAGGCGCGCGAGATTGGCATCGAAGCGGTTTATCAGGACCTGGCATTGGTCAATCTGATGAGCATCACCCGCAATTTCTTCCTTGGGCGTGAAATTGTGAGAAATATTGGTCCATTTCGCTTTATGGATCTCAGAAAAATGGCGACCATCTGCCGCACCTCTTTACATGATATCGGCATCGAAATCCGCTCAGCGAATGAACGGGTAGGCAGTTTATCCGGCGGAGAGCGTCAATCGATCGCTATTGGCCGGGGCGTTTATTTTGGCGCCAAAGTGCTCATCCTGGATGAACCGACGTCGGCACTTTCCGTTGCCGAGACCCGTAAAGTCCTGTCCTATATCGAGAATGCGCGCGATAGGCAGCTGGCAACCATCTTCATTACCCACAACGTGCACCATGTGTATATGGTGGCGGATAGCTACACCATCATCCGGCAAGGGCATAATGTTGGCACCTACCGCAAAGGCGAGTTATCCGAGGAAGATATTGCCGACTTGATCACCGGCGATCGAGAATCGTGATTCAATGAATAATATTCCTGCTTTTTAAAGTTTTATTAATTATAAATTTAGTCAATAATGTTATACTGATTTCCTTCGCGGCTTTGACAACGCACTCTGCAATCCAGTAATGGAATATCCGATTTTGCTAGCGAAAGGAAATCACCATGCGAAAGATCAAGCAGTCTGTTGTTTTAGCGCTCGCTGCCTTACTGTTGATCCCGGTACCCGTGAGCGCGAATGCATCCACTTTTTCTGAGATGATTGACCTCCCCCAGGGTTTTCAACCCGAGGGAATCGCTGTGGGGCGCGGCTCCACCTTCTTCACCGGCTCGCTGGCTGACGGGCGGGTGCTGCGCGGCGACCTGCGCACCGGCGAAAGCGAGATACTGGTCCCCGGGCAAGCCGGCACCCTCTCGGTCGGCATGTTCTATGACGGCCGCTCCAATGCCTTGTATGTAGCTGGCGGACCGACCGGCACAGCGCGGGTTTTTGATGCCAGCAGCGGTGAATTGCTGGAGACCTATGTATTTGCGGGTCCCGGCAACTTCATAAACGATGTGGTTGTCACCAATCAGGCCGCCTACTTTACCAACTCATCGGCAGCGGTGTTATACCGGCTGCCGCTGGGAGCGCAAGGCAGCCTACCTTCAGCCGATGGATTTGAGGTACTGCCGCTGAGCGGTGAATGGAGTCAGGTTCCTGGCTTCAATGCCAATGGAATTGAGGCTACCTCCGATGGACAATGGCTGGTAGTCGTCAATTCAACGGTCGGCAAGCTCTACCGGGTTGACCCGTGGACGGGCGACTCCAGCGAGATCGATCTTGGTGGTGAAAGCGTAAGTGATGGCGATGGACTACGGTTCCGCGGCTCGCTGTTGTACGTACTGCGCAATCAATTGAACCGGCTGGTAACCATTGACCTTTCAGAAGATCTGACCTCCGGTGTTGTTGTCGACAGCGTGGTTGTCCCCAGCTTCGATGTCGCCACCACCCTGGCACCCTTTGGCGATGCACTGTACGCTGTCAACGCCAAGTTCAGCACCCCGCCAACGCCCATCACCCCTTACGAGATTGTGCGAGTTGAGCTGCACTGAGACCAGTTGACCGAGGCGAGAATGTAAAACAGGTTGTTGGAGCTGTATCCTGACAAATAATCGGGCGAGGCAATGGCGGCGGGTAAGTTCCCTGACCCGACCATTGTCTCGTCCTTATGGGTGGGAAATGAATCAAAGCTTGTTCCCGATAGGTAGATAGGGTTTTTCTTTGTCCATTCCTGCGTTCGACTGGATATAATAAGCGCAGGGATTGATCATCACCATGCTACCCACCGACGAGGATTTACTGCATCAAATTGCCCGCGCGCAAGACAGCGCACTTTCCAGCCTGTATGACCGTTACGGGCGGCTGGTGTACAGCCTGGCGCTGCGAATTGTGGGCAATGCGCCGGCTGCTGAAGAGATCACACAGGATGTTTTCATCCAGGTATGGAACAATGCTGCATCGTATCAGCCGGAACTGAGCAAACTGACCACCTGGTTGACCAGTATCACCCGTTACCGCGCCATCGATCAATTGCGCCGTCGCAGCGCACGGCCGGACGGTCACATGGTGGACGACGCAGTGGAAGACCTCACCCTTACGGCTGGTAATGAAGCGGTGCCGGAAATTCAAGTGGAAAATCGCGCAGAATCGCAGCGGCTGCAGCTGGCGCTGACGGAATTGCCAGAAGAACAGCGGGCGGTGCTGCAGTTGGCCTATTTTAATGGGATGAGCCAACCCGAAATGGCGGCCTATCTGGGACAGCCGCTGGGAACCGTCAAGACCCGGGTGCGCCTTGGGTTGCAGAAGTTGCGGCGGGTGTTGGAAAGTGAAGAAAGCCGCAATCCATGAGATCTAATTCTGTCCCGGCTGCGTATGATTGGTATAAAGGGAGTGTGTTTTACCCATGATTCTGGAACATCCAACTGACGATCTGCCGGCCTACGCTCTGGGAATATTAGAAGAGGGCGATCTTCGGCTGGTGGAGCATCATCTGTCGGGCTGTCCGGTGTGCCGGGCTGAGGTGGCTGAATTACGCGAGGCAGCCGCCAATTTGGCGTTGCTCTCACCGCAAGTCGAGCCGCCACCCCGGCTGAAACGCCAGATCTTGGATCGGGTAAAACCTGTGCAGAAACCTCGCCGCAGCGGCCTCGGACAATGGCTGCGCAATCTTCAGCCTGCCTGGGGTATCGCTGCTCTGGCGGTGATCGCACTGCTCGTCATCAGCAACCTGGTTTTGTGGCAACAGGTGCGGACGCTGGCGGATAAAACGCCGCAAAGTTTCCAGGTCGCCAGCCTGACGGGTCTGGGTAGCGGCACAGAAAGCCATGGCGTGATGATCGTTACGCAAAGCGGGCGCTTTGGCACACTGGTGGTGGATAAGCTGCCGACCCTGGGCAGTGATCAACAATACCAACTGTGGCTGGTCTTGGATGGCGAACGCACCAGCGGCGGCGTTTTTTCAGTGGACTATTATGGATACGGCGCAATGGTGATCCATGCACCGCGTCCATTGAATGAGTACGCCAGCTTTGGCGTCACCGTAGAGCCTTTTGGCGGGAGTCCCGCACCGACCGGCGAAAAAGTGTTGGGGGGAGAGTTTTAAAGTTACCGTTCGCTGTGTCAAGTGCCAGCGGTCAATTATTGCGGCACACGGGAAAATTTTGTGAGATCCAGTAGACAAGATTTATCCAAGAAGAGCACGTGGCAAGGACAAAAGTAAGGAAGTATTCCTTAAGCTAATATCCTGTAATTTGGCTTTCGTCGCGGTCTTATCCCTTTCTTGGTGGTCTTCGCGTTTAAGTCTTTTAGACAGACTTCGACGTGCCAGGGTAGTCTGACACTTATCAGGTGGCACGTGAAACTCGATAGTATTTCTTCGCCTACTTAATATCTACCTAAATGCATCCACAATATCCACATCTCCGTATCCATACACAACACAATCAATCAAGCATCAATTCGGAGGATGGTTCAAATGAAAATCGGAAAATTAAGCACAACTTCAAAAACGCTCGGCCTGGCCTTTATCGCCATTTTGGTCCTGGCTGCCTGCCAGCCGGGGGGGAGCGTGCCAACCGCAGCGGTTGACCCTTACGGCGCGCTGCCCCCCGCGGCAGCCGCCACCCCCACGGTCATGGCTGCCAAAGTGACTGTCAGCGACCAGTCGGTGGACGGCGGGCAGCTCACCATCGCACAGGTTGACAGTCCGGCTGCCGGTTGGCTGGTGGTTCACGCTCAGGCAGATGGCAAACCCGGTGCCGTGCTGGGTTACAGCGCCGTCAAAGCCGGTACGAATACCAATGTAGTGGTAACGGTTGATGATTCAGAAGCCACACCAGTTCTGTACGCCATGCTGCATACGGATGCCGGCACTGTGGGCACCTATGAATTCCCGGGGGCTGACGGTCCGGTTTCGGTCAACGGTGAGATGGTTTCACCCGCGTTCAATGTCACCGGCGGTCTCAGCCTGACCAGCAGCACACGCAGCTCGACTGACAGTTCCAGCAACGATGATCTGTATGAGGATTACGGCAAAGATACGGGCAGTACCCCAGCTCCAGGGTCAACCATTGGCATGGAGATCAAAGTTTCAAGCAACGCCACCCTGGGTAAATTCCTGGTGGATGAGGATGGCATGACGCTGTACCTGTTCACCAAAGACACCCCCGGCGTGAGCAACTGCACTGGCAACTGTTTGACGGCCTGGCCGCCATTACTGACCGTTGGCAGTCCGCGGGCGGACGACGGCGTAGTAGGTAAGCTGGGCACAATCACCCTGGCTGACGGTACTTTACAGGTTACCTACAACGATATGCCGCTGTACTACTACATCAGCGACGTGAACCCTGGCGACACCGTCGGACAGAACGTTGGCGGGGTATGGTTCGTAGTCGCACCCTAACCAATCAGAGGTTTCTGATCCCAACCCGATCCAGTCTGATCCATTTTACTTTCTTGACAGGCGCTCGCATTTCCGCAGTGCCTGTCATTTTTTCGGCACCCTGGTTTTAGAACTAAAAAACTACGTATTTTGATGCGAGGCATCCGTACAAACACCGTGCAAAAATCCGTAATTAGTGCGATTGTTGCTAAATTCAGCGTCACTATAATAAAAATATCCACCATTACACGTAAATTAAATCAGCGCTGGATTTCTTAACAGGCACGAAACCTTATTGGTGGTACCACAAATTAGGGCTGGTCATTTTATTTGTGGCAGGCATTTACATCCTGAGTTAGCAGTATGGGGAGGGAGAGATTTGATCAAAAAACAGGGTAATGATTTCATCTGAAATATTCCTGATTATTACTTATGGCATGGGAGGATAAAATGACTACTCGAAGGGAATTCATGAAGTTGGCAGCCATGGGCGGGTTTGGCTTATTCCTGCCCTTCAAAATCGATCTCAGCCGGGTTTCCCCCCGGCTGTTGGCCACCCAGTTTCCCCCTGTGAATGGCGCGGACATCGGCGGAAAATTTTCGATGCCTTTAATTATTCCGCCAGCCATGCCGCGCACCACCAAGATCAAGCAGAAAATGGCAAAAAACATTGACTACTATGAAATTGCGGTGCGCCAGTTCCAGCAGCAGATTTTGCCAACCGGAAATCCGACTACTGTCTGGAGTTACGGATCAGTCAATCACCCGGGTACCTTCAATTATCCGGCTTTCACCATCGAAGCCAAATATAACAAGCCGACACAGGTCAAATGGATGAACCAACTGGTTGATGCAAACAGCAATTTCTTACCTCACCTGCTGGCAGTAGACCAGACTCTGCACTGGGCTAACCCGCCAGGTGTGCTAAATCCAGGTGCGACGGGAACGGACTCGCGGACGGATAATCCTGATTCCTATATCGGCCCGGTACCTATCGTAACCCATGTTCACGGCGCGCATGTGGCTGAAGAATATGACGGATACCCTGAAGCCTGGTACTTGCCCGATGCGGTAAATCTACAAGGTTTTGTCAAAGGTGGGACCTGGTATCAAACCTTCGCTGACAAAGCCGCGCCTCTGACCGGTACCTGGCCTGCTGGTTCTTCAATTTTTCATTATCCCAACGACCAGCGCGCCACCACCCTTTGGTACCACGACCATACCCTGGGCATGACCCGCTTGAATGTATATGCCGGTCCGGCCGGTTTCTACCTGATCCGCGGCGGTCCAAGTGATAAGGTACTCGATAGCGCCACCGGCTTACCAGCCGTGCTGCCAGGCCCTGCGCCGGCTCTGGGAGATTTGCCTGGCGTTCAGTATTATGAAATCCCGATCGCCATTCAGGACCGCTGCTTTGACGAATTCAATCAACTCTGGTACCCAGATAACCGCGCCTTCTTCGAAGGGCTTGCTCAGGAACAATTACAGATCCCGTTTATCCCGGCAGATGCCTGCGATGGGCCCAGCGACATTTCGCCCATCTGGAATCCGGAATTCTTTGGCAACGTCATGGTGGTCAACGGTCATGCCTGGCCCTTCCAGAATGTGGAAGCCAAACGTTACCGCTTCCGCTTCCTCAACGGCTGCAACTCGCGCTTCTTGATCCTGCAAAACGACGCTGGTCTTCCTTTCCATGTGATCGGTACCGAAGGCGGCTTCCTGCCTGCCCCTGTGGCGCTCACCGAATTGCTGATGTCGCCGGCTGAACGCATGGACGTGATCATGGACTTCACCGGCCTGGCTGGCAAAACGGTTACATTAACCAATATCGGTCCTGACGAGCCCTTTGGCGGCGGTCTGCCCTGGTATGGTGATCCTGCTGAAGTACCCGAGGGCCACTTCCCTGTAGCCGATCCATTTAGCACTGGCCTGGTGATGCAGTTCGTCGTTGGTCCGGCCGTGACACCGGATCTGAGCACCCCAGTTGCCAATCTCGTGCTGCCAGCCCATATCCCACTGCCAACCTTAGATAACCCGGTCCGCCAATTGTCTCTGAATGAGTTGGATTCACACTCTGTATTTTTCAGTGTTGATGGAGTGGGTAATTACATCCCTGACTGTGACGGAGAGGTGTTTGGACCAATGGAAGCGCAGTTGGGCACAATGGAGCCAGACCCCAATGATCCAACCTCGATCATGCCGATGGCGATGGAGTGGATGCATTCCATAACGGAAAATCCCGCGGTGGGTTCGACGGAAATTTGGGAAATGTTTAACTTCACTATGGATGCCCACCCCATTCATTTGCATCAGGTACAGTTCGAAGTGGTCGAGCGTCAATCTCTGATGGACCCGACCATGATCACCCCGCCTGAGCCGTGGGAGACCGGTCTCAAAGATACCGTCATCGCATACCCGCATCAAATCACGCGCATCCGCGCCCATTTTGACCTGCCCGGCTTGTACGTCTGGCATTGCCACATCGTCGAGCATGAAGACAACGAGATGATGCGACCCTTCTATATTGGCGATCCCCCGCCTGACTTCCCTATTCCCATAGAATGATCGCTTTATTCCCTGGCGGTGCATGATCGAGCATGACGCCGCCAGGTCTCCCCTCCCGAAGGGCAGGCTAACAACCTGCCCTTGAATTTTGCCTGGCTGCGTTCAGGCTTATGATCGAATACCCTCAGTCTCCCATTCTTCAAGGATCACATCCGGCTATAATCATCCTTATGCAAGCGATGCGACTGATCAAACCAGCCCCAGTTGAGGATTTCCCGCTGATCTCAAATGATGTGAACCTGCCGCTGCCGGACTCCCGTCAGCTGCTACTCCGCGTGCTCACCTGCGGCGTGTGCCACACTGATCTGCACATTGCCGAGGGCGAGTTGACCGCACCAGGTCTGCCGCTCACACTGGGGCATCAGGTGGTGGCAGAAATTGAGTCGGTCGGTGAAGCGCTAACCGGATTCTCGGTCGGGCAGCGCGTGGGTGTGCCGTGGATGCACACCACCTGCGGTCAGTGTGAGTTTTGCCGGCGTGGCGAGGAAAATCTTTGCGAGCTGGCACGCTTTACCGGGCTGCACGTGGATGGCGGCTTTGCTGAATTCATGCTGGCTGATCCGCAGTTTGTGCTGCCGCTGCCGGCAACCATGAGCGACTTGCAGGCGGCGCCGCTGCTGTGCGCTGGTATCATCGGTTATCGGGCGCTGCGTCAGGCTGATCTGCATCCCGGCGAACGCCTGGGGCTGTTCGGTTTTGGCGCCAGCGCGCATTTAGCTATTCAACTGGCGCGGCATTGGGACTGCGAGGTGTATGTATTCACCCGATCCGCTCAACACCGCCGTCACGCCGAGTCGCTGGGCGCAGCCTGGACCGGCAGCGCGGAGGATAGTCCGTCAAAATTACTTGACCGGGCAGTCAGTTTTGCGCCCATTGGAGAGCTGGTGCCCCTGGCGCTGGAAAAGCTGCGGCGGGGCGGCACCCTGGCAATCAATTCCGTGCACAGCACGCCCATCCCGCAGCTGCCATATGCTTTAATTTATGGCGAACGCACACTGCGCTCAGTTACTAATGCCACCCGCCAGGACGGCCTGGAATTTCTGGACCTGGCTGCTGAGATTCCCCTGATTGCCAGCGTCACCGAGTACCCCCTTGAAGACTCCAACGAAGCACTGCTGGATGTCAAAAATGCCAGCGTGAATGGGCAGGCGGTGCTGAGGGTAGCACAGAGCCTGTCGAAGTTGTATTAAGCGACCGGGATCAAGTCTGGCTCTTCCAGCGGTTCGACCACAATCTCAGTGGTGATCTCCGCCGTGGCGCGTATGGTGGCAGCAGTTGATATTATCCATTCAGGCAATGTCCCGCGAGACTGCCTGGCTGCTCAGTTCTGCCAGCTTTTGGAAAAGCGATGCGCCGTAACCTGCCCCAGTAATGTGACTATAAACATGACCGTCCAAACTTGCTATATTTTTGGGCTTTTAGTATACTGATTTCATCTCGGCCGGCCGCTAACGTCGCAATTTCATTACACGGCTGGCCGATTTTTTATTTACTGACATCGCGGAACCAGGAGAGGGATATGTCGCCAGTAAAAATTATCACGGACAGCAGTACCGGTTTGCCCGAGTCTTACGTAAAAGAGCTTTCCATCGAGGTTTTGCCCTTGAACCTCCACTTCGATGGAAAAGATTACCGCGACGGTGTGGACATAAAGACCAGCGATTTTTACACCCGCATGACCCAATCCGACGCAGTGCCCAGCACCAGCCAGGTATCGGAATATGCTTTCGAGCAGGCTTTTCGGCAATATCTGGAGCAGGAATTTGAGATCCTGGCACTGCCAATCTCAAAAGGAATTTCCAGCACGATGCAATCGGCTTTATCCGCCCAGGGGGAATTCCCCGGCGCACCGATCGAGATCGTCGACACGCAGCTGGTGGCGATGGCATTGAGCTTTCAGGTGTTGGTTGCCGCCCGTGCAGCGGCTGCCGGAGCCAGTCTGGCGGAATGCAAGAAAATTGCCGAAGATGCTTACTCCAAAATTGGGGTGTATTTTACCGTAGATAACCTCAAGTGGCTGGCAGCTGGCGGGCGCATCAACAGCGCCAAACGCTTTATGGGTACCGTGCTGAACATTAAACCGCTGCTGCAAATTCGCGAGGGGAAAATCGAGGCGGTTGAGAGCGTTAGGTCGTCCAACAAGGCTATTCAGCGGATGGTGCAGCTGGTGGAACGCGACATCGCCGGGCGCACCCCGGTACGGGTGTCGGTTTTTCATGCCCTGATGGAAGATACGGCCAAAGAAGTGCTGGATCAATGCACCCGGCAATTCAATGCGGTTGAGTCCATTCTCGCTGAGGTCAGCCCGGTAATCGGCGCGCACACCGGTCCCGGCACTCTCAGTATTGCCTATATGGCAGGCTGATGGCATAACCGCCTTCCACCCAGGCCTCCAGTTGCTCCTGTTCCACCCCCAGCGGCTGCACCACCGCACTGGCTGCGCGCATCAACAGCGTGCGGTAGCGGTTTACATCCAAACGCGCCGGGTCGGGCGGCTCGGGCAGATTCCAGGCATGCACGTCCGGGTCACCGCGCAGGTGTAAAAAGCGCACCCGCTGACCCGGGCGCATATGCTTTCCCAACGCTTCCAGCTGCGCCGCAGCGCGGGCTGCCGGCGAGGGGGTGGTATATTCCGCCAGTTCCTTGGTGATACGCTGCCCTACCAGCAGGTCCTCCAACGGCACGCGTCCGCTGCGCAGATCGTTGAGCCGCTCGCGCAGCAGGTCGATCAGCCCCGGCAGCAACCCGGGCAGCTCGGCGGCGGTCTCCACCTGCGCCATGCGCTCGATCATCTCCATTTGCACGGCTGCGATCCAGGTGGGCGTATCCCGACGACGCGCCTCCAGCCCGCGCACCTTGATGCTGCCGTCCTGAAAAACGCCAAAGTAGCGGTTGGCAACCGGCACGCGCGCGTCGATGCGCGACGGCAGAAAAACCACCCAGCGGAAGACTCCGTCCAAACCCAGCGGCAGCCCGGTACGGCGGGTGATTTCCTCAATCAGCGGCTCAAAATCCTGTGGCTGAACGGTATCCGGGCGCACCGCCCACACCCCGTCCACATACATATGCAGCACGGTAAAGCCCATATCCTCGGCGGCTTCTTTGGCACGCAGCAGCGCCTCGCGCCCGCAGGCGGTGACCGCCTCGTGAGCCTCGATACGCCCGAAGCGGGCGTTTTTATAGCCTAGATAGCCAAAACAGGTCACCAGCAGCCATTTGTGAGCCGCGGCGTAGGCCTTGTAGACGCGCCGGCGCGGATCCCAGGCCGCCAGCTGTTTTAACTTGTTTTTGAGTGCCACGCGTTTCTGCAGCAGCGGCGCCAGCGTCAGTGGAATCAAGCCGGGGGGCTCGGGTGACGGTCCCAACCCGGTCGGCAGGCTGACCTCGGGCGAGATGTTGCAATGCACCATGATGCTGGGGTACATGGACACGAAATCCAGTTCAGCCACGTTCTGGTGCAGGCCCACCAGCGGCTGGTAGATCAGGCCGCCCTGATCGCTGTGCAGCAGATCCAGGGCGGTTTTGGCGCGTTCCACCTGCTGTTTGTGCCACGGCACCAGGATGCCTCCTCCCGGGGTGCGTTCAGCCTGCAGCGCGGTGCGAATCTGCATGGCGGAGATACCGCCGCCCGGCGAGTTGCGCGCCGAGACCTGCACCGGCAGCCCGGTCACCCGCGCCGACTCGAGCACCCCCTCGATGCCGTAATCATCCCACAGCATGGCGTTGCGGTGATCGATGTGCCAGCGCCCAAACAGGTGCACCTGCTGCCCGCGGAAGACGATCTGCCCGTAGGAGAAGTAGGAACGCTCCTCGCGGTAGCCCACCTCCACCCGCTCGTCGCGGTTGAGCGGCAGCGGCAGCCGGTGAACCCGGGAAAGCTCCAGCAGCATGGGCAGCAGCCAGGTATCACCCCAGCCGGTCAGCAACAGATCAGGGTCGTGACGGGTCAGCAGCGCGCGCAGGTTGATCAGCAGCGGGCGCGGCTGGTCGAGCCGCAGTTCATACGAGTAGCGCTCAAAACGCGCCAGCAAGGCACGCGGCGCCGCGTGATTGGGGTCTACGTCAGGCTCCAGCTGCAACACGCGCAGCGGAGCGGACGGAGCGTCGATCTCCCAGGGCGTATCCAGCACCTCGATGGCTTGCACCAGGCCATCGGCGCTGGCAGCGATGCGGCAGTGTGCCAGCGGGAAGGTATCGTAACGTGCGGCGTGATGCAACCCCAGCGGCAGGTCAGTGTCGTAGTAGGTCAGGTCGGGCTGGCGGCGCACCAACTGACGAAACAATTCGTTCTGGTCGCAAGCGCGCGAGCGCACTGCCAGCACATCCAGCGGCTGAGCCTGGAACAGGTCGCGCCGGCAGGTGCGGTACAGTTCAACCGGCAGCGGCTGCGATTCCAAAAAGCGCTGCGCCGACTGCAGGCCGGTTTCCTGGTCGGCGGCGACGTAGAAGGTGAGTGGAAAGGTCTGACGCAGGCGGACACGCTGACCGTCTTCAGCCAGCAGCCAGAGTACGACCTCATCCTGGGGATGATCGTACAAATCCAGCAGCCAGCCAGTCAGTTCAGGCATTGAACTGGCTGCGCAGCGCTTCCAACTGGTGGCGCAGGCGCAGCACCTCCTTGTGCTGCTCGAGAAGCATGGAAAGCAGGAAGGTTTCCATGGGCAGGGCGTGACTGGCATAGGCGGCGGCAGCCAGGTGCTGGCGGGCCGAGGCAAACAGCTCATCCAGCGCCAGCTGGTCGGTGCGGCGCAGCGCGCGGCGAAAGCGGTTGAAGGCCTGTTCTTCTTCCAGAAAGGCCTGGGTGATGGATGGCAGGGTGCGTCCCATGGTACTCCTCCTTGTGTCTAAATTAGCGCAGTTCCTCGGCGACCGACAACAGCGTTTCGTACAGCGGCTGGCGGTTGGCAGCCAGCTGACCCGGCGGACGCGCGCTGACCGTCAGCGGGCCGCCGGCGCGCAAGCGCAGCAGTTCCAATATGGCCAGGCGCAGCAGGCGCTGACTCTCGTAGAGCGGCACGCTCTCATCGTAGAAGGTACCCAGCAGGTCAAGCGCCAGGGTGGGGGTGCCGTCGGCGGGGGTCTCGGTGAGCAGCGCCAGCATCTGATAGCAGGTGAAGGCACGCGACAGACGCACGTTGCGCAGGGCGGCGCTGAGGGCGACGGTGCGGCGGCGCAGCGCGCGCGCCAGTGGGTAGATGTTGATGCAATTGCCGCCGTCCAGCACGCGCAGTGGTCCGGTCAGCGCCAGGCCGGCAGCCTCGTCCAGCAGCGCCAGCGAAATGCGGTTGGCGGTGCGCACGATGACCAGACGGTTTACAGTGAGTGGGAGGGAAGGTGCGTTCATATCCCCAGCATACGCGCTGGCGCAGCGTTCAGCCATCCTCCCCTGGTGGGAAAAAGGGATTAAAAAAGGACTACACCCTGGGGGGATACCCCACGGGGGATATTCTCACTCCCAGGCGCTAAAATCCCAGCCAGCCAGCAGCTGGCGCAATTCATGGCGGTTGCTGGCCTCGAATTTACTGAGAATACTGTGCACGTGGGTCTTGATGGTTGCCGGTGAAATACCCAGCCGGGCAGCGGCCTGACGCGAGGTGTAGTTGAGACATACCAGCGCGGTGATCTCCTGCTCGCGAGCCGAAAGCGCATGCCAGCGGCGCCAGCACTGGGCGTTGAGCTGGCGGGACTGCAGCGCGGCCTGAATCAGGCTGGCGGCCACTTCCTGCGGGGTGCGCTGCTCCTGCTCGGCCAGCAGCTGCAGCGAGTGCTGCAGATCCAGGTCC
>DATMXL010000304.1:0-9353 GCA_035561555.1 Bellilinea sp.
ACCATATGTCGATTGATTCCAGATTCAGGCAGCCCGGATTATGGCACCTGGGCTTACGACATGATCTTGCGTGACAATTATCTTTGGTGGTTCAACTGGAGTGACGATCAAATCATCCGAATGAACACTACTCCGGATGCACTTGGCAAGTTCACCATGGAATATTGGGACACTGGTATCGCAATCGGCGCGATCGAAGGGCGCGTTATTGATTTCGATCAAGCCGGGAATTTATGGATTCCTGGTGGAGGTGCTGGCAAAATTTATCAGTTCAATCCGACGGCGGAAGTTTTACGGACCTTCTCCATTCCTGGGACCACTTCAATAGAAGGAGTCACTGACTTTGGCTGGACGATTTGGTACGCTGATTCAAAAGGTTCGGTCGGAATCCTGAATCCATTGGCAGCACCGAGCGTTACATCAGATCTTGCGCTCAATCATCACAGCGATAAGTTGGTAATTTCGCTCCCATGCGATATAGAGGAAGCGGTTGAAACAAATAATGAGTCATCATTAAGCGGCACCATTGACTTCACCGATCGAAGCATTACTCCGGATACGACCCATCCCGGGTTGTCAATTTTGCCTTTGGATTCTGATGATGCGCTTACCGGAATCAATACTGCACAGGGGGTTGTCATGGTATCAAACCAGAAAGGTCCTGAGCCTCATACTGGTCAACTCATACGCTTTATTCCACCCCCTCAGATTGAATATAAGGTATTCTTACCATTAATCAGACGCTGATGGCTTGAAAATCAAGGCGTAAAGGGGAACCGTTTATGCATCAGAGAATACCTTGCCAGCATTTATTACGTGGGCTAATCACTTCCTGCATCCTGGTTATTGTCCTGGCTTTGGGATCCCATCCGGCGCAGGCTCAGCCGAACCTGGATGCCACACTACCGGCTGGTGAATTTCAGTTGAAATTAGTCTCCATTCCAGCCAGAGTAGAAAATGGCCGCGTGATACTGGATTCAGCCAGACTCAATCTAGCATTACCTCAAATTGTTGAACCTCTCAGCGCTGTCGGGCAGCTTACGAATAACCCTCAATTACTGGGATCCACCTATCTGGGTGGTTCCAGTTGGGATTCGGCTTATGCTGTAGCAGTAGATTCAGCTGGAGCGGTTTATGTGGCTGGCGAAACGCCAGCCAGCAATTTTCCAACCACTGGAGGGTTTGGCAATCTACAAGCGAACCAGCTGGATGCCTTCCTGGTAAAAATCGCACCTGGTGGGGCATCGATCGATTACGCTGTCCTGCTTGGGGGCGGGTCGCTCGATTCGGTTTTTGCATTGGCTGTGGAAAAAGGGATCGTTTATTTGGCTGGAGAGACCTGGTCCCGGACTTTTCCTGCAGGGGTAGTTCCAGCGGGTGAAAATGACGTTTGGGCTGCCGCAATTACCCCTGACGGCTCAGGTTTTATTTATGCAGTGCGTTTTGGCGGCAGTGACCAGGATCGTGCGCAGGCGATAATCGTGAAGAACGGTCGAGTAACACTGACGGGTGTCACCTGGTCTCCTGATTTTCCCGCTCCTGGATTTCATGGTGTCGCAGACATCTTTGTGACACAACTGAGCCCCACGGGATTGTTAGAAAAATCAGTTCTTCTGGGGGGATCTGACGTGGATGCCGGATTCGGAATCGATTCAAACAGCAGCCAGATTCTGATTTGCGGTCAAACCTGGTCGCGGAATTTCCCCATACGCGGCTTGCACGGAGAAGATGACGGATTCGTAATGCTACTCGATGAAAATCTGACGCTTACAGGAGGCTCTCTCATTGGAGGAACTGGCGAAGATTCAGCCTATGACTGCGCTTTTGAGCGAGATGGCAGCATTCTGGCAGCCGGGCGCACAGCTTCAACCGATTTGACGGTAGCCGGAAGTGCTTTGCAAGGGGAGGAAGATGCATTCGTAGGGCGTTTTGATGCAAGTGGATCGCTACTAGAAGTGTCCCGAATCGGGGCGGATGGTGTGGATGGCACTCAAGCTCTTGCCGTATCGGGGGATGGAATGGTCTGGTTGACCGGCATGACCTCCTCTGCGAATTTTCCAACCACCGCTGGCGCTTTCCAACAGACCACTGGTGGAGGCGTTGATGCCTTTATTGCCGCATTCAAGAGTGATAATTTATCCGTTGGTATCCAATATGCCAGCTATTTTGGGGGCAGTGGCAATGATTACGCCCAGGCGTTGACAGCTGGCCCGAATAGTCTGCTGGTAATGGCTGGGTTTACGCAATCGGTTAATTTTCCCCTGGAAGGCCAATCCGTTTACTCAACCCTCAACGGTTCACAGGATGCTTACATTGCCTGGGTGGGAGAATCAGGGTCAATGCAGTTGCAGCCATCTGCCACCCTCCAGCCTCAAATCCCAACCAGCACACCCATGCCAACCTTATCCGAAGCAGAGATCTCCGCTGCTGAAACAGCTCGTCCCACACTGGCGCCGCCTGGATCTGCTTCTGAGGGCGATCAGCCGGCGGAAACGGCTATCTCAGCAGGTACCACAGCCACGCCAATGCCTTCTCAATCCGAGGATCAACTTGTGACCGGGACCGCGGCTGTAAGTAGTGGGATGGAAACCTCAACCTCAACGCTAACCGCATTGCCGCCGGTTGGACAAAAATCACCGCTGGTGGGTTGGGGCCTGGGGATATTGGCTGCAGGAGGGATAGCCGTCGCAATTTTTGTTTTCTTACGCCGCCGCAATATAAACAAGTAATTTCACTTTGCAGAGGGTCTATGGGGGCCAATAGGGTGGGCATATTGGGGCAAGTACAGCGCTTTTTACGATCAATAATGTTATCTGTCATAGCTAGCGCATTGATTGCGGTGCCAGCTTTATCTGTGCAGCCATTACCTGAGTCAGAGAGCTATGCCGGCCGAGGCTTCTTCATCGAAAATGTCGGTCAATTCGCCGGCGCAGGACGATTCGTGCTGCAGGGTGATCAAGGATACACCTGGGCTGTACCTGATGGCATTTGGATTACCAGATTTGCCACAGAGCAGGTTCCGACCGTCCGAGGAAAACTCGCTGGGCGAAATCAATACACAGGCGGCAATCATGTACATATCCGTTTTGCCAACGCCAATCTGGATGCAGCACTGGTTCCTTTTGGCCGTTTGGATACGCATGTTTCCTACCTCAAAGGGGCAGATTCGACGAACTGGCATACCGACGTCCCGGCATGGAGCGGTGTGCGCTACGTTGAAATTTATCCCGGCATTGACCTATTGTTGAAAACAGATGCAAGCGGCCTGTTTCGTTGGGAGTATGAAGCCAGGAGCGGTGCGCAACTGGAAAAAGTCCAAATGGTTATTGAAGGCGCAAGTGATGTTGTTTCATCCGATGGGATACTGAAAATCTCAACCAACGTAGGCGATTATGGGGTAGTGCTGCCGGAAGTCTCCACCCCAGATGGTGTAGGAATCCATAATTCTCAATCCCACCAAACAGTAACTGAATTGACGGATGATGTTTTCCAAATCGACGCGCCTTTTGCCGACCCACAGGCACCTTTGTTAATGGTATCCAGCCTGCTTGCGGCAGAAGATTTAATTTTTAGCACCTATGTAGGCGGGGCAGCAACCGACGCCGTCAATGGTGTGGATGTCAACTCCTTACAGGAGGTTTTTGTCGCCGGAAATACGATTTCCACAGACTTTCCCACCACTCCCGGGGCGTTCGATCCGAATGCAAACAATGCAGATGGATTTGTGATTCGGTTTAACAAGTACGGAACCGGGATAAATTATGCAACCTACATAGGCGGCAGCAACACGGATGAAGTTAACGGCATTGCTTTGGACGGCAACACGGCTTTCATCGTTGGAAGCACCTACTCCGACGATTTTCCACTGGCAGGTCCCAGGTACTCTGATTCTTTTGACGCATTTGTGGCGGCACTCAATGCTACCGGTACTGATTTAATCTATGCAAAGCTGCATGGCGGCGAAGCAGATGATAACGGATTTGGAATTGACGTCGAATCCAATCTGGCTTATATCACGGGAACCACCTGGTCCAAGTACATCCCAGGCGCGTCTGCACCGGCCAAAATGCGTGGATTTGCCGCCAAGTTTGACTCAAGTGGCAACCGCCTTTATGGTGAGGTTTTCGGAGGAAGGAGTGAAGACGCTGCTTACGCTATCAAAGTCAGCGGCGGGAGCGCCTACATTACTGGAGAATCGGACTCGTTTGACTTAGGTCCAGGTGGCAGTTTTATCATAGGGTTTGATGACACCTATGTCATAAAGTTTTCACCAACCGGGGAGAAAATATTCGTTCTGATGTTAGGCGGCGACTCGTATGACCGAGGAAATTGGATCACAGTCGACTCCAGCGGGCGAGCGATCATCGCTGGTACGACAGATCCGTTGGATTTTCCGGCGAGTGAAGGAATGTCTCAGGGCGGATATGATGGATTTTTAGCGGTTTTAAACAACACCGGCACAGCCTGGGACTACGTCACGTTATTGGGAGGGGAGGGTACGGACAGTATCGCGTCAGTCGGTTTGGATTCCAATGACGGAATTCAAGTCTTTGGCAGTACGGATTCTGTTTTTTTTCCAACCACCGCAGATGCCTACCAACTTGAGGCAGGCGGCGGGCAAGACGCATTTATTGCGCGCTTTGATTTAACTGGTTCAGATCCCGGACACGTGAATTATTCCTCTTACCTTGGTGGTTCGGGGACGGATCTGGCGAAATCGATGGCGATCGATCCCTGGGGTTATACCTACCTAGGCGGAATCACGGAGTCCGCGGATTTTCCGGTAAGTTTTGGCGCTTTTGATACCAGCATATCGGGCAATAAGGATGGATTTGTCGCTAAAATGGCGATCGGTCCGATCCCAGGGATTTATTTAGAAACCTATACAAACGGCTCTGAGGCAGATACACCTCCTGGACCGCACCTTTTGTACGGGTCGATGGTCAATTGGACCTATTGGATTGCCAATACCGGTCCTTTGGCTTTATCTGGTGTGACCGTGACAGACAACCAGGGAGTGACCATCATCTGCCCGAAGAGCACCCTCAACCAGGGTGAGGTAATGACCTGCACTGCTTCCGGTTCTGCAACTTTAGGTCAATACAGCAATATTGGCAGCGTGGCAGCCAACCCTCCGGGTGGACTTCCCGCTGTCACAGACAGTGATCCCAGTCATTACTTTGGAGCGCAGCCGTCCATCCAAATTGTGAAAAAGACCAATGGGGTCAACTCCAATATCGGTCCTGGTCCCGACATCCTGGTCGGATCGGCGGTCAATTGGACCTATGACGTTACAAATACAGGTAATGTACCTCTAACGAATGTGGTTGTCGCAGACAGCGATTTAACGTTGATCCTCGATTGCACTGAAACGACCTTGGCACCCGGAAGTACCCTGACCTGCAACGCTTCCGGTGTGGCGGTGGGAGGAAATTACGAAAATACTGCCACCGTTACTGCTAACCCACCGGATAAGCTACTTGCCGTTTCAGCAACTGATATAGATCATTACCACGGGGTAGGACCGGACATTCAAATTACCAAAGAACTATCTGTCGACGGTGGAGCCACCTGGCTGCCCGCTGATGTTGCGCCAGATCATACTCTGTTGTCGGGCTACACACCGAAATTCAAGATAACCGCTAGCAATAATGGGGATGTTCCCCTGGCGAATCTTCTGGTAACCGACTCAGTGCATAACCTTTCCGGTTGCGGCTTTCCCACTTCACTTGGAATTGGCGCAAGTTTTCCCTGCATCATAACGGGGACTTGGGAAGCGGGGACTCATGTAAGTACTGCAAGTATCAGCGCAGATTACACTGACACTTCCAACAATAAAAAAACTGTAACCGATTCCATTTCCGCGCGCTATTTTGGCGCGCAGATTGGTGTCTCTGTCGAAAAAGAAATTTCTCTTGATAACCAGTTAACCTGGTTGGATGCCAACGATCCAGTTGGTCAGACGCTGCTGAACAATGGAGCTGTACCTCGGTATCGAATTACAACACACAATACCAGTAATCTACCGCTCAACGTTAGTTTGACAGACAACCCTATTTCTCTACCAGGTGAGTGTGCATCTGGCGTTTTACAACCGGATGATGGCATGCCGGATGCCGGTTTGGATCAACGGATTTGCCTGGTGACCGGCGCCTGGGCTGCCGGACCCCAATTGAACACCGCAACTGCTTCTGTAACCTTTACCGATTCCGGGGGGCACACTGTCGCGGCGTCAGATTATGATTCGGCTAATTATTTCGGTGCCAGTCCGGGTCTCACCATAACTTTCGATATTTCCCTGAATAATGCCAATTCCTGGTTGGATGGAAGCATAACTCCAATTCCAACCCTGCTGAGTGGATTCAATCCTTTATACCGTCTGACAATCCTTAATAACGGCAATGTCCGGATCGAAGGTATCCAGGTCACCGACGATGAACTACCGCTCATGGGTTGCGAGACGCCGGTCAACCTTGACTCGGGAAGTTCTAAAGTCTGTACGGCTCTGTCTGTATGGTCATCCGGTGCTCACGTGTTCAATATTTCTACCCATGCAGAATTCAGCGACTCGCAAGGCAATTCCTGGACCGCTGATGATGCAAAATCGGCTCATTATTTCGGCGCAGTCCCAACGCTATCGCTTACAAACGAGATTTCACTAAATAGCGGGGCCACCTGGCTGCCGGCTGATACTGCCCCAGGTCCTTATTTGTTGGAAAGCGTGGATCAGCCGCAATTCCGCTTAACCTTAACCAACTCTGGCAACGTCGCTCAAACCGCAACTTTAATCGATTCGGGTTTTTCACTGCTCCCCGGGTGTGCAAATGGTCTGTTAGCGCCATCTGCCAGTCGTCAATGTACGATCACTATTGGATGGATGGCGGGTACCCACCAAAATACTGCTACCGCATCCGCAATCTACGTCGACACGGCCGGTCACTCGCGCAATGTTTCGGACGATGATCTGGCATTCTACTTCGGGGCTTGGCCGCTGCTAAACCTTGAAAAGTATGTTTCCGGCGATAACGGTCAAACCTGGCAGGATGCAGATTTACAACCCGGTCCATATTTCCTGGAAACCAGCACCTTGAAATACAAGCTGGTATTGGATAATACCGGAAATGTGCCAGTGGTGAACCCTAATTGGAGCGACCCCGGGTTTAATCTGACCACCTGCCCTCTACCTGTCACCTTTACACCGGAGGCTGCACCAGTGGAGTGTACGCTTGTGGGAACCTGGACAGCAGGACAGCATAGCAACCTTGCTTCGGCAAGTTCCACCTATATTGACACCGCCGGGCATGCCGTTTCACCATCGGATACGGATGGTGCTCATTACTTTGGCGCACGCCCGGGGATTACGATCGATAAAAGAACAAACGGGGAAGACGCCGATGCTGCGCCAGGACCAACGATTTTGGCAGGCGGTCCGGTTCAGTGGACGTACACCATCACCAATACTGGTAATGTGCCCATTGCTGAAATTTCTATCACGGACGATAACGGCACCTCGCTAAACTTGAGTGATGATTTTAATGCCGTTTGCAATACTACCAATCTGCTCGCGGGAGCCGCCCTGATTTGCACAGCCAGTAAGGAAGCGGAAATTGGTCTGTATGTTAACAACGCAGTGGTAACCACTCAGCCAAAAATCGGCACAACACTCATTGGACCGCCTTTGACTGCTTGGGATTTGTCTCATTATTTTGGTGCCAACATTTCCTACACCCTCGAAAAAACTACTGATGACGATATCCTCGATAATGCACCACCTGGTCCATTTATTGAAATTGGTCAACCAGTTACCTGGGCTTTCAAGGTCACCAATACCGGCAATGTCCCGCTAACAAATGTTCAGGTATGGGATGATAACGGAACCTCAGGTATTACTTCAGACGATAGGCTGGTCTGCACAAGATCTTCGATTGACCCAGGCAAATCTAACCCTACAAATTCGTGTGAATTTACTGCGCTGGCTTTGGCAGGCCAATATACCAATGTAGGTCGGGCAAAAGTGGAGATGCTGGATCAAGAGTTTACTGAATATGATTACGGCCATTATTACGGCTATGATCCGGATCAAATGCTGGACATGACCGTCACGCTCAACTCTGTTTCGACGGGAAGTCCACCTGGGATTTATCTACCTGCTGGTGACGACATCCAACTGCTATATAGGGTCTACAATTTCTCTCTGTCAGAAACGAAAATGACCATCACTGAATTGACCGATGACAGTGGCACCCCTGGAGATAGTTCGGATGATTTAACGGTCTGCCAAAATGTAGAATTAGATTCGTTATCATCCCACCTCTGCATTAGACCGGTCACTCAGGCCTTGGTGGGGCAGCACACTCATACCGGTCAAGTGACCACAATGATTGACTCTGCCCAGCTGACCCACGAGGCTGCAAGCAGCTATTTTGGTGTCCAGGGCGGAATCACTTTAGATGTACATACCAATGGTCAGGACCCCACTGCTGCACTGGGCTTACCCATAAACCTGGGCGATCCGGTGACCTGGGAATATTTCATCGAAAACACCTCGAATATTCCGTTAACTGGGATAAACATATTGGACAACCATGAATACAGTATCAGTTGTCCATCGACTATTCTGGCGGCTGGGTCTAACATGAAATGCACTGGCATTGGAACTGCCCAAACAGGTGCATTTAAAAATGATGCGACCGTCCAAGGAGTATGGCCAGACGACTTCCAGGTTTTTATTGCATCTGCGGAGAGCTACTATTTTGGGGTACAGGCTGGATTGACACTGGAATTTAAAGTTAATGGCTTGCATGCGGTTGAGCCCCCGGGGCCAGATATCATCATTGGCGAAAACGCTTTACTTTCCTATGTCGTGACGAACACAGGCAATTTCCCCGTTGGCAGTATTTCAGTGACCGACAACTTCAACCTGATCAGTTGTCCATATACAACCCTGGCAGCCGAGAGCAACATGACCTGTACAGCCAATGAAACCGTGACGGCGGGATTACATTCCAGAACTGCGAATGCGAATGGACTTGTCAATTTGCAGCCAATATCGGCCACTGACAAGATTTATTTCACAGGAATACCGCCGACTCACAACGTATTCCTTCCGCTTATCCTGAGATAGACTGTTGCGCTATACCAACCATCTTTCGCAGTGAATGATCGTATGGCGGATAGGCAATGCCCTGCTCGGTGATGATGCCCGTGATGTACTTTGCCGGTGTAACGTCAAATGCCGGGTTGAAGGCTGGAGCTCCGCGGGGTGCTATCCATTCGCTGCTGATTTTGGTAATCTCCTCCGGGTCGCGCTCTTCGATCGGGATGGCTGCTCCGTTCGGTGTCTGCAAGTCCAC
>DATMXL010000305.1:0-5475 GCA_035561555.1 Bellilinea sp.
GCACAGGCGGTCGGCTTCGTCCAGGTTGTGGGTGCACAGGAAAATGGTGCGCCCCAGCGACTTGAGTTCCTCGATGAAGTCGCGCACCAATTTGGCCGCTTCCGGATCCAGACCGCTGGTGGGTTCGTCCAGGAAGAGCGCCTGCGGCTCGTGCAGCAGTGCTCTGGCGATGGCCAGTTTTTGCCGCATGCCTTTGGAAAAGCTGCCCACTTCGTCAAAGCGCCGGTTCCACAGACCAAGCATGCGCAGGTATTTTTCCACCTGCCCGGGAACGTCCGGAACGTCATATAGGCTGGCGAAAATGGACAGATTGCGCTCAGCACTCAAGCGCTCGTACATGCCCGGGGATTCGGTCAAAATGCCGACCGAGCGGCGGATTTTCTGATCATCCTTGCCGATCTCCCAGCGTCCGATGAAGGCGCGCCCGGCGGTTGGACCGATCAGACTGGTGAGCATGCGCACAGTGGTGGTTTTACCGGCACCGTTTGGCCCGAGGAAGCCGAAAACCTCGCCTTCGCGCACCTCGAGTGTCAGATCCTGCACCGCGCGAATCGGCTGTTGACCCTTGCGGGTCGTGAAATACTTGGAAAGCTGTTCAGTTCGAATCATATTTTTCCTGAGTGTTTGTGAAACTGGATACATGTATTATACGCACACCAGGAAACACTCGATGTAGCCGAAAGTATAGGATTAACCTGCCTCTCGACTCACATTCGCCCAAGACGAAGGGTGCGCTTTCCGGAGAAAGCTATAAGAGCAGCAAACTGCCCCTGGAAATTAAAATTAATGGTGCGCTTCAGCGCACCCTATTGGCCAAACCCGGATGAAAACCAAAGCTACCGTGTATTACAACGTGACACGTGACACGCTAGACTATCCCCCGATTTCGCTCATGACCCGGTTGGTGGCGTAATCGCCTTCCGCCAGCCCGTGACCCCAGGGTTTGACCCACACGCCGTCCAGCACTATCTGACGCAGTTCCGCCAGCGTTGCGCCCTGGCGCAGCGGCGTGAGCAAATCCACTTCCTTGTCGCGCAGCAGGCACAGGCGCAGCTTGCCGTCGGCAGTCAGCCGGGCGCGCGTGCAGGCTGAGCAAAACGGCGCGGTGACCGATGATATAAAGCCCAATTCGCCTTTGGCGTTCGGCAGACGGTAAATCCGCGCCTCGCCGTCCAGTTTGCCGTTGTTACCCGGCGTCAGCGGACCCAGCTCAGCGGATATTTTCTCACGCATCTCCTCGGCGGTGACCACCTGCTGCGTTTGCAGTGCAGTCGCGCCGCCAAATGGCATCATTTCGATAAAGCGTACCTGCCAGGGGTTGTCCAGCGTCAGCGCTGCCATAGGCGCAATGTCCTCATCGTTGAAGCCGCGCACCACTACCGCGTTGAGCTTGACCGGGGTCAGTCCGGCAGCTTCGGAGGCTTGAATGCCCTGCCACACCTGGTCAAAGGAACCCCAGCGCGTGATTTTCTTGAAGCGCACTGTATCTAGCGTGTCCAGGCTGATATTGACCCGCTGCAGTCCGGCATCTTTGAGCGGCTGTGCCAGTTTGCCGAGCAGCACACCGTTGGTGGTCATGGACAGCGACTTGATGCCTGGCACTGCGGCAATCTCCCGCACCAGGTCGACAATGTGGTTGCGCACGGTCGGTTCGCCGCCGGTCAGCCGTAACTTGTCGAAACCCAGGTCGGCAAACAGCCGTACCAGCAGCAGAATCTCGTCATCCTGCAGCATCTCCGCATTCGGCCGGAAGGTCATATCCTCCGGCATGCAGTATACGCAGCGCAGGTTGCAATGATCAGTCAGGCTGATGCGCAGATAGTGAATGTCTCGTCCAAAACGGTCGTAAGCCATAAGCAATCCTAATTTAGATAAATTGTATCATATAAATGCAATAAAACCTGAGAATCTCATTAACCTCAGAACGAGGAGCAAATTAATTGGAAGGGGTAGGGGTTGAGCGACGCTGAAGCCCTACAACGAAATGACCTTTCAAGTTAACCACGGCTAAGAACCTCGACTGCTTTAATTTGTTATCCTGCCCACGGGGTACTCTCCCGAAAAACCCTGGGGCGGCGTGTGAGTGAGCGTGGCGAAGGATCTCGATTAATAAATTGGAGATCCTTCATACCCCCTTATTGTTCGCTTTATACGATGATGTGCAAGAATCGGGGCATTCAGGATGACAATTGTTGGTCATCCTGAGCGCAGCCCATGTCATCCTGCCAACAGCGATTGTCATCGCGAGCGGAGGGTACCGGAGCGTGGCGATCTACGAGAATCAACCATTGTGTCCATCGAGAGGAGGCTTGTGATCGATTCGGGTAGATTGCTTCCTCCGCTTCGCTCCGTCGCTTTGACAATTAATTGAGTAGTGTTGGCTCTGCGTTTTGAAGGCACCTACGTTCGATTCATTCATAAGATATTGTCGGGAATATCGTCCAATTCCTTAAATATGACAAAATATACCAATATGATAGTAATTTAGAGGATAGATGTAGTCCACCCTCGTGACGGTTGACACTATGTTATTTCCGCCAGCAACGGCATAATAAACTTGCACCGAGCATCGCGGCCTATTTTTTGCTATTAATTCCTGTAGAGGAGGAAAACGGATGCCCCCAAAGGGACGAATTGTGGTCAGTGATTTGTACTGCAAAGGATGCGAGTTGTGCGTTGGAGCTTGCCCGCAAGAAGTGATTGCGCTGGACCTCAACCGCATTACTGCCAAGGGTTACCACCCGGCCTCGCTGGTCAAGGACGGCTGCACCGGCTGCGCTATTTGCGCCATCGTGTGCCCCGACGCCGCCATCACCGTATATCGCGAAGATCTGCGCGCCAAACGTGCAGTTCTGGCAGGAGCCTAGGAGACGGATATGGCGCGTGAATTATGGAAAGGGAATAACGCGATTGCCGAGGCAGCGGTTCGAGCCGGCTGTGCGGCTTATTTTGGCTACCCAATCACCCCGCAGACCGAGCTTTTGGAGTATATGTCCGAGCGCATGCCGCAGTTAGGCCGGGTCTTCGTCCAGGCTGAGAGCGAACTGGCAGTCATCAACATGGTCTACGGCGCAGCTTGTACCGGCACCAGGGTCATGTCCTCCTCCTCCAGCCCGGGAATGAGTTTGATGATGGAAGGTGTTTCCTATATTGCCGGCACCGAGATTCCGGCTGTTTTGGTGGATGTGATGCGCGGCGGGCCGGGTTTGGGCAACATTGCCCCGGCACAGGCCGACTACAACCAGATTGTCCACGGTGGCGGGCATGGCGATTACAACCTGATCGTCCTGGCGCCATCATCCGTGCAAGAATCGATCGATTTGACGGTCCTGGCCTTCGATCTGGCAGATAAATACCGTTCGATCGCGGTGGTGCTGATCGATGGCAGCATCGGTCAGATGATGGAACCGGCCGAAATGCCGCCCATGCAGCCGCTGCGCACCGTTTATCCCGACTGGGCAGTTACCGGCGCCAAGGACCGTGAGCGCCGCTTCCTCAGCTCCATTTACCTCGATCCGCCGCAGGAAGAACAGGCCAATTTGCGCATGCTGCGCCGCTGGCAGGAAGTGGAAGCCAACGAAATCCGCTACAAGACCTACTTTATGGAAGATGCCAAATATGCCGTGATTGGCTTTGGCTCATCCGGCCGGGTGGCTCTTTCGGCTGTGCGCGCTGCGCGCGCCGAGGGCATTCCGGTGGGTCTGCTGCGCCCCATCACCCTCAACCCCTTCCCGGAACAAGCAGTGGAAGACCTCGCCAAACAGGTGGAGGGCATTCTGGTGGTTGAAATGAACGCCGGTCAGATGTTGGAAGATATTCGCCGCATCACAAAGGGCGCTGTGCCGGTGGAGTTTTTCGCCCGTTTGGGCGGCATCATGCCGCTGCCGGATGAAATTCTGTCCGAGATCCAACGCCTCGCCAAAGGTCCGCTGACCCTTGCCGGCCACCCGCGCGACCGCTGGCTGGCGCGCATGGGCACATTAAACTAATGGAGCAGCGAATGGAAACCCAGGAAGAAATTGTTGTTTACGCACGACCCGATGCGCTGACCAAAACCAATACCCATTACTGCCCGGGCTGCACCCATGGCGTGGCGCACCACCTGATCGCCGAAGTAATCGACGAGATGGGTCTGCGTGACCGCACCATCGGCGTGGCTTCGGTCGGCTGCTCGGTTTTTGCCTACAATTACATGAATTTTGATTTCGTGCAGGCGCCCCACGGCCGAGCTCCGGCTATGGCTACCGGCGTCAAACGTGTTTTCCCCGATAAAATTGTCCTCACCTACCAGGGTGACGGCGATCTGGCCTCGATCGGCGCTGCTGAAATAGTCCATGCAGCCGCTCGCGGCGAGAACATCAGCGTGTTTTTCCTCAACAATGCCAACTACGGCATGACCGGAGGTCAAATGGCCCCCACCACACTGCCAGGCCAAAAAACCACATCATCACCCCATGGGCGCGATGTTGAGACCCAGGGCTACCCCATCCGTGCTTCCGAAATGCTCTCGCAGTTGGATGGCGCCAGCTATATCGTACGCCGCAGCCTGCATGACCCAAAGAACATCCGCCTGGCCAAAAAAGCCATCCGCATGGCCTTAGAGGTGCAATTGCGCGGCCTGGGCTTCTCGATGGTCGAACTGCTCTCCACCTGCCCGACCAACTGGGAGATGACCCCGCAGAATTCGCTGACCTGGCTGGAAGAGCACATGATTCCGTATTATCCGCTGGGCGACTACAAAGTCAACCCGGCCGTGGCTGAGATCAAGGTCTAAGGGAGAACGCATGCAAACTGAGATCATTTTTGCCGGTTTTGGTGGCCAGGGTGTGTTGTTTGCCGGCCAGGTGCTGGCTTACGCCGCCATGGATAATGGCCTGGAAGTCACCTGGATCCCGTCCTATGGTCCGGAGATGCGCGGCGGCACCGCCAACTGCACCGTCATCATCTCTGACGAGGAGATTGGTTCGCCTAACGTGCGCCACCCGGCGGTTGTGGTAGCTATGAATCTACCCTCGCTGGACAAATATGAAACGCTGGTCAAAGTCGGCGGGCACCTGATCGTCAATTCGTCGATGGTCGATCGTGCCGTCACCCGGCTTGATATTCATACCGTGCTGGTGCCGGGCAACGAAATTTCCGAAAGTCTGGGCAGCAAGAAGATGACCAACATGGTGCTATTGGGTGCGCTGCTGGCTAACGTGCCGCTGCTGCCGTTGGAAGCCGTGGAGAAGTCGCTGCGCGAGCACCTGCCGGAGAAGCATCACAAACTGCTGCCGATGAACTACCAGGCACTGCGCGAAGGTGCAAAGCATATTGCGGAAAAAGTGTAGATCGAAGACCGGCGGGCCCTCCCGCCGGTTTTTTTTTGTCATCGCGAGCCGCTCACCGATCACTTTCGGCCGGGTGAAATGAATATCTAGTGCGTGGAATGGTATTTCGGTCGCCATGTACTTGGGCAAACTGACAGGTTAATCA
>DATMXL010000306.1:0-10563 GCA_035561555.1 Bellilinea sp.
TACCAGGTGGCGTCACCATCTGCCTGGTAGAGGGTGAGCAGAGCCAGTATGAAGGCGGCGTAATCTTCCAAAAAGGCCGGGATAGAAGCTGCTCCTTCACGCCAAGAGCGAAATAATGTGTTTTGACCAGACATACCGGAAAGGATAAAGCGGGCACATTGTTGGGCTGCGCGTAGGTAATCCGTTCGCTCAAGGTACCGTCCAGCTTCAGCAAACGCGCAGATTGTCAAACCATTCCAGGCTAATAGAATTTTGTCGTCAGTTTCAGGACGCAATCGCGAATCACGTGCGGCGCGCAGCTGAGTGTGGATCAATTTAAGCCGCACCAGATATTCTTTCAAGTCCATGGAAAGTTCAGCTGCGGTCTTATCCGGTTGGCGTAGGCGCTGCAAAATTATCCTGCCTTCGAAATTACCGCCGGCAGGAAGGGCATAGGTCGCATCGAAAATTACCCGGTCCCGCGGATCGGTGATGGCGCTGGCAATCTCTGCTGGTGTCCAGGTGTAGAACACACCTTCGCCTTCTGCGGAATCAGCATCGATGCTGGCATAAAATCCACCTAACGGATGGCGCATTTCGCGCAGCATAAAGTCCAAAGTATCTTCTGTAACGGCACGGTAATACGGGTCACCGGTTTGCTGGGCAGCATGCAGATACACCTGGGCGAGTTGAGCATTGTCATACAGCATTTTCTCAAAATGCGGCACCAGCCAACCAGAATCGGTACTGTACCGGTGAAATCCACCGCCGACCAGGTCGTACATTCCACCGCGGCTCATGGCATCCAGCGCATGACGGGCTGCATCCAGGGTTTCGTGGTTTCCATCGGAAGCTTGCAGCAGCAGTAAATCGATCAGCATGGGCTGCGGGAACTTCGGCGCACGACCCCAGCCACCAAAACCCCAGTCATATTGCGACAGCAAGCCATTCAGCACTTCGGAAAGGATTTTTGGCTGCAGCTGATCCTGCCGGGTAAAATCTAGCGTATTATTTTGTTGAATGTTTGTCAGGATTTGTTCGGAAACGTGCTCTACCTGACTCTTTTCCTGCTGCCAGGCAGCGATGACCGATCGCAAGACTTCGCGGAAACTGGGCAGGTTATGGCGCGGTTCGGATGGGAAATAGGTCCCTCCGTAAAATGCCTTCAAGCCTGGGGTGAGAAAAACACTCATCGGCCAGCCACCCTGGTGGGTCATGGCGACCACAGCCGACATGTAAATGCTGTCCAGATCGGGGCGTTCTTCGCGATCAACTTTGATGTTGATGAAATTTTGGTTGAGCAGATCAGCCGTGACCAGGTCTTCAAATGATTCGTGGGCCATCACATGGCACCAATGGCAGGCGGCATAACCGATGCTTAGGAAGATCGGCTTGTCTTCGGCTTTGGCTCGGGCAAGCGCTTCCGGACCCCAGGGGTACCAATCCACCGGGTTATTGGCGTGTTGCAGCAAATAGGGGGAATTTTCGGTCGCCAAATGATTAGGCATGAGGGTTTCTCCCAATTGTCAAAGAAAAGCCGTAGTTTTGAGTCTTAAACGGAATCCGCCTGGGCACAAAAACGGCAGCCAATTTTCTCGGCAGCTACGATGGCCTGGTCGCTGCTCCGGAATATATTCTCTTCACCGATGTCGTGGACCAGTCCACTGCGTTCCAGCATGGCACGTGCGTTGGTATGCACACCGGCCAGCATCAAAGTTCTGCGCTGCTGGCGCCGGTTTTCATTCAGGCGGTGAATGGCTTCGATACCGGCTGTATCCACCAGGGGCGCACCCCGCATGGAAAGAATCAAAGCATGAGTGTCAGTCAAATTGGTGAAAACCTCATTGAAAATTCCGGTGGCAGCGAAAAACAACGGACCGGTGATAAAGGCAACGCGAACATGTTTACGCTTTCCTTCCGCCTCAATGCCTTTGGCACGCGGCTTTTCGGCATCTACCTCGCTCACATCCACTTCCAGATTGGCAATCCGGTTGAGGAACACTGCACCCGCTACCAGAGAGCCAATGAGAATTGCCTGGGTCAAATCAAGCGTGATTGTGGCTAACATTGTAATCGAAAACGCCAACATGTCGCTTTTGAAGCGTTTGCCGACCATGAAGCGGATGGCGGCAAATTCATTCATGCGCCAGGCGGTGATGATCAAAACGCCAGCCAAAGCTGAGAGTGGAATTTTGGCCATTACCGGTGCAAGCAGAAACATGGAGAGCAATAACCCAACCGCATGGATAATACTGACCATTCGAGTTTGACCGCCGGCTTTGATGCCGATACTGGTGCGGGCAATGGCGGCGGTGGCTGGCACGCCTCCGAAGAACGAAATAACCATGTTCCCGATACCCTGTCCCATCAATTCCTGATTGGGTTGCAGACGGATGCCGGTCATATTGGATGCTACAGCACCGCATAAGAGCGATTCAACCGCACCAAGTGCAGTGATGGTTAAAGCCAGTGCTAAAATTTCCGGCAGAGTGGACCAGTCAAATGCGAGAAGATTGAAGCGCTCAGCCAGGATTAGGGTTTGCGGAATAGCGCTAATTTGCGGTGCCGCACTCGGTGCAACAGTTGGACCGCTGATTTGGTACGGTGCGCCGGACAAGGCACCGATCAGGCTACCGGCAATGATGGCGGTCACAAGTCCGGCGGCGGCAATTGCTCCGAAGGTCACACTGAATGCCAGTGCCAAAGGCAGCGCACCCGCTATGACCGTGATTCCGGCGAGTAAATCTTTTTGCAACTTAGTGGTGTTGTAACCAGTAAATTCATTTTGATAAAGTTGTACCAGGGATCGTCTGGGTATAGGGAAGCCTTCCAAGGGTATAAATAAGTATGAAACAAAGCGCCTGTCTTACTACTCATTAGCGATAATGAGGAGAGAAAAATCGGGAATGATCTGGTTACGGTGTTTGCGGGATTAAAAAAGTTTGGGGCTGGTTCTTCTTGCGCTGTGATCAATCGAGAGTATACTGAGCGCAGTTTTTATATCTCTTCATTCGATGCATGATGCGAGGCCTAATGGTCACTATTGAGACAGTAAATCTAAAAAGCAGCAAAGCGGTAGCTGAATTTGCAAAATTTCCTTTCGTTATTTATAAGAACAATCCCCAATGGGTGCCTCCTCTCATCAGCGATACCAAAGCGATGATGAACCCGGCCAAACACCCCTTCTACGAGCATTCAGATGCAGAATTCTGGGTGGCTCGGAGAGATAGCAAAATGGTGGGTCGGTTATGTGCCATGGATAATAAGCCGTTCAATGTGTACCATAACGTCAAAAAGGCTCAATTTTATTTCTTTGAATGTATCGATGACCAGGAAGTTGCGAACGCTCTTTTTGAACGGGCTTTTACCTGGGCACGTGAACGCGGTCTGAATGAAATCGTCGGGCCGAAGGGTTTCAGCCTGTTTGACGGATACGGCATGCAAATTGAAGGTTTCGAGCACCGTCAAATGATGACCATGATGAACTACAACCCGGCATATTACGTCCGATTGGTGGAAAATATTGGCTTTGAAAAAGAGGTCGATTTTGTTTCGTGTTATATCCCAGCCGCGTCGTTCAAATTACCGGAGAAAGTTCACCTGGTAGCTGAGAAAGTGCTTGAGAAGGGGAAATTCAAGGTTAAAACCTTCACCTCTTCCAAAGAGTTGAAAGAATGGGCAGACCGGATCGGCGAAGCCTATAACAACACATTTGTCAATAACTGGGAATATTATCCACAGACGAAGAAAGAAATTGATTACACCCTCAATGTACTGTTGACGGTAGCTGACCCGCGTTTGATTAAGATTCTGCTGTATGAAGATAAAGTGGTGGGCTTTTTACTCGGGTTTCCGGATCTTTCGGCGGCGCTTCAGCGCGCCAAAGGACGACTGACACCCTGGGCGATCATCGATCTTCTGCTGGATTCCAAGAAAACCAAATGGATCTCACTCAATGGCGCCGGGATGCTGCCGGAATATCATGGACGCGGCGGAAACGCGCTTATGTACGCTGAAATGGATAAGACGATCCATGATTATCCATTTGAGCATTTTGAACTTACTCAGGTAGCTGAAACCGCAGTGCAGATGCGGAAAGACCTTATTACCATGGGCGGGAAGCCTTACAAGAATCATCGAGTGTTTCACAAGCACATCTAACAGTTTGACGATCAATACATAGATAGCAGGCGGAGACGCCTGCTCTTTTTATTAATGCAGGAGACACTCATTTTTTGGAATCAGGTTATTGGCGTCAAACTGTGCCTGAACTGTTTTTCTGGGTTGTGCGAAACCAATTTAAGATGTCAGTGAAAAAACGAATCAGACTGGCAACACCAAGGCTGCAGATTAATATGACCATAGGCAGAAGTACCAGGTAGTAACGTTGAAAGGCAACGTTGGTGGTGATCAGCATAAAAATGAATTCAAAAGCTAGCGCAGTCAGGATAAGGATCAATCCTCGTTTGGAGGCGAGCCTCGGAGGAGTAAAAATGCGCCGAAGGGTGGTGATCAAACCCAGCAGGAAAAAGCCTAAAAGCGTTCCGCCGCCAACGGGTCCGCGTAATAAATTGTTAAGCGGGTTTGATAGGTACTCTTCGACCACAGGCTTTGTTTGAGCAAGATAATTGCTGACCTCGGCAAAGGAGGGAGGAGTGAAAAATACCTGTGCCAGCATAGCTGTCAGACTCTGCCAGATAGTTTGAGGTGCAAACAGGCTGCTGGCACCGGAAAAATCTACAGATTGAGCTGCCATAAAGTTTGATCTGGCTGTAATCGCGGCGGAAATTGACTCAAAGGGATGCGCCCAAAGAAAGGGATTTAGCAGCAGGGTTATCCCACCGAAAATTGCCAGGTAAGCCGCAAGTTGAACGACAATTCCTCGCCAGGTCCGGTTTTTCTCAGTCGGATTCCAGAGAATCGCGATGATTCCTACCAACAGCAGCGGTGCCGCGGAATATTTGGCGTTAAATGCCAGTGCAATCGGGATGGCGCACAACCAGGGGCGTTTTCGCCAGGTGAACAGAGCCCACAGGCTGAAGGCGACCCCAGTCACAAGCCAACCTTCTGCCATGGCGCGGCGGGTATGCAGCAGAATAAGTGCATTAGAAGCGGTCAAGACGATTGCTGACCAGCCGGTTATTTCACCTCCCAGTTGTTTACCCGAGAGATACACAAAAGCTAAAGTAAATGGAAAGAGGATTGCCACTGCCAGCCGACCGGTTTGTAACAGATCGGCCTCCGGCAGCGCGCCGGCGGTCTGATTTGCCTGCCAGGATCTAGACCAATCCCAGTCGGCAATTAATTCCGGCTGCCGAGTTAACCAGCGCACAAAACCTATCCATGTGTGAGTAAAGGGCGGGTCTAGCTGGCGGTAATGCTGGCGTAATGAATCCCCTTTCTCCGGTTGCCAGAAAAGAGCGGATGGCTGCTGGAAAAAAATCTCAAAATCGCTGCTCATATATATCTGTGTACTCTCGTCTGGATGGAACGGCACACTGCTCACCTCGGCTAAGTAAACCAGGCTGACGATCAGAATAAAAACTGCTAGCAGGAGGATTCGGGGGGAGACACGAGGCATTGGTTGTAACCTGACAGGTCACTGCAAGGCTGGCTCTAGCCATTTTTGGCTAAAATAGAGGTGATGAGCCTGCAGACACCGATCAACAATCGTAAACCGGCTGTAACCGTGTGGTTAATTGTAGCCATACTCCTGCAAGCCGGGTTAAAAATTAGCCTATTAATCGTCAATGCGGTGCCTTTCAATTCTGATGAGGCGGTCGTAGCACTGATGGCACGCCATATCCTCCAGGGCGAAAGACCGGTTTTCTTTTATGGCCAGTCGTATATGGGCAGCCTTGATGCCTATCTGATCGCTGCGGGATTTTGGATCTTCGGCGAACAGGTCTGGGTGATCCGACTGATTCAATGCCTGCTTTATCTGGGAACCATCTGGCTTACCTGGTGGATTCTGGCGAAGTGGGCTGGGTTTCCCTGGGTTGCAAATGTGGCAGCGTTATTATTGGCGTTGCCAGCGGTAAATCTGACTTTGTATACGACTGCCAGCCTTGGCGGTTATGGGGAAGCGCTGCTCTTGGGGAACCTGATCATCCTGGTGGGTCTCAAATTAGGGAAAAGGTTGACAGAGCCTGCAGAGAAGGGACCGGATCGGAAGATTTGGCTGGCGGCACTCCTCCTTGGGTTATTGACTGGCTTTGGTCTGTGGGTCAACGCGTTAACGATGGTTTATGCAGTTCCGGTGTTAGTGTTTCTCCTTTACAAAATCATCAAAACGAATAAGTATTGGCAGCTCCCTGGTTTGATTATTTCAGGGCTGGCAGGTATTCTGATCGGAGCGCTGCCTTGGTGGATTTTTGCGCTGCAAAATGGGCTGAGTTCACTAGTGTCAGAATTATTTGGCTCAGCGATCGCGGTTGAAAGCGGCGCATTCTGGGAACGAGCCATTAACCACATCGCCAGTCTGATCCTACTGGGCGGCAGCGCTATATTGGGACTGCGTCCAACCTGGGATGTGCGCTGGATTTTGCAGCCTCTCATGCCGTTAGTAGTTGGTCTGTGGGCTGTGATCCTGTATGCAGCGGTTCGGAAAATTCTCCGACCTTTCCCCGGACGGGCTGTGATGGCCATTTACGGCGGCGTATGCATTACTCTGGCAGCCGCTTTCATTATGACTTCTTTTGGGGCTGACCCCTCCGGACGGTATTTTTTACCGATACAAATTGGACTGGCAGTGATCGCCGGTTTCGTGATCAGCGATTGGGTCGTTAAAAAAAGGGCTGCGTTGTTTGTGGTCGGATTCTTGCTCCTATATCAATTGGCTGGAAATATCCAATCCGCTTTCATCAAACCACCAGGGATTACCACTCAATTTTACGAACCAGCTCAGGTTAATCACCAGAACATGGACGAATTGATCACTTTCCTAAAAGAAAAGCGAGAAACGCGCGGCTATAGCAATTACTGGGTGAGCTATCCTCTAGCCTTTCTTTCAGACGAGTCATTGATTTTCATACCACGTCTGCCGTATCACCCAGATCTGCGGTATACGTTGCGAGATGATCGGTACATGCCTTATTCACAACTGGTGGAAGGAAGTCAAAAGGTAGCCTACATCACCAGCAAGAACACCAACCTGGATGAACGGCTGCGGCAGGAATTTGCAGCTCGAAATGTAGATTGGCAGGAGCAGCTGATCGGCGATTACCGGGTTTTTTACGCTCTATCTCAAGTGGTGCAGCCAGCCGAACTCAATATTTACGCAGAACAACCGTGAAATTTGAAGGAATCCAATGACGATAACCAATACTAAATCTGCCAGACCGATTTCCTCCAGCGAGTCTTTGAATATTTTGATGCTGGTACTGATGGTCCTATTGGTTTTTCTGATGGCGACCCGTGTGCCGGCTGATCCGGATATGTGGTGGCATTTACGTGCCGGCGAAGAAACGGTCACCAACGGCAAAGTATATTTAACAGACAATATGACGTTCACCCGTAACGGTGAACCGTGGGTAAATCACAGCTGGTTGTCAGAGGTTGTGCTGTTTCTGGCGTTTAAAGCCGGCGGATATACAGGACTAACCCTGTTTGTTGCCATCCTTGCCTGCGCAACGATGCTGGTTCTGTATAGATCTATGCGTGGCGGGATATTCCAACGAGCCTTAATCACCGTTTTAGCATGTGCCACACTCGCACCCATCTGGGCGCCACGTCCGCAGCAATTCAGCCTGCTATTTTTCGCCATCCTCAACCATTGGCTGATGCAATATATGAGCGGGAAGAATTTAAAACTTTGGTCCTTACCGCTGCTTTTTATTTTGTGGTCAAACCTGCATGGCGGATATTCGTTTGGTTTTTTACTCCTGGGTATTACGCTTGGCGGTATGATTCTAGACCGGCTGTTTCGGCCCGGTTTGAATCCTGCGATAGATTGGCCGCGCATTGGTAAATTGGCGGATTGGACGGCGATCAGCCTGGTGGCGGTGTTGATTAACCCGAACGGGCTTAATACCTGGAAGATTCCCTTCCAGACCATCGGGGTGCAGTTCAATCAATACATTCAGGAGTGGCAATCCCTGGATTTTCATGCGATCTACAGCCTGCCATATGTGATCTTGCTGTTTGGCTGTTTGATCGCGATCGGTTTGTCCGAACGACGAGCAACCGGAGTGGAACTGGCCGGATTAACCTTTTTCGGCGTCTCCTCGCTTAACGCACAACGTTTGATCGGGATTTTTTCGTTATTTGCCGCTACAGTCCTATCCAACCATACTGCAGCGATCGTCCCTTCCATTCGAAAAAATCTGAAAGCAACACCATCCGGGCGACAATTTTCTCAATGGCGCGAGCGATCTGACCAGCATTCGGTAGCTACCGGCTTGCGCAGGGCGATCAATTTGACTTTAGTGGTTTTGGTTGCATTGGCAGGCGTGATCAAATTAATTTATGTTAGCCATCCAATTATCGTCGATTCATCTGTGAAAACGTATTATCCGGTTGGTGCAGTAGACTATTTATCTGACAATGGAAAGCCAGGCAATGTCCTGAATGATTACGGCTGGGGCGGCTACCTGGACTGGCGATTACGAGAAAACAAGATTTTTATCGATGGACGTGCGGATTTTTTCCCCCAGGAGCTGTTTGACGAGTGGATCGCTTTGATCGGCGGGAAACCCGGATGGCAGGCAAGCATCGCGAAATACGATATCCAATATATCCTACTACCGCCGGAAATGCCTGTGGTCGATTTGGCAGTTGAATCAGGCTGGGTTGAGCTTTATCATGACGAGATCAGCGTTTTGCTGGAGCAGCCGTAATCCAGGCCGGTCAACCTGCAATCTCTCGATTATCCTCATCCCAATGGCGATAAAGGGCAGTCCTCCGATCAGCGGTTGAGGGGACGACCTGGCGCACCCTTTGAATTTCGCTCAAGTCGATTTCAGCCGTCAACAACGCTGGTTGATTGGATTCGGCTTCTGCCAGGACAGTTCCCCATGGGTCAATAACAGCACTGTAACCCGCCAGCTGATTTTCGTAAACTTGACCAATTCCGTTGGTCGCCGCGATGAAGATTTGGTTTTCGATTGCTCGAGCCTTGAGCAGGGTTCGCCAATGGTCGCTGCGTTTCTGACCCCATTCGGCTGCTACCAATAAGCAGTCGATTTCGCGTGCTGTATAAGCGCGAATCAATTCTGGAAATCGCAGGTCATAGCACAAGGCCAAGCCGACTTTACACCACCCCAGGTCAACAACGGCCAGATCTTCTCCAGGTGTGAAATAATCCTGCTCATCCAACAAACGAAAGAGATGTGTCTTGTGGTAACCCGCCGGTCGCGGCTGACCGGGTCGGAACAGCAAATAGGTGTTGAAGAACTGGTCTCCCTCACGGGTAATCATGCTGCCACCGATTGTCATGTCGTGTTTATCCGCCAGGGATTGCAGTTGATCGCTCCACTCGGTCACCCGTTGACTGTACATCTCACGCCTGGGGAGGTCATAGCCTGAGATCCATAATTCAGGCAATTGAACCAGGCGGCAATTTTCCTGCGCAGCCTGGTGTATATACTCCTGACCGGCATGCCAATTGACTTGCGGGTTGCCGAGATTAATCTCAAACTGCGCGAGCGCGATTTTTATGCTCATATTGATATCCATTATAATTGTTGACGGGGTTTGGCAGAGTAACGGTGCCAGAATTCCATATCCCGGCATTCCACAGGCAAATCAATCTCATGATTCGGCGTAGACCGATAACCACTATCATCCTGTTAATGTTGATCATTAGCGGGTCGATTGCCGCTATGATATGGGGGAATTTACAATACACGCGGGCTAATCCTGGCGGCGAACAATTTCTGGTGGACTGGTTTTCTGCCAGGTCATTATTCATTGATGGTGTCAATCCTTACAGCGAGACCGCGCAGAATTCGATGATGAGTTTCGCGGCAGCCGAGGGCATTCAACTACCTGCGGGTGCACGGTTTGGTTCACCGCTTTATGCTGCCTACTTTAGCCTGCCATTTGCCTTAATCAGCGATTATGCGCTAGCTAGGGCATTGTGGATGGCTCTGATGGAAGGAATACTTATCGCGCTGGTTTTCATGAGTCTAAACCTGGCGCGTTGGAAAATTAAACCGGTTATTCTGGGTTTGATGGTGGCCTTCGCTCTGTTCTGGTTCCATGGTCTTTACCCGCTTCTTTCAGGAAATAATTCGATATTAATTAGTTTGATTATTGCGGCCATTTTTTTGGCAATGCGCGATCGGCAATATGAATTCGCCGGCGTTCTGCTCGGGATCACGAGTATTCAACCGCATGCCATGGCGCTTTTTGCCATATTTGTCATTGTCTGGAGTCTGCGAAACCGGCACGCAAAATTGGCTGGATGGTTTTTCGCAACCGTGGTTTTGTTGGCTGCCACTGGAGCCTTGATTCGGCCGCAGTGGTTTGTCGATTATTTGCGAATTATCATTCAGCCGAGTGAGTTTGTACCTACCATCCGTAATGTCTTGCAATCTTTTCTACCAGCCGCCGGTCAACGCCTGGGAATTATCCTTAGTACAT
>DATMXL010000307.1:0-12506 GCA_035561555.1 Bellilinea sp.
ATGTTGGGGTTGGCTGGGCTTTTCTAACCAACACTTCCATGGTTCCACTAAAAATTCTATAGGAGCTAACATGCTGAACGACTGGCTCTACGTGGGCATATTTGCCCTGGTATCCATGTTCCTTCCGGCTGCAGCCATTTCGATCGCCGCTTTACTTTCTCCCAAAAAACCGAATTCAGTTAAAAACACAACATACGAATGCGGAATGGAGACCGTAGGGCCAGCCTGGGTACAAATGAAGGTCCAATATTATGTTTTTGGATTGGTCTTCCTGGTGTTCGACGTGGAAGCTGTGCTGCTTTTCCCCTGGGCTGTGGCTTATAACAAACTGCCGCTTTACGCCGTGGTTGAGGCTGTCCTATTTATATTGATCCTGCTGGGCGGGCTGTTGTATGCCTGGCGTAAAGGCGCGCTCGAATGGCTTTAGCCGTTCGCAGCTGGTTTCGCATGTTGGGTTGGAGGCATTTATGAGCTTCTGGCGTGACCCTATCGTTTTCATCATCAACTGGGTAAAAGGCTTGCTGGCCAGCATCCCCTGGGGACCAGGCTGGGCAACCACAGTCGGATTTGTCATCGGCGCATTCGTTTTAGCAGCCGGCGCCATGTTCTTCGTGGTTTTCTTGATTTGGTATGAGCGCAAGTTGATTGGCCGTTTCCAGGATCGATTCGGTCCCAACCGCCTGGGTCCTTACGGCTTGTTCCAGCCCATCGCGGATATGCTCAAGATTTTCACCAAAGAATTGATCACGCCCGTCGGTGTGGACTGGGTAGCCTATAACCTGGCGCCCATCCTTTCCGTCGCCGCTGTGTTGATGATGTGGGCGGTGACGCCCTTCTCTAAGACTTTTTTCGGCGTCAACATTTCGGTTGGTATCCTGTTCCTGATCGCCGTTGGCGGTTTGGGAGAACTCGGCATCCTGCTGGCAGGCTGGGGTTCCAATAACAAATATGCCCTGGTTGGCGCTTTGCGGGCGATCGCCCAATTGATCTCCTACGAAGTCCCATTCGTTCTTTCCGCTCTGGTGCCGGTGATGCTCTCCGGCTCGATGAGCCTGGTGGATATCGTCGAGGCTCAGCAGCCCTGGTATATTCTCGTCGCACCGGCTGCCGCTTTCATCTTCTTCATCGCCTCGGTCGCTGAGACCGGTCGCGCTCCTTTCGATCTGGCTGAAGCTGAATCGGAGATCGTTGCCGGCTACAACGTCGAATATTCCGGTCTTAAATTCGGCATGTTTTTCGTCGGCGAATTTCTGCACGCCTTCACAGCCTCGTTTATCTTTGTGACGGTTTTCCTGGGTGGCTGGCGCGGTCCCTTTGCCGAAGAAATCCCGGTTCTGGGTCTGGCTTACTTCTTCATCAAAACCTTTGTCGTCTATTTCGCCCTCATCCTCTTCCGCGGCACCAACCCGCGTTTCCGCATCGACCAGATGATGGATCTCAACTGGAAGGTGCTGACGCCGCTTTCTCTAGTCGTCATTATGGTGATTGCACTGGTCAACCGCCTGTTAGACGGGAGTGCAGAATGGCTGCGGGTAATAATCTTATTTGGGGTGAACATGGTCATCATCCTCATCGCCGAGCGCTTGATCCGGGGGGGCGTCAAAACTACCGGTCCGGAAATCGGCTCGCGCCAGCGCCCGGTAGCCAGCCCGGATAACGTTTTCATTCACCCTGGCTCAGGAGCGAAGGGATGAGCGGATTACAGGTCGTTTTCTTGATTGCCGCTGCCGTCACCATTTTCTCTGGCGTGATGGTGGTTGCTTCCCGTAAGATGATGCACTCCGCACTCTGGCTGATACTGTCACTGATGGGGGTAGCCGTCCTTTTTGGGTCGCTGCAGGCTGGGTTTTTTGCCATTGTGCAAATCCTGGTCTACATCGGCGCCATCAGCATTTTGATCATCTTCACGGTGATGCTTACCCGCCGGATGATGGATGAGGGGCACCCCGGTCTGATCAAGGGTTGGTGGCTGCCAGCACTGATGGGGGTCATTCTTTTCGGCTTGCTGGCTGTTTTTATATCCACCTGGGACAATTTCCAGGTAATGCTCAACGAATTGCCGGCTAACCCGGAAAATCTGGCCGGTTTTGGCGCTGCTCTGGTTGACCCGGCTGGCTATGTCATTCCCTTCGAAGTCGCTTCGGTGCTGTTGCTGGCAGCCCTGGTTGGTGCCATCTATATCGCTGTTGAGGGCAAGGAGAAAGCCGGATGATCCCGTTATCCTGGTACCTGATCGCCGCGGCGGCGCTCTTTTGTATCGGTCTGGTGGGCGTTCTCAGCCGTAAGAGCGCCGTTTCGATTTTAATGTGCGTCGAGCTGATGCTTAACGCGGTCAACATCAACCTGGTTGCCTTCTGGCACTACCACTCCCAACTCCAGGGTGTGAGTCAGGTGGCGCCGCAGGTCTTTGTCGCCATCGTCTTCATCGTCGCCGCGGCTGAAGTTGCCATCGGTCTGGCGTTGATCATCTCGGCTTACCGTCGCCGTGAAACTTCGGTCGTGGACGAAATGACCCTGCTCAAGGGTTGATCTTGCTGGCGGAGAGGTGCAATGATATCTGAAACTCTAGTTTGGCTGATCCCGCTGCCGCCTCTGCTGGCATTTTTCTTGATTGTGGTTTTTACCAATCGCAACAAGGCCCTCAGTCACTGGCTGGCATTGATCGCCGCCGGGCTTTCCTGGGCTATCAGCATGGTAATCTTTGGCCGGGCGGTGCGCACTGAAGGTCTGGCAGAACACCCCTTCGCCCATGCCATTGACTGGCTGCCAACGGGTACGACCAGTTTGAAAATAGGCATCCAAATCGATCCGCTCTCCGCGGTGGTGTTGTTTTTTGTTGCCATCACCGTGCTGATGATCTTCATCTACTCCACTGGGTACCACAACTACGGTCAACCCGCTGGGCAGCATGACCGTAAAGGTTTGCCGCCGGAAGGTGCGGAAGTCAAGGATGCCAAGGGCAAGCTGGTCAAGGTGCCCTCCATCGAACCCATGTACTCGCGCTTCTTTGCGCTCATCAGCCTGTTTGCCTTCGCCATGTTCCTGCTGGTAGTCACTGACAACCTGCTGACCCTTTACGTCGGCTGGGAAATCATGGGGCTGTGCTCCTACCTGTTGATCGGCTTCTGGTACGCCAAAGAATCCGCCCGCAAGGCCATGATCAAGGCCTTCCTCACCACTCGGGTAGGGGATGTTTTCATGCTCCTTGGTCTGGCGGCGCTCTACGCCCTGACTGGCACGCTGAATTATCAGGAAATCCTGGGCAACCCGGCTGTGCTGGAGCAGCTGGCTGGTACCCTTTCGCCTGTGTTCAGCCTTTCCTGGGCGGCGCTGATCGGTCTGCTGATTTTCATTGGCACGGTGGGGAAATCGGCGCAGTTCCCGTTGCATATCTGGCTGCCGGATGCCATGGAGGGCCCCACCCCGGTCTCCGCCATGATCCATGCCGCCACCATGGTCTCGGCTGGCGTTTACCTGGTAATCCGTTTCTTCCCCTTGCTTTCAGCCGGTTGGGAACCGGGCGGTACATTGACCACACCCATGCTGGTGATGGGTATTATCGGCTCTTTTACAGCCATTTTTGCCGCCACCATTGCAGTGGCGCAAAATGATATCAAACGCGTCCTGGCCTTTTCCACCATATCCCAGCTGGGTTACATGATCGCAGCCTTGGGGGTCGGGGCATACGCCGCAGCTGCCTTCCACCTGGTGACTCACGCCTTTTTCAAAGCGCTGCTCTTCCTCGGTTCTGGTTCCATCATTCACGGCATGGAGCACGGCATCTTCCACACGGGCGAGCACATCGACCCGCAGAATATGCTCAATATGGGCGGGCTGCGCAAGAAAATGCCCATCACCTTCTGGACTTTCCTCATCGGTGGTCTGGCGCTCTCCGGTTTCCCGCTGATTACTGCCGGCTTCTGGTCGAAGGACGAGATCCTGTCTGGAGCCTTCAAGGGTGGTCAAATGGGAGTATTCATCACCCTGGCATTGGCAGCCCTGCTGACCGCTTTCTATACTGCCCGTCAGATCACTTTGACCTTCCTTGGCAAACCGCGCAGTAAAGCTGCCGAGCATGCGCAGGAATCCAAATGGACCATGACTGCACCGCTGGCGATCCTCTCGGTTTTCGCAATTGGCGCCGGTTGGGCCGGCATCCCGGCTGATTTCCCCGGCTTGGGCGGCCTGCTCCCCAACTGGTTCGAAGAATTTGTCGGCAGCATGCTGCATTTTGAGCATGTGGAATCTGTTCACAGCCTGGTTCCGCTGATTACATCCCTGGTAGTTGCTCTCGGCGGTCTGGCGCTGGGCTGGGTAGTGTATAAAGGCTTGCAGAAACCGGTCGATCCGCTCGAAAAATCCCTGGGCGGTCTGCATACGGTTCTCAAAAATAAATATTACATCGACGAATTCTACCAGGCAGCCTTTATTCGACCGGCGCTCTGGTTGGCCGATGTCTTCACCTATAAATTCCTCGACCAGACCATCATCGACGGCGTTTTGCATGGCATTGCCCGCTTTGGTGTGTGGCTGGGCAACGGCTTGCGCAATATTATCGATCTGCCAGTGGTCAACGGCGCCGGTGACAATGCAGCTCGCGGTACCCGCGGGTTGGGCTTGTATCTGCGCAGTCGTCAATCCGGTCGTATTCAGCAGTATATGGTGATTGCCATTTCGCTGTTGGTACTGGCTGGTCTGGTAATTTATTTTACAGTTGGTTTGGGTTAAGGCGGGGAGGCAGTCGACGAATGGAATTCATCGAGAATCACCTGCTTACGTTCATCTTGTTCACGCCCACGGTTGCGGCGCTGGTTTTGCTGTTCATCCCGGGCAAGTATATTAAAGCCTTCCGCTGGGGGGCTCTGGCAGCCTCTCTGATCCCCTTTGTCCTGACGCTAATCGCCTGGGCACAATTTAATCCAGACCCCAACCCGGCAGCTCCCTTCCAGTTTGTGGAACAATCCGCCTGGTATGCCGCCATCAACGCCTCCTACCACCTGGGGATCGACGGTATTTCGCTGCCGATGGTGCTGCTCACCACACTGCTGACGCCGCTGGCACTGCTGGCTTCCTTTAGCATCAAGGAACGCATCAAACCCTACATGATCCTGTTCTTACTGTTGGAGACCGGCATGCTGGGTGTCTTCATGGCGCTCGACCTGATCCTCTTCTTTGTGTTCTGGGAAATCGGTCTGGTGCCCATGTACTTCCTGATTGCCCAGTGGGGTGGCTCCAACCGAAATTATGCCGCTCTCAAGTTTGTGCTGTACACCATGGGCGGTTCGCTGGGTCTGTTGCTGGCTATTCAGTTGATGGGCGTATCCGTCGGGTCCTTTGACCTGATCACTCTGACGGAGAAATGGCCCACCCTCCAGTCTCTGGCTGTTCCCATTGGCATCCCGATTGAGACGGTCAAAAATATCGCATTCTGGGCTTTCGTAATAGCCTTCGCCATTAAAGTACCGGTTTGGCCGTTCCATACCTGGCTGCCCGATGCGCATACCGAAGCCCCAACTGCCGGCTCGATGATCCTGGCAGGTGTGATGCTCAAACTCGGCGCTTACGGCTTCCTGCGACTGGTGCTGCCGCTCTTCCCGGCTGAGGCGCAGCGCTTTGCCTGGGTTCTGGCTGCCCTGGCTGTGGCAGCTATCATTTTTGGTGCGCTGGGAGCTCTGGCTCAGAACGATTTCAAGCGGCTGGTAGCTTACTCATCGATTAACCATATGGGTTTTGTGGTGCTGGCGGTTGCTGCTGCGGCAGCCACCTGGAATACCACTGCTGCCAATACCCTGCTGGATAAAAATCTGGCGCTCAGCGGCGCGGTTCTGCAGATGTTCAACCACGGTTTAAGCGCAGCAGGCATGTTCTTCCTGGTCGGCGTCATTTATGAGCGCAGCCACACCCGCAACCTGAACGAAATGGGTGGGCTGTATGCCATTTTGCCAGTCTACGGTACGGTATTGATCTTTACCGCCATGGCTTCGCTCGGGCTGCCGGGGTTGGGCGGTTTCGTATCTGAATTCCTGGTAGTGCGGGGCGTCTGGCCTATTTTTACCGTGGCGGCGGCTCTCAGTATGATCGGTTTATTCTTCACCGGCGCTTACATTCTTAAAGCGCTCAAGCTGGTGCTGCACGGTCCGCTCAACACCCGCTGGGAGGGTCACCTGACCGATATTAACCTGCGTGAACTGGTTGTGATGGCCCCGCTTATGGTTCTCATGCTGCTCATCGGTGTCTGGCCGGCCTGGCTATTGGATATGATCAATCAGGCCGTCGCGTTCCTTTTCTGAGAGGTGAAGGATGCAGTTTCCTATTTTGAGTGTTCTGATCTTCACCCCCCTGGCTGCTGCGCTGATTCTATTGCTGCTGCCCGAGGATAAGAAAAACTGGATCAAAGGTCTCGCTCTGGCTGCCGGCATCATCGTGCTGGCGCTCTCGATCTGGCTTTATGCCAGCTATGATATTGCCGCCGGCGGTTACCAGTTCCAGGAGCGCGTCGATTGGCTGCCGGCTCTTGGCATCTCGTATTTCGTCGGCGTTGACGGCATCAGCCTGCCGCTGGTTTTCCTCTCGGGTCTGGTGATCATCTCCGGTGTGCTGGTTTCCTGGCATGTGCACGACCGCCCGCGAGAGTTTTTCTCCTTTCTCATGTTCCTTGGTGCCAGTGTGGTGGGTGTATTCTGCTCGCTGGACTTATTCATGCTGTTCTTCTTCTTTGAGCTGGCGGTCTTCCCCAAATACCTGATGATCGTCACCTGGGGTTCACCCAAGACCCGCGAATACGGCGGCATGAAGTTGACGCTGTACCTGTTCATCGGCTCCATGCTGGCGCTTATCGGCGCCCTGGCAATCTACTTCGGCTCCGGCTTGCATACATTCGACATGCTTGCCCTGGAAAATGCCGGATTCGCCGTGGCATTCCAGCGCCTTTGGTTCCCGTTTGTCTTTCTTGGCTTCGCCATTCTGGGCGGCATCTTCCCATTCCACTCCTGGGCTCCGGATGGTCACGTGGCTGCTCCTACGGCCGTCTCAATGCTGCTGGCCGGCGTGGAGATGAAGGTCGGCGCTTTTGCAGCTCTGCGGGTTGGCATTATGCTGCTGCCCGAAGGTGCCCGCCAGTGGGCCTGGTTGATTTTGATACTGGCAACGGTTAATGTGGTCTATGGCGCATTTATTGCCTTGATCCAGACCGATTTTAAATATGTCATTGGCTTTTCGTCCGTGTCGCATATGGGGTTGGTTCTGATCGGCTTTGCCACCCTCTCACGTGAAGGGTTGATCGGCGCCGGAATGCAAATGTTCTCGCACGGTGTGATGACGGCTCTCTTCTTCTCCATCGTCGGCATGGTGTACGACCGGGCTCATACCCGCGACATTGCCAAATTGGGCGGCCTGGTGCGCAAGATGCCCTGGGCAGCCATTGGCTTCATCGTCGGCGGCCTGGTATCCATGGGCATGCCCGGTTTCTCTGGCTTTGTGGCTGAGTTCCCGGTGTTTATGGGCGCCTGGCGCGCTGCGCCGGTGGTGGCGGTGATTGCCATTCTCGGTATCCTCATTACCGCGGGCTACATTTTCCTGGTCATTCGACGCGTATTCTTCAGCGAACTGCCCGATGAACTTGCCGGGGTGCAGGACGTAACCGTAAGGGACAAAATTGTCATTGGCGGACTGTCGCTGGTGATGATTGGACTGGGCGTGTTCCCCTCGCTCATGGTCCCTATGATTGAATCCGGGGTCAAGACGATCCTCGCGATCCTGGGAGGTGCTTAGTGGCTTCCGGTGAATTTACTTCAGCAATGGTACTGGCCATCCTGCCGGAAATTGGGCTGGTGGCTCTGGCTGCCATCCTGTTGGTGGTGGATCTGCTCTGGCGCGGTGAAACCCGCCGCTACCTGGGCTGGTTGACTGCCTTCGGGTTGGCGCTGATCATGCTGGTTGCGGTTTTGTTTGCCCGCCCTGCCGTTGAGGGTGGTCTGATGTGGGGCGGCATGCTGCGTTTTGACTCGGCTGGCTTTGGCTTCCGCATGCTCTTCCTCACCGGAGCCGCGTTGACCGCCTTGTACGCCGCTGTGACCGATTCTGTCCGCCTGCGCGGCGAATTCTATGCCCTGTTACTGGTCAGCACCCTGGGTATGAGCCTGATGGCTTCTTCCGCCGATCTGGTTATGCTTTTCCTGGCAATTGAAACCACATCCATTCCGCTGTATGCTCTGGCAGGCTTCATTCTGCGCGACCAGAAATCCGTGGAAGCCGGAATCAAGTATCTGTTGTTTGGCGCCATGTCTTCAGCCATCATGCTGTACGGATTTTCACTCCTTTACGGCTTCACCGGCACAACCCAGCTCTACAACCTCAGTGTGGCGCTCCAGGCAGGCGGCATTCCTACCATTTTGATTGCCGCGGTGATCGGCTTGGTGTTGGTCGGGTTTAGTTTCAAAGTATCCGCGGTTCCTTTCCATTTCTGGGCGCCGGATGTGTACCAGGGCGCGCCTACCCCGGTCGCCGGCTTCCTTTCGACCGCTTCCAAGGCTGCCGGTTTTGTCGCTCTGATGCGTGTGGTGGCTGTAGTTTTCCCGGAACAGGCTTCCCTCTGGAGCATCATGATCTCGGTTCTGGCTACTGCCTCCATGCTGGTCGGTAACTACCTGGCCTTGGTGCAAAAAAGCCTTAAACGTTTGCTGGCGTACTCCTCCATCGCTCAAGCCGGCTACATGCTGATCGGGGTGGCGGTCGGCACTGAATTTGGTCTGGTTGCTTCCACTTACTATCTCATGGCGTACCTGGTCACCAACCTGGCAGCCTTCGGTGTGGTCGCCTGGATTGAACACCACACTGGCTCGGATGATCTGACAGCCTTCGCTGGTCTCAGCCGGCGCGCGCCGGCACTGGGTCTGGCAATGATCGCCATCATGCTCTCCTTGGGTGGGATTCCACCGTTTGCCGGCTTCTTTGGCAAACTGCTGGTGTTTGGTTCGGCGATTGACAAAGGCATGATCTGGTTGGCACTGGTTGGTATCTTCAACGCTGTCATCGGTCTTTACTACTATTTGGTTATTCTTAAGACGGTGTATGTCAACGAACCCACCGATCCCACCCGACTCCCCAAAGCCAATTTTTCCTGGCAGGTGGCGCTTGGCATTTGCGTTCTTGGCATCCTGCTGCTCGGTTTCTGGTTCCAGCCGTTCTACAACTTCGCGCAAAATGTTGCCGCATCAATTTGGATTTATTGACGCTGAATTTTGTATCTGATATAATTTACCAATCATGAGCCAGTTGAAACCCGGTGAACCTTCAGATAAGCAGAAGATTCTGAATACCACCGTAATCAGTGCCGCTGCTCAGGTGGGTTGTTTAACATTCGTTATCATCCTTGGAGCCGTATTTTTGGGGTTATGGCTCGACTCCCGCTTCGGAACCAAACCCTGGTGGACATTGGGACTGGTTCTTGGGAGCATCCCTGTTTCAATTATTGTTATGCTGTACGTAGTTCGCCTGGCCGTATCCAAGATCAAGACCAAAAATGGCCGTGTACAAACCACTCAACCGGAGGAAGCAGACCTTGGAGACAACTCGTAAATGGCGCTGGGGCGTTAACCGTTGGATTGTGCTGGGATTCATTATCTTCAGCATCATCGCTGTTAATATCGCTACCCCCGTTCAACCCCACATTCAAGTCGCTCCGGAGAGCATCACCGAAGGTACCCTCAATCTTGGACCTTTAGGCGAGGTACCATTCTTCAATACCATCCCCACCCTGGTTCTTGTGGATGCAATCATTATCCTGCTGGCCTTCGCGGTCCGCCAGGCGGTCAAAAAAGGCGATCTGATCCCGCGCGGGATTGCCGGAGCCATGGAATCGCTGATCGAAGTCATCTACAACCTGACGGAATCGGCTGCCGGTAAGTGGGCCAAGCAGATTTTTCCCTGGTTCGCCACCATCATGCTGGTCGTATTGGTGGCCAACCTGATAAAACTGGTTCCCGGTTTCGAGACCATCGGTTTTATGCATCATGCCGAAGGCGAAGGATATGCCATTTCCAGCCTGGGCGGCAACTGGTATTCCCTGTTGCCTGAACAGGTGGAGAGCGAAGGCTACATCCTCACCCCATTCCTGCGTGCCCTTTCCACCGACCTCAACTTCACCGTGGCGCTGGCGCTGATTTCGGTCGTCATGACTCAGGTGATCGGCATCCGCGCGCAAGGCCCCCGCTACTTTAGCAAATTCCTCAATTTCACCACCATGTTCAAGAAACCATTCTTTGGCTTCATGGACTTCCTGGTCGGATTGCTCGAGACCATATCTGAGTTCGCCAAAATACTCTCGTTTGCCTTCCGGTTGTTCGGGAATATGTTTGCCGGCTTCGTTTTGATGGCGCTGATCTCCGCCATGATCCCCATTTTCGTGCCGTCCCTGATCATCATGTTTGAGTTCTTTATCGGCCTCATTCAGGCCTTTGTGTTTGGTATGTTGACCATGGTGTTCATGGCGCAGGCTACCCAGGGTCATGGTGGTGAGGAAGAACATCACTAACCGCTAATTTCCGCTCTTTTAAAGAACGTAACCTTATCCAGGATTATTCAAGGAGGATCGTCGAGCATGTCTGGAGACATCGTTTTAGCAGCAAAATTTATTGGAGCCGGTCTGGCAATGATCGGTGCGTTAGGCGGCGGTGTGGGTATTGGCTTGAGCGTACAGGGTGCACTGCAGGGTATGGCCCGCAACCCGGATGCTTACGGCAATTTGCTCACGAATATGATTCTGGGTATCGCCTTTTCTGAAGCCATCGCTATTTACTGTCTGGTGATTGCGTTCCTGATGCTGTTCGTCCTTTAAACGGACAAGGGAAGGAGCCTCCTCTTGGAAAAACTTGGTATTAATTTAGGCTATATCCTTATCAATATTGCCAGCTTTGGCATCCTGTTTGTGGTGCTGCGCGCCTGGGTGTACAAACCCTTGCTCAACCAGATGGAAAAACGCCGCAAAACGATTGCTCAGGGTCTGGAAGATGCCCGTGTAGCGGCTGAAGCTCGCGCCAATGCGGAACGTGAGTCGAATCAGATCCTCTCTGAAGCGCAGACCAAAGCTGCTGAAATTGTGCGCGAAGCTACCGCCCGCGCTGAAGTAGCTGCCAAAGAAGTACGCGCTGCCTCTGACGCAGAAGCTGCCAAAGCCCGTGATACAGCCCTGGCTGAAGTTCAGCAGGAACGCGACCGGGTGTTGAGTGATGTGCGCGGTCAAATTGCCGCACTGTCCATCGCTGCCACCCAGAAGCTGATTGGCGAATCGCTGGATGAAAAACGGCAACATGCTTTGCTCGCCGAATTCTTCACTGGCGTTCGCTCGGGTAAAGTGATCGTGCTGGAAGGCGAACAAGTCAAAGGCGCGGCGGCAGAAGTTACTTCTGCCCTCCCGCTGACCGACTCCGAGCAGGACATTGTTAAACAGGATGTGCTCCAGAAATTGGGCACCAGTGCAGTGGTCAGTTTCCGCGTTGACCCCACTATTCTGGGTGGGCTGGTCGTCAAGGTTGGCGACCGGGTGGTCGACGGCTCCGTCGCCGGTCAACTGCAGGGACTGCGCCAGGCGCTGCACTAACCGGTCCTCACTCTGAAAATGGCTCCGCCCCCACTTGACGCCGCAGTGGGGGCTTTACTTTATAATTGGCTCTATGTGTAGGTTAGGTTGAGGGCGACTCACGACCATTTATATCAAATTGACCTTTCTGCCCGGTCACAGACCGCCCTGTGGGCGAAACTTTTCGTAGGTTGGGTTGAGGGCGACTCACGACGATTGATATCAAATTGACCTTTCCAGCCCGAAACCCAACACCATGACTGAGCAAAGCGAAGCATCTCAATTTGCTCCTCCTCCATTTTCGAAGAAAATTGGGGAGGTGGGGAGGGGGTAAAGGGTTTATCTCCCTCCCATAATCACCATCCATACCGAAAAAACCAAGCGAATGCCAAATACCTTAGCCCAAATCTTTTCTAAAATTCCTTTCGCCGCCATCGCACCGGCTGAAATCCCACACCTGCCCATCACCGGCATCGCCCTTGACTCGCGCCAGGTCAAACCGGGCAACCTCTTTGTTGCGCTCACCGGCGGCAGCACCGATGGGCACAGCTACATCCCTTCTGCGGTGCAACAAGGTGCTGTTGGCATTATTGGCACCCATCCTGCCGAAGATTTCTCCCTGGAGGTTCCTTACCTTCAGGTAAAAGACGCCCGTGAAGCGCTGGCCTGGATTTCCGCCGCCTACTACGACTTCCCCGCCCGCAGCTTGACCGTCATCGGCGTCACCGGCACCGACGGCAAGACCACCACTTCCAACCTGCTCTACCAAATCCTCAAACATGCCGGCATCCGGGTTGGTATGGTTTCAACGGTTAACGCCGTCATCGGTGACCAGGAAATTGACACTGGCTTTCATGTCACCACGCCCGAAGCGCCGGACGTGCAGCACTACCTGGCGCAAATGGTGGCAGCCGGGCTGACCCACGTAGTG
>DATMXL010000308.1:0-6158 GCA_035561555.1 Bellilinea sp.
GTAAACGTTAATCCGGCAGCCTCACCGCGATAGCCCACCTGAACCTTGCCTGGTGATGTCGATGAGATGCAAAATTCAATCGTAATTAGACCAACTCAATCCCCTCAAAATCGTGATGATCAACCCATTTCGGCCAGGCATTTTCACAGCGGTAAATGTCAGGTCACCTGCGAAACCAGGGGGCATAAAGTACGTATGAATGATACTTGTAGCTTCCATCAAAAGCATCTACAATTTATCCAGAGGTTGGACTTTAACGTTTTCACTACCAAAGCGCGGTGAAAATGACACTGTCGGGATCCAAGACAATCAGAGATCCTTGTTTTCGTTCCGCATACTCCCCGGTTCGCGGATGTAAAAATTATGGATAATGGCCCGCTGATCAGGACAAAACTACACCAACCGCTCACCCGACCAGCCCTGGTGCCTCGTCTGCGGCTGCAAGATCAAATTGCGCAGGGTCTTCACGTCAGACTGACTCTGATCACCGCGACAGCCGGTTTTGGCAAAACCACCCTGGTTGCATCGTGTGCCAACAGCAGCGGGATGCCGGTCGCCTGGCTTCCACCAGACAAGAACGACGATCAGTCTGGCCGGTTTTTGAACTATCTAATTGCGGCGCTGCAGACAGCCGATGAGCGGATCGTTGTGGATGCAGCGCAGCCGTAGGAAGCCAGTTAGAGACTGCACAATCGGCGGGCACCCCGACTCCTGATCACACTATCCAGGCTAGCGCTCCAGTCGTCTGAGGTGAGAAGCGGGAATGGAAAAATTTACCGGTGTGAAGAAAATAGTCGTCCCGTTACTGGGGCTCGGATTACTAGCGTTGACCATTTTGGCTGGTTCATGGTTAATCAATCTGGTTCAGAAATCCCTACCTATACCGCAATCGGTTCTGGAGCGTGCGCGCACTGGCGTCAGTAAAAACGGTGAGTGGGAACCGTTCGTCCGACGGCTGGATGGGCTGGATATGGTTCTGGTGCCGGCAGGCTGCTTCACCATGGGGTCAACCGAGGGTCAGTTGGCAGAGGCAACCGCGTCCTGCGAACGCTATTTCGGGCCGGGCAAGTGCAAAATTGATTTTGCTGGCAACGAGACACCGGCGCACGAGGTGTGTTTTGACGAGCCGTTCTGGATCAGCGAAACCGAGGTGACCAACCGTCAGTACGGCTCGAGCTCCAGCACGGACATGGTCAATATGTATCGCGGACCCAATTGGCCACGGGAAACGGTCACCTGGGAGGAGGCGGTTCAGTACTGCCAGGCACAGGAAGCGCGGCTGCCTAGCGAGGCAGAGTGGGAATATGCAGCACGCGGTCCGGACAATTTGATCTACCCCTGGGGGAATACATTTAGACTGGATATGGTGATTTCAGGCCGACTGAAACCTCAGGATGTGGGTTCTGTGTCCGGCAGTGCGTCGTGGGTGGGCGCTTACGATCTGAGCGGCGGTGTGCGAGAGTGGGTGGCGGATTGGCACGCTCCCTATACCGCGGAACGCGCCAGCGATCCCCAGTGTCCGGCGGAAGGACAGGTAAAGGTGCTGCGCGGAGGTGCCTGGTTCTCCTTCGCGGCGTATTTTGTCCGTACGGCTAAACGCGAGTTCACCGCGCCGGATACTGCCAACAGCACCATCGGATTCCGCTGCGCACGCGATCTGGAGTAAGCTCAACGCGAGCGCCGCGTCTGGCAGTTGTGTTTTGCCTGGTTTTGTCTCATAATCAGTATCAGATAAAGTTATTATTTTCCGGAGTGTTAGCTTACCCCTCCGGTCCCGCACCCTATGCGTTAGGAGCATTCCCATGCGAAAAGTGATTTTCCAGGCCGTCACCGCTATATTCATCCTTTTATCAATCGCTTTTCCCAAACCGCTCGAGACGGCAAGGGCACAGGATGCGGTTCAGCCAGACACTGCCACCGTCGCGGGGACGATGCAATCGGAGCTGGGCTGCAGCGGGGACTGGATGCCGGGCTGCGAAAAGACCTATCTGGCTTTCGATCCCAATTCGAATGTCTGGGTCGGCGCGTTCAACGTCACGCCAGCCAATGACCAGGATAAGAAGGGACCGCGCTACAAAGTGGCGCTGAACGGCAGCTGGGACGAGAACTACGGCAAGAATGCCTCCAGGGGCGGGGCGGACATCCCGCTGGTGGTGGACCAACCCATTCTGGTGAGCTTCTTTTATGATCATCAGACGCATGTGGTGGCGGATGATTACAATACCCCGATCGTGGTGGCAACGGGCGATTTCCAAAGCCAGCTGGGCTGCGCCAAAGACAACGACCCGGGCTGCCTGCGCTCCTGGCTGCAGGATCCGGAAGGCGACGGCGCTTATGCGTTCACAACCAAAGCGCTCAAGGCCGGCAGCTATTCGGTAGGGCTGGCGGTCAGCCAAAAAACAGTCACGACCAGGCTGGAGGCGGTCGATTTTACGGTCGCGAAGGATAACGATGAAATCTATTTTGGATACGACAGCGTGAAAAAGGAACTGATTGTCAGCACCACGGGTGCGCCGAAGGGCAGTCTGGCCAAACAAAAAGCCATCTGGGTCAACCAGGATACGATCCTGTGGAATATCGTCGGGTCGCCAAAATACAGCTACTCGCTGTTCCACTCACGCGATGCGGCATTGCAACTCACGGCTGACGGGGTGAGCGGCGGGTCCGAGATCCCGCTGACGTTCAGCCGGTCGGGTCCGGGAGGGGATGTTTTCAAGCAGAATCCGTACCTGAACGGCTATTCGGCCTTCAAACTGGCGAAAACTGACCTGGCGAAGCTGCCGGAGATCCTGCGCAGCCAGACCGCGGTGATCGTGCGGGACAATACCGGAAAAGTGGTGGATGTCACCGGCGTGCAAACCGCCGGCGCGTTGGATGCTCTTTACTCCTATAACGGCAAATTGGGCGTGCAATTCAGCAACGGCATCCCGACCCTGAGGGTATGGGCGCCGACCGCCATCACGGTGGGAGTACGGGTGTATCCCAATGCCACGGCGGTGGTCGGCAAGCTGACGCCGATGACGCGTGACGACAAGACCGGTATATGGAGCGTCAAGGGTGCGGCGGACTGGAAAAATAAATACTACCTGTACGAAGTGCAGGTTTATGTGCCAAAGACCGGCAAGATCGAGAAGAACCTGGTCAGTGATCCGTATGCGTATAGCCTGTCAAGCAACAGTGCCAAAAGCCAGATGGTCGATCTGGCGGAGGCCGCGCTCAAACCAGCTGGCTGGGACGCGCTGACCAAACCCCCGCTGGAAAACCCGGAAGACAGCGTGATCTACGAGCTGCACGTGCGGGATTTCAGCGTTAAGGATGAGACGGTGCGGGAAGAGCTGCGCGGTAAATTTATGGCCTTCACAGTAGGGGAGTCCAATGGCATGCAGCATCTCAAATCGCTGGCAGAAGCCGGCTTGACGCATATTCACCTGCTGCCGGTGTTTGATATTGCCAGCGTGGACGAGGATGCTTCCAGCTGGAGCAGCGTCGATGAAAAGCTGCTGAAAACTTACGGACCCGCCTCGGACAAGCAGTCGCAGGCGGTAGGGCTGGTGCGCGGCACGGACGGCTTCAACTGGGGCTATGACCCGTTCCATTACACGGTGCCAGAGGGCAGCTATGCCACCGATCCTAACGGATCAACCCGGATCGTTGAGTTCCGCGAGATGGTCAAGGCTTTGAATCGGAGCGGGCTGCGGGTGGTGATGGATGTGGTCTACAATCACACCTCGCAGAGCGGGCAGGACGCCAAATCGGTGCTGGACAAGATCGTGCCAGGCTATTACTACCGGCTGAACACCGAGGGCAATGTGGAAACCAGCACCTGCTGCCAGAATACCGCCACTGAACACCGCATGATGGAGAAGTTGATGGTCGATTCGGTGGTCACCTGGGCGACGCAGTACAAAGTGGACGGCTTCCGCTTCGATCTGATGGGACATCACATGCTGAGCAATATGCAGGCGGTGCGCGCTGCGCTGGACGGGCTGACCCTGGCGAAGGACGGCGTGGACGGCAAGTCGATTTATATCTACGGCGAGGGCTGGGATTTCGGCGAGGTAGCCAAGAATGTGCGCGGCAAGAATGCCGCCCAATTGAACATTGGCGGCACGGGCATTGGCGTGTTCAATGACCGGCTGCGCGACGGCGTACGCGGCGGCAACCCATTTGACGATCCGCGCCTGCAAGGCTTCAGCACCGGGCTGTACCTGAACCCCAACCGGGCGGAAACGCGCAAACTGGATGCTCAACTGGCGAAGCTGCTGGATTATACCGACTGGATCCGGCTGGGACTGGCGGGAAACTTAAAGGATTTCGTCATCACCCGTGGCAACGGCAGCACGGCTGACGGGGCGCATGTGCTGTACAGCGGAATGCCAGCCGCTTATACGCTGGATCCGCAGGAAAACATCGTGTATGTGTCGGCGCATGACAACGAGACCATTTTCGATGCGGTGCAGTTGAAGGCGGCGGCGAACGTCAGCCTGGCTAACCGCATCCGCATGAACAACCTGGCACTGAGCATCCCCCTATTCAGCCAGGGCATCCCGTTCTTCCATGCCGGCGACGATCTGCTGCGCTCCAAATCGCTAGACCGCAATTCGTACGACTCGGGTGACTGGTACAACGCCATCGATTGGAGCTTCAAGAGCAACAACTGGGGTGTCGGACTGCCGATCGAGGGCGCGGACAACTGGGATATCTTCCGTCCGCTGCTGGGCAACACAGCGCTGCGGCCAAATACGGCGCAGATCAGCGGAGCTGCCAGCGTCTTCCAGGAATATCTGCAAATCCGCAAGAGTTCCGCGCTGTTCCGGCTTACCACTGCCGAGCAGGTGACTGCCAGTGTCTCGTTTTTCAACACCGGACCGCAGCAGATCCCCGGGCTGATCGTGATGCGGCTGGAGGATGTGGACGATATCGACCCGGTGTACGCCGAGATTTTGGTGTTCTTTAACGCCAATCAGAAGGCGGTCAAGTTCACGGATGCCGCGCTGGCCAACCAGACGTATCAGCTGCATCCGGTTTTGGCCGGCTCAGTGGACAGCCTGGTGAAGCAATCCGCGAATGATGCGGTGCTGGGTGCCTTTTCGATCCCGGCGCTGACCACCAGCGTTTTTGTGCTGGAGGATTAAAAATTGCAACCCCCGGGATCAAGCTCTCGAGGGTTGTCCTTTTGAATAAGTTAGCGGGTTAGGTAGCCGCCGTCCACCGGGATGTAGGCGCCGGAGACAAACGAAGCCTTCGGCGAGCAGAGCCAGACCACCAGCTCAGCCACCTCTTCAGCTTCACCCAAGCGGCCAATGGGATGCAGCGAGACCAGCATATTGTAGGTGTCCTGGTTTTGCTCCAGGGCGGAAATGAGCGGGGTTTTGATAAAGCCGGGACCAACTACGTTGACGCGGATGCCCTGGGCAGAGTACTCCAGCGCGGCAGTCTTGGTTAACCCGACCACGCCGTGTTTGGCAGCCACGTAGCCGGCGGAACTGGCAAAGGCTACCTGCCCCAGGATGGAGGACATGTTGACGATGGAACCGCCGCCGGTTTTGAGCATGGCGGGGATTTGAGCGCGCATGCCATAAAATACCGAAGACAAGTTGATGCTGATGACTTTGTTCCAGGATTCGAGGCTGTAATCCGCGGTCGGTTTCTGGTCGCCGCTGATGCCGGCGTTATTGAAGGCAAAATCCAGCCGGCCAAATGTTTTGACGGCGTGATCGACCAAGGCCTGGCAGTACTCCGGGCTGGCGACATCGCCGATGAGGGAAGTGGCCTGACCGCCGGCAGCTTGGATCCTGGCGGCGGTCTCGTCCGCGCCGGTCTGAACGATATCGCCGACGACTACCTTGGCTCCGTCGCGGGCATAAAAGAGGGCGGTTGCCCGGCCAATGCCTGAACCGCCGCCCGTAACCAGCGCTACTTTTCCGTCAAATAGTCCAGCCATTTTGAGACTCCTTTAAAGTAATGGAACCGAGTCGATACGTGCAGAATTAATTATGCCACAAATAAGGGAGGAAAAGTCCGGAATTAGGAGATAGGTATTTAGCCTGGGGGGTGGTTTAGCGAAAAAGGGAAGGAGGTCATTAAGAATTGATAACCAGATCGGGACAAACGTAAGAAATAGTCCAAAGGAGTTGAATTGCCGGTAATTTGTGGTA
>DATMXL010000309.1:0-14680 GCA_035561555.1 Bellilinea sp.
CAATTTATGGAGAATCACCGATGAGCAAAGGAAAGATTTTGGTCACCTATGCCAGTGCCACTGGCTCAACCGTTGGCGTAGCTGACGCAATTGGCAAGAAAATCGCCGAATCTGGCAATCTCGTCGATGTACGTCCGGTGAAGGAGGTCAAGGATTTAGCGGCTTACCGCGCGGTTGTGATTGGCAGCGCCATCCACAGCGGAGTTTGGCTGCCTGAAGCCGTCAAGTTCGTGGAAAATCATAAAGAAGCCCTCAAGAAATTACCGACCGCCTATTTCCTGGTGTGCCTGATGGCACTCAAGGACGACGAACAAAGCCGCACCTTTATCGGGGATTATCTCAAGGATATGCGCGCATTGGTTGCGCCAGTGTCTGAAGGGCGATTCACGGGTGCCTACTTGCCCGAAAAATATGATTTTTGGACGCGTTTCGGTATGAAATTCTTTGCCGGCTATCTAAAAGTCAAGCCCGGCGATTACCGGAACTGGGAAGCTGTGAACGCTTGGGCGGCCAAAACCACACCTTTACTCGGCTAAACCAGATTTTCTATCAGATTGTTTCCCCCAGCCGCGAATCTTGTCCCAGTCGCGGCTGTCGCTATTCCCAGCTTCGACCAGTTTTCCAATCAGCTTATCTGCAAACTTCCCCAGTCGAGCCAGCCCGGTGGTATTCGTCACCAGCTGGTGCTTCTTCATGAGTATTGATCCTTCGTTTTTCGCAGGATCAAGCCGCGCAATTGATTTATGATCGGAGGGCGCGCGACCAGAATTTCCTCTTTAATTTTAGCGCCGGTTAGATACGGCTCGGGCAAAAAAGGTCCGCCGGAATAAAATTCCACCTTTACGCCAGTCTGTGCCAGAATCGGCAGCACGCCAGCCAAATCCCACAGGTTGACGCGGCGTAGCAGCGCGCCGACAGCAGCACCCTGGGCAACGTAACAACAGTGGGCAGCTGTGGAGCCCAGGCTGCGCAGGTTGGCGTAATCGATATCGAAGTACCGCGGACCGTTTGCCGGGATGGCAATGAAGGTCAGCGGATTGGTCAAATCCTGATTCATTACCGCGGGTAGCCGCTGGTCATTGTGGAATGCGCCGTAACCGGCGCCGCCCCAGTACATATCACCGGTGACTGGCATATAAAAGAAACCCACGCCAGGTTGACCGTCAACGATACTGCCGAGTGAAATGCCCCAGGTAGGCAGCCCAAGCAAATAAATCTTGGTGCCATCGATCGGGTCAAGTGCCCAGGATGACGTTTTGACCGGTCCCTGGGTTCCGTTTTCCTCTGAGAGAATTTGGTAATCCGGGAATTCTTCGCGCAGGAAGGGCAGGATTTCCGCTTCCATGGCCAATTCGACGTCGGTGAAGGGCGTGCGGTCTGGTTTGAACTGCACATTTGCCGTGCTGCGGCGCGCCATGGCTTTCTCGCCGGCTTGGCGCAGAAGCTGTTGAATTTCATTTATGGTCGAAAGCGAAATCAGGCTCATGGCTTTTGGTATTCTTGATCAGGCTGTGAATGCCCATCATTTTACTCGAAATCCTCTGGTTGGAAAATTTAAAATTCGTCAGACAATTGGGGAACCTCTCATGGCACGACGTCGTCTAAAAGGAGAAATTGAGCATTTCTGAAATCTTTAATGGATTCGAATAAACATACGTTGTAAGGAGAAAGATCATGAGAAAGACCTTTTTTATTGTCTTGTTTGTTATGATGGTTGGCGCTCTGACTATGGCTGCCTGTGCCAGTTTGTTGATTCCGCGGACAGGTGGAAACAGCCAATCAGCGCAGCAAACCGGGGTCATGAGCACAGTTGCGGCTGTCTTGACCCAGCAAGCCTTCGAGACGCTGGTTGCTCAAGCGACACAGCAAGCGCAAGCTACACCCTCCGCTACAGCCACGCCGCCGGCGCCGGTTCAAATCACCCCCAATCAAACGGTCGTGGTCGTGACCCAGGCACCCACTGCAGTTTCTAGCCCCAGTGCCACGCAGATTGTACTGCCCTGCAATGCTGCTGGCTTCGTCAAAGATGTGACCATTGCTGACGGTAGCGATCTGGCAGCGGGCACGAAATTCACTAAAACCTGGCGTCTGGTCAACAATGGCACCTGCACCTGGACCACAGCTTATGATCTGGTGTTTATAGACGGCAGCGCTTTGGGCGCCCCCGCTACAGTTGCGCTGGCAGGCAATGTTCGTCCTGGCGAGACGGTGGACCTGTCGGTCGAGATGATTGCTCCTGCTACTGGCGGTTCGTACAAAGGCTCCTGGTTGCTGCGCGATGAGAACGACAAAAACTTTGGCCTGGGCGGCAGTAAAAATCCGTTCTGGGTGAGCATCAAGGTCTCGGCTTACAAATCCGATGCAATCCCGACGGCTGTTGGCGCCTATGACTTCGTCTCAGCCATCTGTCAGGCGAGCTGGAAAAGCAACGCTGGATTGGTGACCCTACCGTGCCCGAATGTTAGCCAGAAGGAAGAGGATTGGGCAGCGGTACAGATGAACCCTTTGCTGGAAGGCAAGATTCAGGAAGACGAACGAGCGATCTGGATGCACATTAACAACCCCAACGACTGGATGCAGGCTTTCTATCCAGCGTACACCGTTAGAAAGAACGACCGCTTCTTCAGCTACATCGGCTGCTTGAACAGCAGCACGGCCTGCGACGGCGTGATCAGCTTGGATTACCGCATAGATAACGGTGAGATTCTCAACCTTGGCAAGTGGACTGAAACAGCGGACGGCAAGTACACCACAATCGACATCGATTTGAACCAATTCGAAGGCAAGAACATTACCTTTATCCTCGGCGCGACCAATCGCAATTCCTCGAGCGCCATCGACCTGTTCTGGATGGACCCCTCGATTAGGAACGCCGTGCGGTAAAAAAATATTAAAGAGCAGCATCAACCACCGTGCCGAAAATGATACAAATAACGGGTAGATCCATTAGGTCTGCCCGTTTTCGCTTTAAATAGCAGATTAATTAGATCTTCCCATTCGGAAATACGATTTTGACCCGGTCTCTGCCGGCTGACTTGGCTGCGTACAGAGCCTGGTCTGTCCGGTCAAGCAGTGCTTCCACCGAGTCGTCTGCAATTACCGCCGTGCCGCCAATGGATACAGTCGCTTTGACCCGCGATTCATCCAACATTAATTGCGCCGTATTGATCAAAATCCGCAATTTATTGGCGACGGCCACAATCTTCTCAGCTTCGACGTTGTGCAATATCACCAGGAACTCGTCGCCGCCCCAGCGGCCTACAAAATCATCCGCCAGCAGGTTATGCTGCACCGTTTTGGCCACCATCCGCAGTACCCGGTCACCCACCAGGTGACCATGGGTGTCATTGATTGGCTTGAAATTATCGACATCCAGAAACAGAACCCCGTTAGGTGTGTGGTGGTTTCCCGTCTCACCCAGACACTTCCTCAAAGCGGTTTCCGTGTAACGGCGATTGCCGACCTCGGTCAACGGATCCAGGTAGGCTGCCTTCTCCAGTTCATTGATCCGTTCGAGGGCCGATAACGAAGCAGAATCATTGCTGAACAGCTCCGTCGCGCCGCTGATTTGTCCATCTGCATCGAATGTTGGATTGATTCGCACGATCACCGGTATTCGTTGACCATCGGCATGGTGCAGAAACACCCGGGCTGTGCGATTTTCACCATCCAGGATCGTTCTTGCCAACGGGCACATCGTGTGGCACAAGGAAGTACCCTGCTCATCCACGTGCATCAGGATATTGTTATAACAAAAACTGCCAACCACCTGTTCGGCGGCGAAGCCTGTCATTTGCTCCGCAGTGCGATTCCAATACAGTATCTTTCGCTCGCGGTTGGTGACATACACCCCTTCAGACAGGTTGTCCAATACAGATCGATACCAATCAGGTTGATTTAACATTATCCTTATAGCCCCTGGACGGCCTCCTGGCTGAAGGGATCGAGGGCTTGCTCCATTTGATGCCGGAATTGAGTGGTATACAACTGGTAATATTTACCGCGTTTCCGCAGCAGTTCGCTGTGAGTGCCAGATTCTGCCACCCGGCCGTTTTCGATGACCAGAATTCGGTCGGCCCGTTTGATGGTCGAAAGCCGGTGGGCAATCACAAAGCTGGTTCTACCTTGCATCATTATATCCATGCCGCGTTGAATCAAGGCTTCGGTGAGGGTATCAACTGATGAGGTGGCTTCGTCCATGATGAAGATTTCCGGCTCAGCCAGCACAGCGCGAGCCAAGGAAACTAGCTGCTTTTGACCGACCGACAACAAATTACCGCCTTCGCCAACGTTTTCCTCATAACCCTTGGCAAATTTACTGATGAAATCATTTGCTCCAGCCAGGCGAGCTGCTTCTTCAACTTCCGCGTCGGTGGCATTCAACCGGCCGTAGCGGATGTTTTCGCGGATCGAGCCTGAAAACAGGTGCGGCGTTTGCAATACCATGCCGATGCGCGATTGGATGGCGTGCAACGAGTAATGGGTGTAATCCTTGCCGCCAATTTTGATGCGCCCCTGCCTCGGTTCGTAGAAACGGCACACCAGGTTGACAATGGTCGATTTCCCGCCTCCGGTCGGTCCGACCAGCGCGATCGTTTCGCCGCGTTTGACTTTGAGCGAGAAATCCTCCAGCACTGGCTTACCGTCACCATCGGAATAGTAGAAGGTAACATTCTCAAATTCGACATCGCCCTGCATGGTACCTGGATCATACGCTTCCGGCAGGTCTTTGACTTCCGGAACGCTGTCGATCAATGAAAAAATGCGTTCCGCTGAGGCGATTGAGTGCTGCATCTCGGCGTACACGCGTGCCAGATCTTGAATTGGCCACATCATGAAGGTGACATAGGATACAAAGGCTTGAATGCCGCCAACCGTCATGGCGCCGGCTTGTGCCTGTCCGCCGCCATACAAAACAATACTGCCAAGTGCAAAGGCTGAAACGATCTGAACAGTCGGTAGAAAAAGCGCGCTCAGCCAGGCAGCCCGGTAGCTGGTACGGTACATAACCCCGGTCAGGTTGCTGAAATCCCGCAGATTGGCATCTTCCCGGCCAAGCGCTTTTACCACACGCACGCCGGTGATGTTTTCATTGAACGCCCCCGTAATCTTGGAGTTGAATTTGCGCACGTTGCGGAATTCACCCAGGATACGTTTGCGGAACTCAATTGCGATCCAGAATAAAATCGGCAGCGCCGCCAGTACGATCAAGGCCATGCGCCAGTTGATATACAACATGAATCCCATGGAGGTCAGGATGTTCATTACCGCCCAGGTCGAGTCGAGGATGCCCCAGGTGACCAGATCTGCCACCCTTTCCGAGTCCGATGTGACGCGAGACATGATCCAACCAACCGGTGTGCGGCTATAGTACGACAGCGATAGTCCTTGCAGGTGATTGAACATTTTTTGCCGCAGGTCATAACGTACCCGCTCACCCAGCACGCCAGCCAGGTAAACAAAACACAAGACGCCAGCCGCCTGCACCAGGGTTAATCCACCGTAAGTTGCCAACAGCCGGTACAAGGTCGGCTTGTCTCCGGCTAGAATACCGTCGTCGATAATCAGTTTGCTTAAGTAAGTGAAGATGGAATCCAGACCCGATACCACCGCGATGGCGATCAAAAAACCAATGACCCACTTGAGATGCGGTCGTGTCAATCCCAGGATGCGGCGCAGGGTTTTTCGGTTGACCTGAGCCTTGAAATCCTCTTCCTCAACATATTCATCCGACACTGGCGATCTCCTTTTCCAGTTCATCGTCGATGCGGGTCTGGATGTTGAATATTTGCTGGTAAATTCCGCCGGCACCGACCAGGTCTGCATGTCTGCCAAATTGGACAATGCGGCCGTTATCCATGACCAGGATCAGGTCGGCATTCATGATGCTTTGTATTCGATGTGCAATCACAAAGGTGGTGCGGTCTTTCATCAAATTTTGCAGCGCATCGCGAATCTCAGCTTCGGTTTCAGTATCCACCGATGAAGTCGAGTCATCCATAATCAGAATGCGCGGGTTTTTGAGCAGCGTGCGCGCAATAGCCACCCGCTGTTTTTGTCCGCCAGACAGCGTGACACCGCGCTCCCCGACCAGGGTGCCGTAGCCTTTCTCAAAAGTGAGAATCACGTCATGAATCGCGGCTGCATGGGCTGCGGCTTCAATTTCTTCCTGCGGAACATCGCGCCCCACAGCATACGTGATGTTTTCCCGGATGCTGCGCGAGAACAGGAAGGGTTCCTGTTCGACAATGCCGATATGCTGGCGCAGGTAACGGCGCGGGTAACGGTTTAATTCAATGCCGTCCAGCAGTACACTGCCCGTGGTGTATTCATAAAATCGCGGCAGTAAATTAACCAGCGTGGTCTTGCCCGAACCGGTCGATCCCAATAGTGCAATGACCTGTCCGGGTTGGACAGAGAAGCTGATATCTTCGAGCGCCTGGCTGCCTTCTTCGTACGAAAAGCCAACGTTCTTGAATTCGATCAAGCCTTTCGGTCCATCTGCCGGCTGGTAATCACCCTGGTCGAGGGGTTCGCGGTCTTCTTTGATGATCGCCATCACCCGGTTATAAGAGACCATGCCGGTGGAGGTTTGCACAATCAACCGTCCCAGGTTGCGCATCGGGAAAATGATCCAGACGATCAGTCCGGAATATGCCAGGTAGGTGCCAATCGTGATCTCGCCGCTGATGGTCATCAGCGCCCCGATCAGAAAGCCGGCGACAATCTGAATATTGCACACCGTGTCCGAGATTGGCCAGAAAAGCGAGTGCATTTTTAGCAGTTTGCGTCCGCGCACAAACTTCTCCCAGTTGTCCCGGTCGAATTTGTTGATCTCGTATTCCTGGCGTGCGAAAGCTTTCACAACCCGCACACCGGACAGATTTTCTTGCAGCGTAGTGGAAACCACCGCATCCTGCGCCTGGTAAGCTTCATAAAGCGCAGAAATTTTGCGAAAGAAATACAAGGAGACCAGCAGGATAATGGGAACCACGATGATCGAATACAACGCCAACCGCGTATTCAATTGCAGAATGGCGATGAAATTAATGGCGAACAGCAGCACAATGCGCCCCATGCCAATGGCCTGGTCCGCGAAAAAGCGCCGCATGGCATCCACATCCGAAGTGGAGCGCTGAATCAGTTCTCCGGTCTCAGTCTTCGAATGGTAGGTAAAGCTGAGGTGCTGAATGTGGTTATAAAGGTAGTTCCGCAGCCGGCGTGCCACCCCTTCGGCAGTCAAGGATGCCAGCCGTCCGCTCATAAAGGATGCGGAGCCTTCCACCGCTGCCAACCCAACAAAACCCAATGCGATGACCCACAAAGCGACCACCGCATCCTTGGCCATCAAATGGTGATCGACAAAGTAGCGCAGCAGCAGGTAGGTACTGGTTTTAGCCAGCGCCGCGATCCCTAGGCTCAAATTGGCAGCTACGTAATTCAACCGGAACCCGGTCATCATGCGCCACAATCCCACCAGCCGATTCGGATGGATGGTATTCTTTAAATCGTACTCCAGAACTTTTTGCGAAACAGGCATACCAAATCCTTAATCAATAAAGCTGCGTCTGGGGATAAGACGGAGAGCAGTCCTCCATTATACAGGCGGAGGTGTGTTTTAAAGATGCCACTTGATAAAAATATTCAATCAATTAATGGCATACAGGAGAATGACAGATCGACCGCCAGCCAATTAATTTACGCCCATCAACCGGATTGGTTGCAAAATCGCGGATTATGCGACAACTTCGAACGGCTGGTGCGTCGGACAGATGAAGCTGCTAGTGCTGCCCGTTTTTATCTTGACAATGGGTGTGCCGCATTCCGGACAGGGTGCATTTTCCCGGTAACCGATCAATATCCGCTCCATGGCAAACCCGCCGGGTCGGCCGTAGATATCCTTCTCGTAAAATGCGCCATTCACTTCCAGGCTTGGACGCAGCCCGTCCTGGATCCCCTGATATAACGCATCAATCTCGTCCGAGGTGAGGCTATCCATTTTCCGCAGCGGGTGAATGCGTGCCAGAAACAAAATATCATGCGCATAGGCATTGCCGATACCCGCCACGCGGCTCTGATCGAGCAAGAAGGTCTTCACGCTCGTGCCTTGACCCGCCGCCAGGCGGCGAAAATCCTCCAACGACAGATCCAGGACATTCGGTCCGAGTTTGGCGGTAGGTGCATGGGACGCCAACGATCCTTCCGGAACATAATGCACATGCCCGAACCACCAAAAACTCAAAGAAAGGCAGGTGTCATCACTGAACTGAATGAAGATGGTGTGTTTTGCCGGCAGGGTCGCAGGTGTGACCAGCAGGATGTCCCCGCCCATACCCATATTAATCAACAGCCAGCCTTGATTGGTATGCACTTGAATCCACTTGCCATGATAGCCGGCCGATTCCACCAGCGCGCCAATTAGCCCGGTGCTAAACACCTCCACTGGCACATTGAGGCATTTCGGTTGAAGGATTTCCACGCCATTAATCCTTTTACCGGGTAAGGCGGCATTATGCTCACGAGCCCGCGAGGCAATTTCCGGGACTTCAGGCATGGTTTCCTCCAGCAAGGGAATTTGATTCGGTATAAGTATAGCACGCGTGTTCTAGTACGTAAAGAACCAATTTGTGAAAACTGATAAGAAAATCCTGTTGCACGAATTTTCCCCACGGCATATAATTAAATCACTATACTCATTCTGGAAGGAGGTTTGCAGAAAATGGCTGGTGTAACGTACGATCATGTAATGAAGAAATTTGGTGATTTCGTTGCGATCAATGACCTGTACATCAAAATCGAGGACAAGGAATTTTTGGTGTTGGTCGGACCATCCGGTTGCGGTAAAACGACAGCGCTTCGCTGCCTGGCAGGATTGGAAGAGGTGACTGAAGGTCGGGTCTTAATTGGCGATACGGTAGTCAATGATGTGCCGCCAAAAGACCGTGACATCGCGATGGTGTTCCAATCATATGCCCTTTATCCGCATATGACCGTTTTCGACAATATGGCATTTGGCCTGAAACTGCGCAAAGTGCCAAAGGCCGATATCCTGCGCCGGGTGCAGCAAGCTGCCGAGATCCTCGGCATTGAAATGCTGCTCAAACGAAAACCGCGTGAACTGTCCGGCGGTCAGCGCCAACGCGTCGCGGTTGGCCGCGCCATCGTGCGGGAACCGAAAGTATTCCTGTTCGACGAACCGCTCTCCAACCTGGATGCCAAATTGCGCGTCCAAACCCGCGCTCAGATTAGCAAGCTGCACCAGACCCTGCAAACCACCTTCATTTACGTGACGCACGACCAGACGGAAGCCATGACCATGGCAACCCGCATCGCCGTCATGAATAAAGGCCTTTTGCAGCAGCTGGATACGCCTCAAGCCCTCTATGACAAGCCTGCGAACTTGTTTGTGGCAGGCTTCATTGGCTCACCTTCGATGAACTTCTTCCCCGCCCATATCCGCAAGTCAGACGGCAAGTTGTTTGTCGAGACGGATGCCAATATGATCAAAATTCCGGACGATAAAGTCGCGCGATACGCACACCTCACTGATCGCGAAGTCATCATGGGAATCCGTCCTGAAGACATTCATAACCCGCTGTTCGTTCCCACTGATATCCATGCAGAACCGATCGAAGCAACCGTGGATGTGACTGAGTTGATGGGGAATGAAATCTTCCTGTACCTGCTCAATGGCAAGAACAACCTGACAGCCCGCGTTGATCCACGCACACGCTTCGCCATCGGCGATAAGGTGCAGATGGTCCTCAACATGGATAACTTCCATATTTTTGACCCGGCGGTCGATCGCGAAAACCCGGCAGCTGTTCGCTAACCCGGAAGGATTAATATAAAACAGCGCGGATTTTCCGCGCTGTTTTTGATTTCCGTTTCAGACTGATTTATTCGCCCACTGACGGCCTTTGAGCGCCAGAAAAAGCGCGCCAAGGATCGCCAATGCCCCAATGGCGATGAACAGATCCTGCCATAAGCGCATCGGGAATAAGCGGATCAGAGTGTCGGAGAAATAAAACAGCCAGGTATCGCCAACGAAGAATAGCTGGTGAAACAGGGTGAACAAGGCGCTGAAATTGAGGAAAACGGTGGCTAAAATTAGACCGAGCAAGCCGAGTGTCAACCAGCCGCCGGCGGATACCGCTGACCAGAACTTGCGCAGCACATGTGTCCTCCAGGCAACCACGCCCATCAACACCACGAAAATCACCAGTCCCAGCCAGATATTCATCATGGTCTTAAAAAAAACTTTTACATCTACCATATGGCCCAATTCACGTTCGTTGAACACTGCTGACCCGTCCGCAAATTGCAAATCGCCTAAAAAATCAATGCTAGCATCGTTATTCAGGTACTTCAGTGAAATATTAGCCCAGTGAATGCGCTCTTCTTTAGTGAAGCCGTAAGGATCTTCCGGAAAGCCCGGCATGTTGTACTCAACGATGGCGAACGGGGGGGTGAAGAACACACGCAAGCCTGTGAGAATCAGCACCAATGGGATAGCGATGGTGATCAGGGTCTGAAAAATTTTTACGAGTATCTTCATTGCAATGTCTCCGCGTTACCGGCTAAAAAGAAATCCAGAATCATGTCATTGGTGATCCACTCAATCGGCGCCCGGTCATCGGTGAAGGCGTAGCCTGCAGCTGGCGTCGGTTGCAGATTGGCGATGGCAGATGCCATAGCCTGGATCAAAACAGGGGGAACATCGGCCTGTTGCGACAACGCAGCATAATTGGTGCTGAGATTATGCGAGTCGGTGGGTTGCACGGTTGCAAATAGAATCGAGTTGAATGAATCTGGCAGGTCCATAATGTGAACACTCGGGAATACCGTCAATATTGTGCTGCTCAAGATCTCAACCAGCCGCCGGTCTTCCGGACTGCGCCCAACATTGATCACCATCACCCCGTCATCTGTCAAATGGTCGTGCACTACCTGAAAAAACTCGGTGGTGGTCATGTGCCAAGGAATGTAAGGCGGACGGTAGGCATCGACGCTAATGATTTGAAATCGATTGGGGTTGTTTTTCAATGCCCAGCGTCCGTCCTGTACAGTGACGTTCAAATTAGGCAGCTCCATGCCAAAATATTCATAGCCCACCTCCACGATGTCCGGGTCAATTTCGATCCCTTCCATCTGGATATTCGGAAATACCAGGCTGGCTTGCCGTGCTGTGGTGCCGGCAGCCAATCCGACAATCGCCAGACTGGTCACACTGGCTGGTTTCACCGGCGCCGGGTTGAAGAATGGCGCCACCAGCACCTGTTCCCATGGTCCGTTGTAAAAATATTCAGTCGGGTGGTAAAAGGAATGAACACCTTGACCGTCATTCAGCCGCAAAAGGCGGGTATCGCCAACCTGTAACACCTGGATGTAGTTGTAAGGGGAGTCCTTCTCGTAAATCATGTCGCTGGTGTTCTTCATCGCTCCACGCAGGCCGAAAATTGCCAATCCGCCGATAACCAGCGGCATCCACAGCAGCGGCAGAACCTTTTTCCAACCAGATGTCGCTCCCAGGCCGAGCAATGCCACCACCAGCAGCAGCCCGCCAATCGCCAGAAAGGTGCGGTATGTGCCAATCCACGGAATGAGCAGCAGCACTGGCAGGAAAGTGCCGCCAAACGAGCCTAAGGTTGAAACTGCATAGATCCGCCCGGAGATGCTGCCAGCCTGTCGCGAATCGCTCAGTGCCAGGCGGATGGCAAAAGGCGAAGCTGTGCCAAGCAGGGTGACGGGAATCACAAACAGCACCATCACCACTACAAATGAGCCGATCAAGGCTCCCAGCTGTAGCTGGTCAAAAGCTTCTGCGGCGGCTTGCAGCACCGGTTGAGCGGCGACCGGGATCAGTCCGATGGTGAACGCCCCCCAGGCCAGGATCGTGAAAAAAGTTGAAAAGTGCGGTGATCGATCAGCCCACCAACCGCCTAAAAAATAGCCCGCGGTCAGGTAAATCAGGATCAAACCAATTATGGCTGCCCAGGTGAGGTTGCTGGTGCCAAAGTAATTCCCCAATAAGCGCGAGGCAGCCATTTCAACTGCCAGTCCCGTCAGGCCAGAGGTGAAAACTGCAATGTAGAGCCATTTACGCATGCGGTGATTATACCGTATGGGGTCGATGCGGCATGGAAACCACCTCGAAATCGCCAGGGGATTTTTGAACCGAAGCTATAATTAACCCATGGATTTACAATCACCCATGAAACTGGTTAGCGTTGCTGAAATGCACGCAATTGAACGAGAAGCCAACGCAGCTGGCGTCAGCTATGCCGTAATGATGGAACGTGCCGGTAATGGAATTGCTGGCATTGTAGACACCACCTACAGTCACGGAAGCCCGGGCGTGGTGATCGGCTTGATCGGTTCTGGCAATAATGGCGGAGATACCCTGGTCGCATTGGAAAACCTGGCGAAAGCCGGTTGGCGTACGCGGGCGGTATTGGTACGTCCCCGGTCAGCCGAGGATCCTTATTTGGAACGGGTGGTCAAGACCAAAGGCGAGGTGTTGACCGTTGCAACCAGTGCGGATTGGGACAAGTTGGAAACCTGGCTAAATTCAGCAGACGTCCTGCTGGATGGCGTCCTGGGGACCGGTGTCCAGCTGCCGCTCAAATTCGAGCTGGCTGCCTGGTTCGAAAAATTGATGGACTACCGGCTGCCGCATCATATTGTGGCGGTGGATTGCCCATCTGGCGTCGATTGTGATACTGGCGAAATTGCATCGCATGTTATTCCCGCTGAACTCACAATCTGTCTGGACGAGGTTAAACAAGGTTTACTGCGCTTCCCGGCTCACAACTATGTGGGCACTTTAAGAGTGGTGGATCTGGGTCTGCCCGACAATCTGGCAGTGCTTAAAACGGTTCGCTCCTTTGTTGTCTCTGGCTGGCAAGTAAAAGCTTTACTTCCAGCGCGGCCAAAAGACGCCCATAAGGGCACCTTTGGCACCGCCCTGGTGGTGGCTGGATCGGTCAATTTTACCGGTGCGGCTGCCCTGGCCGGCGAAGCAGCCTACCGCATCGGCGCCGGATTGGTGCGGCTAGCAGTGCCTAGCCCGCTGCACGCGATATTATCCGGCTTGCTGCCGGAAGTCACCTGGCTGCTGTTACCGCATGAAATGGGTGTGATCGCGGAGAACGCTGCCGATCTCATTTTTGACAATCTCGAGCGTGTGTCTGCCTTGTTAATAGGTCCAGGTCTGGGACAAGAACACACTACCGGTCAATTGATACGCCGACTGATGTCCAGTTCTTCACCTGAAGCGAGACATGAGGGTCTGGGATTCTTATCCAACCAGGCTGGAAAACGACCCCGGCCGCTCGCGCTGCCGCCAATGGTGATCGACGCCGATGGGCTCAAATTGCTGTCCGTGATCAAAGATTGGCCGCAGCTTCTGCCAAAAGATACCATTCTGACGCCTCATCCGGGTGAGATGAGTGTGCTGACCGGTCTGGAGATAGGGGATATCCAGGCTGACCGCCTGGCAATCGCACGTAGGTATGCGCTTGAGTGGGGTCAGGTTGTGGTTCTCAAAGGCGCTATGACCGTGGTGGCTGATCCCGGCGGGCAGGTGTATGTGATCCCGGTGGCAACAGCCGCTCTGGCCCGCGCCGGCACAGGAGATGTATTAGCCGGGTTGATTGTTGGGCTGCGGGCTCAGGGAGTCACCGCGCTGGACGCTGCCATCGCCGGCGCCTGGATCCACGCACAGGCTGGGTTGTCAGCTATCGATTTGGTTGGGCACCCTGCCAGTGTACTGGCTGGCGATGTGCTGGCTTCCGTCCCTGAAGTTCTTAGGGAAATGACTGGTTAGGCGTTTGCTTAATGAATAAAAAACGGCCAGCGTTTTGCCGGCCGTAATTCGTTACAATTGATATACTACTCTTCGGCTAGAATGCCCGAGTCATCTTTTGAGGCCATTCGGCTAAACTTTGATTTTTGTTCCTCAATGACAACAGCACCTTTTTTCGATAATTCGGCCGCAGTTTCCTTGGCCTGAGCCAAAAGGGCTTCTGCACGTTTCACTGCGTCGGCAGTAGCGGCCTCAGCTGATGTGTAGACCTCGCCCATAGTGGTGGACGCTTTGTCGCGTAGTTCAATCGCGCGTTCTTTGATGACTCCGCGGGTCTCCTCACCAGATTGCGGGGCTAGCAATAAGGCAGCAATAACGCCAGTTAAACCGCCTACAACGAAACCTACTAAAAACGCACCAAACTCATCTCGATCTGACATGTCTCGTTTCTCCTTTCAATTGGCTATTGTTCCGATGGCTTCTTTCGCTCAATGTTTTCCAGGGCGGAAGACTTCGAATAGTTTTTTCAGCCCAGCCAGATATTCGTTCATTTTCAACACTGGTTCGACCAGGTTGTTTGAAAGAAACTGGGTTGTTCCACGTAAATGGTTGACCGTCTCATTGGTGGTATCCAGGATGGGTTTAATTTCATTTTGCAGCAAATTGATCAAGGTTGCCAGTTGTAAAATCAAAACGATTAACCCAACCCCCAGTACCAGCGATTCGAGGGCCATGAAAATTATGAAAATGTCCCGTACTTTTGCTGTCGTCCCATCCGGAGCGCGTGCCAGTAAAAATATGCCTCCGGCGACCAACGCCACCAACAGGATAATTGCCAGAATGATGATCCAGGCCTTGGATTGGACCCGAACT
>DATMXL010000310.1:0-16343 GCA_035561555.1 Bellilinea sp.
CCTATAATTAGAAGCCCACCTTTTTGAGGTGGGCTTTATGGTTGGTCGATCCGCATACTTGTATCGGGCTGCGCGTAAATATCGGGTGGTGGATCGCCATACCCTATAATACATCACGACCCTAAGTGTTGTAATCAATAAAGTCTTCAGCCGGATTTGTGAGCCGGTCAAGTTCGTGATAGTAGATCATGGTGGTGTCAATGCTTTTGTGCCGTGCCATGCTCTGCACCTTCTGTATCGGAGCACCCTTCATGATCGCTTTGCTTATTGCAGTATGTCTCAGGCTGTGGGTCGTCTTATTACCGTGAACGCCCGTAGCCTGGTAGTAGTCCTTGACAATTCCACGAATGGCTCGCAGCCCCAGGCGTTGGCCGCTCGACCGATCCGAGAAGCTGGTGAATAGTGGCCCGCCCTGGTTACCACGGACAGCCAGCCAGTCATGCAGTGCGTTCTCAGCCTTTGGGTTCGCGAGGACAACAATATCATCGGCCGTATCATGTCCCTTGCCTGTGACATACAGCACGAGGCGGCCGCTCTCTGTTCTAAGGTCTCCCAGGTCTGCCCGGTTGATTTCTACCTGCCGTACTCCTGCATAAGCCATCATTGCCAAAATAGCCAGGTCTCGTTTACCCTGTCGGGTTGTGGTATCGGGTTGAGCCAGGACTCGCAGGACTTCCTGATCTGTCAAAGCTTCCCGCGCATGTTTCCGAGTCTGCCCTTTTCGTGTTGCACCTTTGACACCTCCGGCTGGATTATAGGCGAGGGATTTCGTCTCAACCGCCCAGGCAAACAGAGCCTTAACCCCTGCCATCCATGCATTGACAGTGGCAGGACGTTTGCCTGATTTTAGTAGAGCCGCTTTCCATGATCGGAGTACATCAGCTGAGACACTATCGATACCTGCCACCTCACACCAGGATATAAATTTTCCGACACCTCTTTTATAAGCCTCGCCTGAATTGGCAGCCAGTTCGCCGGCCTGCACCCGAAGATCGAGGGCTTCATACCATTCGCCCAACATCAGGGAAACGTCCCCCGATTGCTTTATTTCATGGGGTTGGATCACGGTCAACACAAGAATTTTCCTCCATCTTTCTATTGCCTATAATCTATATTACAGGAAATAGAATGAGAAGTCAACACCTTACAGGTTCTTAACGTTTGCCAATTTAGTAAATGGGGTTGATTATTTTCTGCGATATTATGTATAGTATTTCTAGGTCAGGAATAAATAATTGTGAGGGGATAAAAATGTCAGAGAAAACAGAATCACCCAATGGCGATCCTATTGAAAAACCTGAAGACAAGCAATTTTCAGACCTGCTCAACAAATCTTTAACAATTTCTGACGAAATAGATAATTTCGTGAAAACCGTCAGTAGTCGGAATCAGACTAATCGTGTTTACGCAATGGCGATGCGCGATGCCCTCCCCGTATTATCGAAATTTGAATACCCACCGGAATTGTTAAAACTTTTGGCTGACTCAAATGAGGTCAGATCACGCTTCGTAATGAGTGTGGATGAAAACCTGATAATGGATTCGACTGGCGGAACAATTTTGGCCACCGCTACAACAGCATATAGTGGAGCTATGCCTTCTATGCGGGAGGCCGAATTAATGTTTCCTGTGGAACAATTCCAGTTGGTTGTCGAAAATATTAACCTCTTTAATTCCCGCGTCTCTCGCCCCGAACTAAAAGAAGAAACAAGTCAGTTACTAATCAAGTGGGGATTCGATGTTGGGGCTCACAATGACAAGTCGCCACTTGAACTGTTTACGACAGCCCATACTGCATTCGAGCGTCCCATTTCAAATACCAATCCGGCGATCACATCATTGATTCCAATTCGCAGTTGTATAGAATTGGTAATTGGAAGACTAAAAGAACTTCGTCCTAAAACCCCAAACGCCAAAGGAATAAGGGATATTATCCTTATAGGTGACCAGTTGAAATCCGATCTACTTGACAATTCCATTGTTAAAGAATGGGATACCCAATGGCGTAGTTTATCAGACGATCTTTCACCTGCCAAGTACGATGAGATGAACTATGATGAATGGAGAAAATTGCTTTTCGATGCAACCAGGTTCTTACACAGTTTTCTCGATGGATTAGATAATACAAAGGCAAGACAACCAAAATAATAATGGTTCAAAATATGCAGCGTCTTTAGAAAGGTTGACTACTTTTCACGCCTAAATTCTATCTGTGATGGGTATTATCATGCTCGATTGGATAACGGTTGTACCCGATAATTGAGGGAAAATAGGCAATGAAGCGCAATATCGCTGCATTATTGATCACTTTCCTGGCAGTTGTCCTGGCCGCTCTCGTGATTGCCACCAGGGTTGATCATCCCGATCTTATAGCATTTCAGCCGGGCTTGCCTTGTGGTGTGCCGCCTTCAGATCCTCGCCGGTCTGTGCCAGGTATCTCCGTAACACTGATAGATCAGCGTGACCCATGAGCCGTTGAATGGTGAATACGTCCACCCCATTCCTGAGCATGGTCAAGGCAAATGCCCGCCTGAAAGCGTGAATGGGCGGTTCAGGGATTCCCGCATCCATCGACCGCCGCCTTACCATCTGCCGCAGCCCTGAGTATTGCAGACGACCGCCGAATTGTTTGAGCCATAATGCGGGGTGATTGCCCTCGCGACTTCTGAGATACACCCGCACGGCCTGACGCGCTTTGTGCTCCAGGTAGACCGTCCGGGGTTTGCGCCCCTTGCCCTGCCTGATCAGCATTTCACCAGTGATCGGGTTGTAATCCTGCAGATCGGTTGAGAGAAGTTCGTTTGCCCTGATCCCGGTATCAATCAAGGTATAGAATATTGCGCGATCCCTGTCGCCAAACCATGTATCCTTTGAGCAGGCATCTATCAGAGCTTTCACGTCCTGCAAGGATACCGGGTCAAGGGGCTGCGTTCCCACTCTTGGGGGCTTCACTCGCCGTGTAGGATCGCGCCAACCTTCAGGCAGGGTTTCATCAGCCCACCACCGGAGGAATGTGCGTACCGTCCGGTATGCTGCATGTTGTCCGCCCGGATTGTTACCGCGTTCATCGAGCCATAAAATGAACCCGCGGAGGGCGTTGCCGTCAAATTGGGTGATCTGTGTGATTGCCTGGCTGTCGCAGTATTCGACTAATCGCTTTAACTGGTTCTTATAGAATTTGATTGTCCCGGTTGCGACACGTTGAGCCTTTCGATCCATCAAAAAGGCTTCGATCCAGATGAGAAAATCACTATCCTGGTCATACTTAACAGAATAGTCCCCTGCTCTTGTTTGCGGCTTGGCCATTTTCGGGTATTCTCCTTGCCGCCACATATAGGGAAGAACGCCTATAATACCCGTCACAGGTGCTATATCTTCGGCTATCTCGGGAACGTTACCCCCTGGTCGCGCTTATGAGTCCCCTGCTCTACCACTGAGCTACCTCGCCGGCGAGCGAAAGTATAAACTGAACCGATTTTTTTGTCAATAAAGCCTTGCACGCGTTGGAACTATATATAATTGTGAAAATGCATAATAAAGGTGGTCCATGAAACGCATCCTCCCGGAATTTGAACACCGCTCACAGCCGCTCATACCCATGAATCAGTTCCTCAGGCGGGTTGCCAACAGCGGCATTCTGGCCTTCGGCATCATTGTAGTGTCCCTATTGATCGGCATGCTGGGATACCGCACCCTGGAAGGGTTTAGTTGGATCGATGCATTCCTGAATGCAGCCATGTTGTTAGGGGGTATGGGACAGGTCAATCCCCTCCTGAGTGATGGCGGCAAATTATTCGCCGGTCTGTATGCCCTGTATAGCGGCATAGTAGTCATCTTGGTGGCAGGAATTATTCTCGCGCCGGCGGCACACCGCATTCTGCACCGATTCCACCTCGAAGCAGCAACTGACGAACGACCCTAGCCAAACCCCAAGCCGCGCGCCTTGAACGATACATAGTTCTGGTGTGTGCCGATAACAATGTGATCAAGGACCTCGATGTCCAAAAGCTTGCCCACCTGCACCACGGCTCGGGTGAGCGCGATATCTTCCGGTGAGGGTGACGGATCGCCGCTGGGGTGATTGTGTACCAACAAAATCGACGCGGCATTACGCAAAATGGCAGGTTTGAACAGTTCACCAATGCGTACGGTCGAGGCATTAAGCGAGCCTTTATAAATCTTTTCGGTGGATATCCAGCGATTGCGAGTATCCGCTAAGAGCACCCATAAATGTTCCTGGGTGAAAGCAGCCATTTCAAATTGGACCAAATCAGCGGCAGCCTGCGGCTTATTCAAATACACCGGCTGATCGGGATTTTCACGTACCAGGCGGCGTCCCAACTCAATGGCAGCTTTAATCTGCGCCGCTTTGGCAATACCCAGCCCGTGTTGTTGCGCTAGCTCCACGAAGCTGGCTTTTTGCAGTCCATTCAAACCTTTCATATCGAGCAGCAGGCGCTGCGCCATCTGAACAGCATTTTCCCCGCTGACGCCTACCCGTAACAAAATCGCCAACAACTCTTCCGTTTTTAGATTCTCAGGGCCCACTTCAGCCAGGCGTTCCCGCGGGCGGTCGGTCACATCCAGGTCGGAAATTCGATACGATGCAGATGATTCTTTCATTCGTGAGTCTCCAATGGACAATGTCAAAATAGCTGCATGGGGGTACCGGAAAACTATAGCAAAGGCTGTCATTCTGCGCAAGGCGCTGGGTCTTGGAAAAGCCGCTGCCGCCTAACCATGCTATAATTCTGGCATTGGAGCCAGCATGAATTTTGGATCAACCTCGCTCGGTGACATTACCATGGTTGCAACCGCCATCGCCGCGGGGTTTATCGCTGCCTTATGGCTGAGCCTGGTTATTTGGACTTTTCGCGATGTTCGTCGTCGCGCACGAGATCCACTTACGCGCATCCTGGCAGTTTTGATCGTCCTTATATTATTCCTACCTGGATTCCTGATTTATCTGATTTTGCGCCCCTCAACGACCATTGAAGAAGAATACCAGCGTACCCTGGAAGAAGAAGCTCTACTGCAAAATATCGAGGATGCCGCGCTGTGCCCTGGCTGCAACCGTCGCATCCAACCGGATTGGATGGTATGCCCATCCTGCCACACTCTACTCAAGAAGCGCTGTCCCAACTGCAGCCGGCTCATGGACCTGCCGTGGAATTTATGCCCTTACTGTGCGACCACGGTGCCCGGCGTTCGGCTGGAAAACGTTACCGAAACGGATGCCTTCAGCGACCTGCCGCTGGATGAGCCAAGGTCAGAGGGCAGCTCCGATGAAGCCGAAGGTGCTGACGCTGAATGGATCATGATCCCCCCTGCCGGGGAAGAAAAACACCAACCCGATACTCCACTGCCAGGTGCATAATCGCTCCGGCGCTAAAGGTTTACTGGATTTATGTTGAATTCTGTTGCACTAGAACCGGTTGATTATTTATTGATTGGCCATATTACCAAAGACATTACCCCCACCGGGTTTTCCCTGGGCGGTACGGCTACCTATTCTGCGCTTACCGCCGCTGCGCTTGGGTTGAGAGTCGGCATCGTTACATCTTTTGGTGCCGATCTGGAACTGCCAAAACGACCGCGCATTCAGGTTTCATCAGTGATTTCGGAAACCACAACCACCTTCAAAAATATATACACGCCTGCCGGCCGCATCCAATACGCCTATCACCCAGCGGCTCGGTTAGACCTGTCCGCCGTCCCGGAGATTTGGCGCAACACTCCTATCGTCCATCTTGGACCGATCATGCAGGAAGTCGACCCAAAACTGGCGCGCGCCTTTCCCAATTCGCTGGTCGGGTTGACTCCCCAGGGCTGGATGCGCAGCTTCAATTCTGACGGTCTGGTGCATTACACTGACTGGCCGGAGGCGCGCTATGTGCTTGAATCAGCACAGGCAGTGGTCTTCAGCATCGAAGATGTGCGCGGTGACGAGAGCATCGTCGAAGAGATGGTGTCTTCGATCCGCGTTCTGGTGGTTACCGAAGGTTTGGCTGGCGCGCGCTTATATTGGAATGGCGATGTGCGCTACTTTCGACCGCCACCCATGGAAGAAGTTGACCCAGTCGGTGCCGGCGATATTTTTGCCGCCGCCTTCTTTTCCCGGATGCAGCAAACCCGCGACCCGTGGGAAGCAGCGCGGTTCGGCACCCAGCTGGCATCTGTCAGTGTGTCCCGCCGCGGGATTGAGGGTATTCCCACCGAAGACGAAGTGAAAGCTGGATTAATTACCATTCTCCCGTAATCTGGAATTTATGACCAAAATTTATGCGTTTGTCAACCAAAAAGGCGGGGTCGGAAAAACAACCTCAGCAATATCCCTGGGAGCCTACCTGGGACAACTGGGCCAGCGCGTGCTGCTGGTCGATCTGGATCCACAGGCCAACGCCACTTCATCCTTAGGCATCGACAAACGCAGTGTTAAATCCGGAATGTACGAGGTTTTGATCGGCGGGCAGCCGGTTGGACCCACCATTTTACACAACCCAACCTATAAATTATCAGTGCTGCCATCTTCACCAGCCTTAGCCGGGGCGGAGATCGAACTGATCGAGTTGGAACACCGCGAGCACCGCCTGGCAAAAGCACTTGAGGGCACCACCGGACGGTACGATTATGTCTTGATCGACTGTCCGCCATCCCTATCACTGTTGACTGTCAATGGGTTGGCAGCTGCCAAAAACGGCGTGGTGATTCCGGTGCAGTGCGAATACCTGGCGCTCGAGGGGCTGGGTCAACTGGCGCAGACCATTCAACGCGTGCGTACATCACTCTACCCCGATTTGACCATCCGCGGCGTGGTGATGACCATGTATGACAGCCGTACGCGCCTGGCATTGGATGTGGTTAATGAGGTGCGCAAATTCTTTCCTTCCCAGGTGTTTCAGACGATCATTCCACGCAGCGTAAGACTGGCTGAGGCCCCTTCGTTTGGCATGCCGATTTCGATATTTGCGCCGGATTCGTCAGCCGCAAAAGCCTATGAAACCCTGGCGCGGGAAATTTTGGAAGGCGACGGCGTGCACGTTCCGATCATGGATCAAGAAGGCGGATAATAATGGCAAGAAAAAGCGGTTTGGGTAAAGGGTTGGGCGCATTAATCCCGAATGGGACGGATGGGGAAGTAAGTGCGTCTGAAACCGGAACATTGTTCGTGGGAATTGACCAGATTCTACCCAATCCGGCGCAGCCGCGGCAGGCAATGGAACAAGAGAGCCTGGCGGAATTGGCCGCCTCGATCCGAGAACACGGCATCCTGCAACCGTTGATCGTTAGCCTGGGCGATAAACCAGATCAGTATATTCTGATTGCCGGTGAACGGCGCTGGCGAGCTGCCAGACTGGTAGGTATGACCGCTGTGCCGGCGATTGTCCGCCAGGCGACGGATCAGCAGCGCTTGGAAATGGCATTGATCGAAAACTTGCAGCGCGCTGACCTGGCGCCGCTGGATACTGCTGAAGCTTATCGGCAGCTGGCTGAGGAATTTAAACTTTCGCATGACGAGATCGCTGAACGGGTGGGTAAAAGCCGTACCACTGTTACCAACACCCTTCGTTTGCTGCGCCTGCCAGACGCGGTACGAATTGCGCTGGTGGAAGGCAAAATCAGCGAAGGTCATGCACGCGCATTGTTGGGCTTAAACTCACCGCAGGCGCAGGCAGCTGTGCTGCAAAATATACTTGCCAATGACCTGAGCGTGCGCCAAACCGAGGAATTGGTTCGCCGCTACAGCGGGGAGCGGGCTGCGCCGGTCCAACGTGCGGAACCATCTCCGGAAATTAAATCCCTGGAAGCGCGCCTGCGCGACAGTCTGGGGACGCGCGTAACTTTGCGGCACGGTAAAAAAGGCGGCACCCTGGTCATCCATTATTATTCCGATGAAGAACTCGACGGCCTCATTTCTCAAATACTGCGGGACTAATCCATGCTCATTCTGCATAACATCAACGCCACCACCCTTTGGGATAACCAACCAAAAGCTTCAGCCATCGCCATTGTGGACGGTAAGATTCGGGCAGCCGGCCGCCAGGAAGATGTACTCTCCCTGGCTTCTCGCAACACGCAGCTGATTGACCTGCACGGAAAAACCGTCTGGCCTGGGTTGACCGATTCACACCTCCATTTGCAACACTACGCGCTGGGTCTAAAATTCGTTGACTGCGAGACTGACACACGCGCCGAATGCCTGCGCCGCGTGGGAGCTGCTGTATTGAAAACACCCGCCGGTGAGTGGGTCCGCGGGCACGGCTGGAACCAGAATTCCTGGCCTGAAGGGTTTGGCAGCGCTGCATTACTCGACGAGATCGCACCGGATAAACCGGTTTATCTGACCTCCAAATCGCTGCACTCCAGCTGGGCAAACAGCGCGGCGCTGCGGTTGGCAGGCATTACCAGCCAGACTCCCAACCCGCAGGATGGGGTCATCCAACACGACTTGGCTGGCAACCCAACCGGCATCTTATTTGAGTCGGCCATGGAGTTGGTGGAAGATGTCATCCCAGCAGCCACAGCGGACGAGGTCGCCATTGCCATCAAAGCGGCATTACCGGTCCTGTGGGGTATGGGCTTGACAGGTGTTCACGATTTTGACCGAAGCACCTGTTTTCAAGCCTTGCAGATGCTGGATGCCTCTGGCAGCCTCAAACTGCGAACGGTCAAAAGCATTCCGTTGGAAGAATTGGAACACGCCGTTCACCTTGGATTACGGTCCGGTTTCGGCAGCGCTTTTTTGCGGATTGGCTCGGTGAAGTTGTTCGCCGACGGTGCGCTCGGACCGCAGACCGCTGCCATGCTGCAGCCTTACGAGAATGAGCCGGGTAATTCCGGCCTGTTATTCCTGGATGCTGAGCAGATCCTGGAGCACGGGCAATTGGCGGCGCAAAGCGGCATAAGCCTTGCAACTCATGCGATAGGCGACCGCGCCAATCACGAAGTGATCAAAGCCTATATCCAACTCCGGGATTTGGAAAAGCGCACAGGGCGGCTTCAACTGCGGCACCGCATCGAACACGTGCAGGTTTTACATCCAGATCATCTGCAATTACTGGCAGAGAATGGCATCATCGCATCCATGCAACCGATCCATACTACATCCGACATGGACACTGCCGACCGCCATTGGGGAGCGCGGTCACGCTATGCCTATGCATTTAATACGCTGTTGGCAAACGGGACCCGCTTGGTGTTTGGCTCCGATGCGCCGGTCGAATCACCCAACCCGTTTTGGGGACTGCATGCCGCGGTCACCCGGCAGCGGCACTCGGGATACCCGTCCGCAGACGGATGGTATCCCCTGGAACGGCTCAACCTGCAACAGGCGCTGGAAAGTTACACCATTCATCCTGCCTACGCGGCTGGTTGGGAAAATCGTTTGGGAAGGCTGGCACCCGGCTACCTGGCTGACCTGATCGTCCTGCCGAGCGATCCATTTACCATGGATCCAGAAAATTTATTCACCATCCAGCCAGAACGGGTCATGGTGAACGGCGAATGGGTTTACGGCGTTTGACACGCTGGATACCATGGATAACAGTCAATCCCTCACCCCCGAAGTCCTTGTACCACGCCTGGGCGACTACCTGATCGAGCGCGGTCTCATCACGCCGGAACAGCTGACGAAAGCACTGCAGCAGCAAGCTGCCATGCGAAAGACCCAGACCACGGCACCGCTGATCGGACAACTGCTGGTTGAGATGGGGATTCTGGAACGCAGCGTGCTCGACCAGGCCATTACCGAACAAGTCCTGCAGCTGCGGTTTGCGCTTAAAGAAAACAACCGCCAACTTGAGTTACGGGTTCAGCAGCGCACCAACGAGTTGGAACGAGCGTTAGTCCGCCTTTCCGAGCTGAACCAGCTTAAAAGCAATTTTGTGGCCAATATATCCCATGAGCTGCGCACCCCGCTCACCCATTTGAAGGGTTACCTTGAACTGGTTCAAGGTGGCGATTTAGGACCACTGACGAAAGCTCAAAAGGATTCGCTGGATACGATGGCCAAAGCAGCTGACCGACTCGGCCGATTGATTGAAGATTTGATCCTGTTTGCAACTTCAGAAAAAACTGAGATGCCAGTGATGCTGGATGCTATTGACCTGAATACTCTGGGTTCTGAGGTGTTCGAACAGATGCTGCCTAAAGCCCAGGATCAAAAGTTGCAACTGGTTTTTAATGCGCTGGAGGACAAGGCGCTGGTATACGCCGACCGGGAAAAGATTGGCTGGGTGGTCTATCAATTCATCGACAATGCTGTTAAATTCACCCCGTCCGGCGGCGCCATCACCCTGGCGTTGATCGCTGACGAATTGCATGTGAGCGTCAAGGTTAGCGATAGCGGCATCGGTATCCCCCCCAACCGCCTGCGGGAAATATTCGAGCCGTTTCACCAATTGGACAGTACGTCGACCCGAAAATACGGCGGTACCGGACTGGGACTTTCGTTGGCACAGAAAATTGTCGAGGCACATGATTCAAACATTCAGGTCATTTCCGAATTAGGCAGAGGCAGTCAGTTTTCGTTCGAGTTGAAGAAAGTTTTGGAAGGAAACATCCGATGACCACAATTCCGGCTCCCACCAGAGTATTCCCACCTGTCGACACAAATTTCCTCTATCTGATCAATAAGATCTTGAGCGGCGTTGACAATTTGCACGGCGCATTGGATGCGCTGGTGCCGGTGATCCGTCCCTATTTCATTTTCGACAATGTGGTCGTATTTCTGATTGACCCAATGACGCTAAACCTAGATGTAGCCTACGCACGAGCCACGGGACGCGGCAAGTCAGCCGAAGCAGATGTAGCCTGGGGTGAAATTATTGGCAGCCAGGTAATCGAGAGCCGGCAGTCTATTTTGCAAGAACCGCAAGATCCGGACGAAACCGATCGACTGCGCCGGCCGCACACCCTGGGTGTACCTCTGATCAGCCAGACCGAGACTTTGGGAGCCATCATTTTCATCCGCTTTGGCAGTCCGCAATACACACCGGAACAAATCGCTTTTGCGGAATTTCTCGCTGATCAATTGGCGGTGGTGGCGGCACGTGAAAATTTGAAAAGCGAAAATCGCCGGCTGGAATTCCAATACCGCACGTTTCAAGTGCAGGAAGATTTCATCTCGACCCTCTCCCATGAATTACGCACCCCGCTCGGCTTTATTAAAGGCTACACAACTACCTTGCTGCGAACCGATGCCAGCTGGGACGAACAAACCAAACTGGAGTTCCTGACCATTATCGACCAGGAAACCGACCGTTTACAGGATTTACTGAGCAACCTGTTAGATTCCGCCAAGCTGCAATCCGGTCAAATCATGATGGATTTTCAGGTGGTGCGGCTGGATGCCTTGATCAAAGATGTTATTTTACGGTCTCGACTGCACCATCCTGCGCTGGTCGTCGAGGCGGATGTGGAAGAACCCATAAAAAATATTCAAGCCGACCCGCGGCGCCTGGCGCAAATCCTGGAAAATCTCATCAACAATGCGGTTAAGTATGCACCCGACTCTCCGGTGATGGTCAAAATCTACAGCGCGCCGAATGGTGTCATTACCGAGGTCAGCGATCACGGTCCGGGTATCCCGGAAAAATATCAGGCTAAAATATTCGACCGCTTTTTCCGCGTTCCTGAGTCAGGATCCAGTGTCCATGGCTCGGGATTGGGGTTGTTTATCTGCAAGCAGATTGTTCAAGCTCATAATGGTACGATTGACCTGCGATCGCGCGTTGGTGAAGGCGCTACCTTCCGAATTTTCTTGCCGGATCGGCTCTAATTTTGGTTTTTACTCAGGAGGGATGAATCATGAGTGCTCGAATTTTGGTGGTTGATGATGAGCAGTTGTACCGTCACCTGCTCAAAGTAAATTTGGAGACCGAGGGGTATGAAGTCAGTGCTGCCAAAGATGGCGAAGAGGCGCTCGAGATGGTCTCCAGCCGGCACCCGGACCTGGTTATGTTGGATGTCGCCATGCCAAAACTGGACGGCTTCGAAACTTGTGAACGGATTCGCCAGTTTTCGGACGTTCCAGTCATTATGCTGACGGCACGGGGTGAAGAACAAGACAGGGTACACGGACTCAACGTTGGGGCTGATGATTATGTGCTCAAGCCATTCTCAGCCACCGAGCTGGTAGCGCGGGTGCGTGCCGTCTTACGCCGCGCTAAAACCACCTCCCAAATCATTCACAAACGTTATTTTTCTCATTTAAATTTGCGGATCGACTTTGCCCGGGCTGAAGTTTGGAAAAGCGACCATCCAGTTTATCTTTCCGCCACGGAGTACCGCCTGTTAATTCAATTCGCTCAGCACTCCGGGCGAATTCTGGCAGCCGAGGAATTACTTTCTGCTGTTTGGGGCGAGTCCTATCGGGAGGATAAAGAAATCTTGTGGGTATCCATCGCCCGGTTGCGCCAAAAACTAGAGGATGATCCACACAACCCGCAGCATATCGTAACCCGATCGGGTCTGGGCTATATGATGCCGGCTTCTGAGGGTGTATCATCAGATGAGAAAGGATTGTGAACCAACATGCTTGAGCCATTTGATGACAAGGGGAAAATTTATACCCAGGTGATTACCAAGTCGCCCATTAAAGTTATTTTACAAACTGCTTTTCACCGCATTCATGGCTATATACATGTACGGATCGGGGAACGGTTGAAGGACGAACTGGATACCGCGGTTAATTTTCTCGCGGTGACGGATGCTGTCGTTTTCGATCTTACGGGTAATACGCAATTATTCAAGACCAATTTCATGGCTGTCAACCGCAATCAAATCGTATGGGTTATCCCCGAGGACGATTTGGAAAGTGCAATGAGGGAGAATTAATGGCAACACCTTTACCGTCGCAACCTAGAGCCATTAACCTGCAGAATCTTAAGACTCATCTGCTTGGAACCATCTCGCGCGAGTTGGAGAGTACTCCCCTGGGTGATGATCGCAAGGGTGCGATCATTCTCATGATTCAAAAGGCATTTACCGATCTTAAATACAACTTCCCAACCCCGCTAAAAGACCAGGTCACCCGGGAAATTTTGGATGAATTGCTTGGATTTGGACCGCTGCAGCCTCTACTCGACGATCCCGACATCTCTGAAGTCATGGTCAATGGACACGAAAAAGTGTACATTGAGCGCAAGGGAAAGATTATCAAGACAGATATCACCTTTCCCAATGACGACGCGGTCCTGCGCACTATAGACAAGATCATCATGCCATTAGGTCGCCGCATCGATGCCGACAGTCCCACCGTCGATGCCCGCCTGCCAGACGGTTCGCGTGTCAATGCTGTGATACCACCTGTAGCCATTGACGGTCCAACCATTACCATTCGTAAGTTCCAGAAAGATAAGCTGACGATGGAGCAGTACATCAATCTTGGTACTGTTACGGAAAATATGGCTGAGTTCATGCGGATCTGCGTGTTGTCTCGCTTGAATATTATCATTTCAGGCGGTACTGGATCCGGTAAAACCACCCTGCTAAATATTCTTTCCGGCTTTATCAGCCCAACCGAGCGGATCGTTACCATTGAAGATGCTGCCGAATTAAAGCTGCAACAAGACCACGTTGTTCGCATGGAAACCAAAACCCCTAATTCCGATGGCAAGGGTGCAGTAACCATTCGCGACCTGGTGCGGAACTCGCTGCGTATGCGACCCGACCGGATTGTGGTCGGTGAAGTGCGGGGCGGCGAAGCGTTGGATATGCTGCAGGCAATGAATACCGGTCACGATGGGTCGTTGACCACGCTGCATGCCAACTCACCCCGCGATGCGCTCTCGCGGCTTGAGACATTGGTGTTGATGTCTGGTATGGATTTACCTTTGCGCGTCATCCGTGAGCAGGCCTCCGCAGCGGTGGATCTGATCATCCAGCAGTCGCGCCTGAAAGATGGATCCCGCAAGATCACATCCATCACCGAAATTGCTGGCATGGAAGGCGACACCATAGTCATGACCGATATCTTTAAATTCCAGGCAACCGGCGTCGATGAAAATGGCATGGTCACGGGCGAACTCAAGCCAACCGGAATCCGGCCTCTATTCTATCCGCGCATCGAAGCCGCTGGTTTCAAACTGGGACCTGAGGTTTTTGGGGCCAATATCGGCGCCATGTTGTCACATAACCAGCCGCGTTGGCGTTAAGTACAAGCACAGTGACATCAATGCGGAAAATGGTCAATGCTATAATTCACTACAGCTATCGTTGAACTTACTGACAGGGGAAGGACCATATGGCCACTTATCAACAACAAATCCGAGTCCGTACACGAAAATTGGGATTATTGATCTATGATGCGCGTCTCAGCCGATCGCGCAAAGTGGAACTGTGCGCCAAAGCTATGGGACTGCCAGTAGAAGAATACCAGCGAATAGAAGCCGGTGAAAGTGCTCCGACGCTGCCGCAATTAGAGGCATTGGCTTTTTACCTGGACGTACCTCTGGAGCACTTCTGGGGTAATCAGACCATGTCCACTTTAACCCCGCAAGATCCCGTCGAGCAACCGGCTCAACTCAAAGACTTGCGCCAGCGCATCATTGGGACCCGCCTGCGCATGTCACGAACTACACATAATCTGTCCATGTCTGAGTTAGCTTTAAAAACCAACATCCCCATCGAAAAAATTCAGAAATACGAGATGGGACAAGAAGCCATTCCGATCCCTGACCTGGAGCTTCTGGCAGGCGTGTTGGATATTCGAAACGACGACCTCTTCGATCAGCGCGGTATGATCGGGAAGTGGCGGTCTGATAAGGCAGCTGTTCGCACCATCCTGGATCTGCCGCCTGAAGTTCGATCTTTCGTCAGCCAGCCGGTCAACCTGCCGTACCTGGAACTCGCCATGCGACTTTCGGATCTGTCCGTCGATAAGTTACGCGGGGTGGCTGAAGGTCTGCTGGAAATTACTTACTAGACTGTAAATAAACTGGTCGATCATGCTGACATCCTCAAAAGTCAATTCGCTAAACCAGGCTGCACAGACTGCCTTCGAGCGCAAGAATTTTCCGGAAGCAGTCCGAATATATCTACAGGTCAAAGGGTTGATCAACCCTGCGTCTCAACCGGCGGCTCATTCTGAAGCACGCAACAACCTATCAGTGGCTTTGTTGAAGGCGGGAAATGCGGCCGAGGCCTTGGTCCAGGCGAATGGCACTGAATTGGTTTTTGCAGAGCTGCGCGATCTGCAGCGGCAAGCGATTGCTCTGGGAAATATTGCTGCGGCCTTGGTTGATCTGCAGCGATATGACGAAGCGTTGGAAAAATATCAATTGAGTGCAGATCTCTTCAAGCAAGTCGGCAATGATGAGATGCGTTCGTATGTGCTGCGTGAGATTTCAGTATTGCAGATGAAACGCGGGAAAAAAGTCGACTCCTTGTTTGCGATGGACGCCGCTTTGCAATCTAAAAAGAAGCTGACCTGGCGCGAATCATTGATTAAAACCTTGATGAGCACTGTACACAAAATGATGGGTACGCGGTGACGATCATTCCACTGAACTAAGAGTTGGGTCAAGATCTTATGCGCTCCCCGCTCCTCTTACGCCAGGCGAATACACCGGATTTATCCCGACTGTCCAACTTTTTGGCTGCCAGCCCACGTCTGCATCGTCACCTGGATTGGCGCCCGCCCATCGAGTGGCTGGGGAAACAACCTTTTTGGCTGGCAGAGGATAACGAACTGATTGGCGCCGCCCTGGCGCTGCCCCCGGATCCACCGGGGATTGCCTGGGTGCGCTTATTCGCCTGTGCAGCCGGGGTAAATCCCATGAACGTATGGGAACAATTGTTTAATCGGTGTTTGGAAGACCCGGCGCTGGAGCCACGGACGATCATCGCTTCGCTGGCGTTCAGCGACTGGTTTTCCAGCATCCTGCGCCGCAGTGGGTTCGAGCATCATCAGGATATTGTGGGATTAGAACGAGAAGTTGAGGTCGACTCACCGAATCTGAAGCCGAACCCCGAATTGTTCGTGCGCCTTATGGAACCGGATGATTTACCCGTTGTAGCTGCCATTGACCAGGAAGCCTTCGAGCCCATCTGGCAGAATTCGCTCACCCAGGTGGAGCAATCGTACGAACAGGCAGGGATCGCAACCATCGCCGAGTGGGACGAAGGGATTGTGGGATTTCAGATCTCCACCGTCAACATGTTCGCCGCTCATCTGGCACGTCTGGCAGTCAAACCTGGATTGCAGGGAAGGAATGTTGGAACGACCCTGCTGCATGATCTGGTACAGCGCTGCCGCTCTGAACGCCTATGGCAAATCACCATCAATACACAAGATGATAACCATGCATCGCTGGCACTTTATCACAAGGTTGGTTTTGAAT
>DATMXL010000311.1:0-4325 GCA_035561555.1 Bellilinea sp.
CCTCCTATTTTAGCAATAAACTACTGTGGTTGTCAACCAGCACTTCGCATTACAATCACCAATTAGACGGCGGGGCAACATCAATCTCAAGGAGAGCGAATAATGAATGCAGATTTCATCAAAGCCTATGATTTCAGCGGACAGAGCATTGTCATCACCGGCGGGGCTGGCATTTTAGGCGGGGAAATGGCCAAAGATTTGGTAGCCTGCGGTGCCAACGTCGCCATTTTGGATTTCAACCTGCCAGCCGCGCAGAAAATGGCGGAAACTCTTTTTTCCCTACCAGGCGGCGGGAGAGCCATCGCCGTGCAAGGCAACGTGCTGGACAAAGGCTCCATCCAAGCTGCTGTAGATTTCGTAATCGCTGAATTTGGCCAGATCGACGGTTTGATCAACGCTGCCGGCGGCAACAAACCGGATGCCACCACCTCCGCTGACAAATCCTTCTTCGACCTGGACGAGGGCGCCATCCGCTGGGTATTTGACCTTAATCTGCTCGGTACCATCGTCCCTTCACAGATCATTGGCAAGCACATGGTCGAACGCGGCCAGGGTGTAATCCTCAACGTCTCCTCGATGAACGCCTTCCGCCCGCTGACGCGCATCCCGGCCTATTCAGCTGCCAAAGCCGGTGTCAGCAACTTTACCCAATGGCTGGCTGTGCATATGGCACAGGAATACTCGCCTAAAATCCGGGTCAACGCCATTGCGCCCGGTTTCTTCCTTACCGACCAGAACCGCTTCTTGATGACCGAACAGGCTACCGGTGAACTGACAGCGCGCGGTAAAAAAGTGCTCGATCACACCCCTATGGCGCGTTTCGGCAGCCCGGAGGATTTAAACGGCACGGTGCTGTGGCTGCTCTCGCCAGCCTCGTCATTTGTGACCGGCATCGTAGTTCCAGTCGACGGCGGTTTCTCAGCCTACAGCGGTGTCTAAATCCGGAACCTTTCAGGCAGAGGGAATCACCTATGATTTATTCGCAAAATTACGCCCCTGACGGTTTATTGGATGAAAATGCCGTCTATCAGACTCTCGCGCAGGGACTGGCAGGCAAATTTCACGGCCAAAAAGTGCTGGCGCTGATTCCGGATCACACCCGCTCGCTGCCGCTGCCGATGCTGTTCCGTATGGTGGTCGATTTGCTGCACGACGCACGCCAGTTGGACTTCATGATCGCCCTTGGCACCCATCCCGCCATGACCGAGCAGCACATTATGCAAATCCTCGGAATTGATGCGGACGAGCGCGGCGGAAGGTATCGAAATATCGGTCTGCTCAACCATGCCTGGAATGACCCAGACATGCTCACCTCGCTCGGCACCATGGACAAAGATGAGATCCGGCAGATTGCCGGTGCAAGCTGGCATCCATCGCTGCCGGAGGAAGTGGTCATTCGCATCAATAAGCTGGTGCTGGAATACGATCACATTTTGATCATGGGTCCGACCTTCCCGCATGAGGTGGTAGGTTACTCCGGCGGAGCCAAGTATTTGTTCCCCGGTATCTCCGGCCCGGACATGATCAATGCCACCCACTGGCTGGGAGCCCTGGCTGGCGTGGTCGGTACCATTGGCATCAAAGACACGCCGGTCCGCGCCATGATCCATGCCGCTGCCCGCCGCCTGAAGACCCCGGTGACGCTGGCAGCCTTGATCGTCGAGGGTCATGACCTGGCGGGTCTGGTCGTCGGCGACGTTTTCGACGCCTGGAGCGCAGCGGCTGACCTCTCAGCGCAGCGGCACATCCGTTGGGTGGATACTCCGTTCAAGCGTGTCCTCTCCTGGGCTCCCGCCATGTACGACGAGTTGTGGACCGCAGCCAAAGCCATGTATAAACTGGAACCAGCCGTGGCAGTCGGCGGCGAGATCGTCATATACGCCCCGCACCTGGACGTTGTCAGCCATGTACACGGCAAGTACATCTATGAGGTTGGTTATCACATTCTGCCGTATTTTTTACAGAATTGGGAGCACTTCAAGCATGTCCCTCTGGGTGTTTTGGCGCACAGTACGCATGTGCGTGGTTCCGGTGTGATGGAAAATAGCCTGGAAAAGGCCAATGTGCACGTAATTTTGGCCAGCCAGGTCTCGCCCGAGGATTGCGCCCGTTTAAATCTTGGCTACCTGAACCCGGCGGAGATCAACCTGGATGATTGGAAAGACCGCGAAGACGAGGGCACATTATTCGTACCGCGCGCCGGGGAAATCCTCTTCCGTAAAACCCCCTCACACTAAACCAAGAACACACCATTTGGAGCAGACATGACGAATACCTATTCCCTCGGAATCCTTGGCCTGGGTGTCATGGGCCGCAGTCTGGCGCAGAACTTCACCCGCAACGGCTTCCCGCCCATCGGCTACGATGTGGCGCCCAAGCTCCCCCCAGATTTTGAAGTTAAGGTCACTTCCTCTTTGGAAGAATTGGTCCAATCCTTGACTCCGCCGCGCACCCTGTTTTTGATGGTGCCAGCGGGCGATCCGGTGGATACGGCCATCGCTTCACTCAAACCTTACCTGCAAAAGGGCGATCTGATCATCGACGGCGGCAACTCCTTCTTTATGGATACTGAACGCCGCGTCAAGGAATTGACTGAGGAGGGGCTGCTGTTCATCGGCACCGGCGTCTCCGGCGGCGAAAGCGGCGCTTTGTGGGGTCCTAGCCTGATGCCCGGCGGTTCAGCCAAAGCCTGGCCGCGCATAAAACCAATGTTCGAAGCCATTGCCGCCAAAACCGACGACGGCGAGCCGTGTGTTGGTTGGATGGGCAGCGGCGGCGCCGGTCACTATGTCAAAATGGTGCACAATGGCATTGAATACGGCGATATGCAGTTGATTGCTGAAATTTACGACCTGCTGCACCGCGGTGCGGGCATTTCCAACCAGGAACTTGCCAAAATATTCACCGGCTGGAACCAGCGCGAACTGCGCTCGTATCTGATCGAGATCACCGCTGAGATCCTGCAGCGTATGGACGAGGAAACCGGTCAACCGCTGGTAGATATGATCCTGGACGAAGCTGCCCAGAAAGGTACAGGCAAATGGGCCTCGCAAAACTCCTTCGACCTTGGCATCGCCATCCCCACCATCAACTCAGCTGTCGAATCGCGCATGATCTCAGCCTTGAAATCCGAGCGCATCGAAGCCTCAAAAGTGCTTGGCAGCGCCAGTACGTTTACCGGCGACCACCAAACCCTGATTGCCGCCGCGGAGCAGGCTTTGTATGCCAGCAAAATCACATCCTACGCCCAGGGCATGCAATTGTTGAGTGCCGCTTCGCAAGAATACGGCTGGGATCTGGAATTGTCGCAGATAGTGCGGGTGTGGCGCGCCGGCTGCATCATCCGCGCCGCCCTGCTGAGTGACATAACCGCCGCCTACGTAGCCAACCCGACTTTGCCCAACTTGCTGCTCGATAACGCTTTCAAAGAAGCCGTGCTCAGCCGGCAGGCTGCCTGGCGTGAGGTGGTGCAGACCGCCATTGGGTTGGGCATCCCCATGCTGGCCAATGGCGCTTCCCTGGCCTGGTTCGACGCCTACCGCTCGGAACGTCTGCCTGCCAACCTGACTCAGGCGCAGCGCGACTATTTTGGCGCGCATACCTACCGCCGTGTGGATAAAGAAGGCGCGTTCCATACCCAATGGGAAGGCTAAAGCGTCTCTGGCAGTGATACAATAAATCTAGACAGTTTTTCTCCGATTTAATTACCTCTCAGCAAGACTTGGAGGGTTATTTTCATCAAAGGCTTTACCCCAATCGGGTAAACCAGAAATGCGCGGAGGTACGATGAACACAACTTTACAATTACTCCAGGCCGGGCAATCCGTCTGGTATGACAATATTCAACGCAGCCTGCTGGAAAACGGCGAGATGGCAGGCATGATTCAGCGCGGCGAGATTCGCGGCGTTACATCCAACCCTACCATTTTCATGAACGCCATCACCAAATCGCAGGAGTATGATCAAAGCCTGGAGCCTCTGATCCAATCCGGTCAGGAGACTGAGGATATCTTCTTTCACCTGGCAATTGAGGATATTCAGGCTGCCACTGACCTGTTCCTGCCGCTCTATCGCGAGTCCAAAGGCGGAGACGGCTATGTCAGCCTGGAGGTCAGCCCGTACCTGGCCAACGATACAGAAAAGACACTGTCGCAAGCCAAAAAACTGTGGGCTCAGGTCAACCGCCCCAACCTGATGATCAAAATACCAGCGACCAAAGCCGGTCTGCCCGCCATTTCCGGCGCCATCGCTGCCGGCGTCAACATCAATGTGACGCTGATTTTTTCATTGGTACGTTACGGCGAGGTGATGGATGCCTACCTTAA
>DATMXL010000312.1:0-2329 GCA_035561555.1 Bellilinea sp.
TAATCAAGCCATTCATTGGATGACCGGGGGGCCATCCTCACTTTTTAAATCACAAACCAAACACTTCCACAGGAACCCGAGCAATGGCAAAACGCCTCCCCCTGGCTAAAACCTCATTGGTGGCTCTGGCAATCATCACCAGCCTGGTCTTGCAAGCGCCAACCTATTATTTCCCCATTTTTTTTAAGAACTGGCCGCCACCGCTTTATTCGACCAGTCACTATATTCAAAATGGCGATCCAAGTAAAATGTGGACCTTAGGCTGTCAATTAGGTACCCGTGACGCGAGTACCTCGGGAACGCAAGATTCGCTCGTGATACTCGATTTTGGCAAGATGTGGGTTCTCGATGGGATATATGGCGTAAAAATTTTCAGCGATCCAACGAATGGATATTTCAGGCAATTTTTAAGTTTCGCACAGATCGAAGATCGGGTTAAATGGTACGCTCAAGGCTATTGGGATTGTAGCGGTACGGATCACTCGTCCCATGTGACCATTGGCATTGGAACTACCAATTATGATTCCTTCAACCAAACCAATGTGGATCAAAATAATTTGCGTGGCATGGCTGAGGATTTTGGTCGAAATTGGGCTGGGATGGTTAATCGAACCAATGGCTGGGCGGTTTCCTCCGGCTTCAGCCAGCAAATACTATTTACCGGTGCGATCGATATTGAATGGGGGCAAGACAGCGACGGGGTTTACCGCTGGAATACTCCGTACGTCACCCGCGGCTGGGCGGATGCCTTCGACGGCAATGATAATGGCACAAACGTTTATTTTAATTATGGCGCTTGTATCGGCTGTCCAACTTCTCCTTCTTTAAGCTGGAAATACAATAGTGTCATGCCCTGGACTCAGGCTGATGTTTGGTATGTATCCTGGGGATCCCAGCCAGCTTTTGCCCTCCCCGAGATATATAGAAACGATGGTTTTTTGGCACGCCAATGGGCGGCGGTCAGCAAATACGGTGGTTTGTACCTGGGCAGCCGAATAGTTTTTTCCGGCGCGATGACCCAGATGCAGGCTTGCCAGCAGCGACGCGCCAGCGACCCCTCGTGTGATTCGCTGGATAACACCCCCGCCGAGGGCTGGGGTCAACTGGTGGATGCGGTCAATGCGGATGCTTTCACCGCTCAACCTTTACCGCAATATTCGACCGACATCAAATGGCAATTCAAGTAGAGTGTTCCCATGAAAAATTGGATTAAGAAAGTTCCGTATGCCGTCATTGCCCTGGCAGCTGTGATCCTGCTGGCAGTGATGGTCAAGTTATTGTCAACGCCGCCGGCTGCCGCGTCTCCCCCTGCTGGGCCTGCCTGGGTTGAAAATAACGCCCAGGCGCTCGAAGCCACACTGGCAGTCTCGACCAACCCGACCGAAGAGGCGTTTATTCAAAGCAAATTGGATCAACTGCGGCGTATCCAGGCGACCAGTGCCGGCTCTTTGCAAAATGTGCCAGAGAAACCGGCTGAGGCCTGTGACCTGCGCCCGACTGAACTGCCGACCCCGGAGAGAACTCCGGGAGTGGAAACTTTTACTCCCGAATTGTATGAAGACTTGCAAGGAAAAATGAACAGCCGCTGGCAAGGCGAGGTCAACGGTCAGTGGACCGCGGTGTTGTCTGGTGTGCAATTGACGGATCCGCCCCAAGCAGCACTTTGGGTTTTTGTTGAAAACACTTCGGATACAGCAATTTTCCCGGCAGTAACGGCCAGCGGAATGCTGCAGATCGTTGCTGCCAATGGGGTCCGGTTGACCCTGCAAGATGCTGCCGGCACAAAATTCTACTTCGACGTCGCGGCGCGTGAATATCTATCCAGTCCGGATGAAGTTTTGCCCACACTGGTGCCCCTGCCAACCAATACACCTGCGCCTGAAATCTGCCCCCCTTAGGTAAAAAATCTTTACCACTGAAGACACAGAGATCACGGAGAAAAGCTAAAACTTGTTTTTTCCTTCTCTGTGGTCTCCGTGCCTCAGTGGTGAATGTTCTTTAATCACTGCACTGTAATCTCCACCACTTCTGAGCGGCTTTCGTTGCCGGAGCGGTCGATGGCGCGCACCTGCAGCATATGCGTACCCAGCTTGCCATCCCAAATGAGCGCATACGGCAGTGAAGTCCGCTCCCCTATCTTTACACCGTCCAGCCACCACTCCACCCGCTGCACACCCACCGCATCTTCGACCTCAGCCTGCAGCGTCACAATGCGCTGACCGGCGCCAGCGAACACCTGCCCAGGCAGCGGGTATGGAATGCGTACCACGGGCGGGGTGTTGTCAACTGTGACCTGCAGATAAGCCAGCTGCACGCGCTGACCTTCATA
>DATMXL010000313.1:0-5424 GCA_035561555.1 Bellilinea sp.
CCCAGGCGGGTCATATCCGCCAGGTTGGCACCCTTGCCACCCAGCAGCCCGCGCACGCCGTCCCAGTCGCCCCCGACGTATTCTTCAGCTGCTTTTACTTCATTGAACAAATACACCCACTTAGCCATTTTGTTCCCTTTCATCATTGAGTAGAAATACTTAGCTCCCCAAGCGGGAGGTGTTTTTTAAGCCATTAAGCTTACGATTTTACCATAAAGGCGTATTTTTTTTCACAATGTCCAGATGAGCTGTGAATGAGCTGTCAGGTGCAAAAATACCCGATTTATCTGACCGAAACGAGTTATTGGATTGGACAATGCTTACCTTCATTTGTAAACCAGTTGAAAGGAAAAAAAACGCTGTGATACCGGATAATTAGGCAGGATAAAGGCTTCTCTGGAGATGATATGAAAGTATTGGTAATCGATGATGATCCCGCTATGACCGAATTACTGAAGATACAGCTTCAGTCGGATACAGTAACGGTGGATATCGCTTATTCTGGTGAAGAAGGCATAACAATGGTACGGAAGGCCGGCCCGGATATCATTATTCTGGATCTACTCATGCCGGAATTGGACGGTTGGCAAACCTGTAAACGCATCCGCGAGTTCACTCAAACGCCTATTCTGATTCTATCGGCGCTGGATAACCCCGGATTGGTGGCTAATGCCCTTGACGCCGGAGCTGACGATTACCTGGTAAAACCGGTATCGAGCAACATGTTGAACGTCCACCTCAAAAATTTGACACGCCGCAATCACGCAAAAAAAGATGCGTTCCGCTCGATCACAGTCTAAGCCTAAATACTCTGATAATTTGTATGATTGTAGTAAAATTCACACAACTGATTAACCTCAGATGATAATTCTGGGGGTGAAACTAGTTCCCGTATTTTATTGCTAGACCATGACGAAAGGGTGAACGATCGTGCAGACCTGTTCCCGTTGCCAGACCCAATCCAACGACGCTGAAATTGTGTGCCCGAATTGCGGCGCAGTGCTGAGCGAATATTCAACCACGGCGGTGGCAGTCCACAAAATGCGCGATAATCCGCGGGTCGTAAATCTGCGTTTGGTGGTCGCCGATGATTCCTGCCCGGCGTGCCAGGCGATGGAAGGCACCTATACCAAGGAAAAGCTGCCAACCTTGCCGGTCGAAGGCTGCTCGCATGCCAACGGCTGCCGCTGCTTTTTTGAACCAATGCTGGACGAAATTTACCCCTAAGAAAACAATTCTGACAACAAAAACGACGGTGAAAATTCACTGTCGTTTTGTATTTTATAAGAATTTCCAGGTGCTAGGCACACTCTCCAACATGACACATCAGTTGTTTCAATGCGTCGATAACCGGCTTTGGAGTCTCCAGCATCGGCATGTGACCGGCTTCAGGAATTTGAACCAGCCAACCTTTACTCAACATTTGTGCCATGGTCTGCGAGCGCGCCACAGGAATCATTTGATCCTGAACTCCGGCAATAACAACAGTAGGGATAGATATTGACTCCAACCACGGATTGGCATCGCTGCGCTCAGCCATGCCCTTCAAAGAATTGACCAGTGCAGCTGTACGGCAATTTATAATGATTTCATGCAATTGTTTTTGAATTTCAGGATCGTTGGTCAATTTGGAAGGCATGCTGTCGGCAATATACTTTACGCCGCGCCGTTTGGTTTCGCGGGCAGTCACCAGCCGAGCCTGGCGGCGTTCAGGAGTATCGGCATCCGCTTGCGAGCAAACCAGTCCCAGCCCAGCCAGGCGGGTGGGATACGCGTGTGCGAAGGCAAGTGCAGCGTAGCCTGCCATGGAATGCCCCACCAACGTCACTTTGTCAAGGTTTAAACGGTCAATCAAGGCTAACAAGTCTTCAGCCAGTAAACGCATGGTGTGGATTTCGTTGGCGTCGGGTGAGGATCCATAGCCGCGTAAATCCGGCATAATGACGCGGACCTCGTCTTTCAACCCCTCTGCTACAGAAGCCCAAATCGTACGGTTCAGAGGAAAGCCATGCACCAATAATACGGGCGTCCCCTTACCGATTTCCTCATACTCCAACTCAACCGGTTTAATATTCATCGTCCGTTCCTCTTATCCCTCTTTAAGGGCGGTTAAATAACTGCGAGCAAGATCAAGTGCCTGGTCACGAGTGCTGATTTGTCCTGCTGCCTGGGCTTCACGGATAGCCTCCAGCAAAGTTCCCACTTGCGGACCGGGCGGCAGATCGAGGGCGAACATTAACTCACTCCCGTCAACCAGCCGTATAGGTTGTAAATATTCTTCGCGGTGTTCGTACCAGGCTTCCAATAATTGGCGGCAGACATGCACTTCAGCCTGCCAGCGGTCCGGGGTAATTGTAACACCATACGTGGCGATAATATCTGCCAGCGCCAACAGGACAACGTCGACGCCAACCTCGCCAAGATCACGGAAGTAGCGGTATAAGGCTTTGCGGCTTACTTCTGGACTGGATTTTGCCAGGTGATGTATACGCATGTGATGGCGAACGAGCAACCCCAGGCGATCGACTTCTTCGCTGGATAACGCTAATTCCCTGGCGCGGGCGGCAACGAGATTGGCGCCGATGTTTTCGTGATTCAAGAAGCGGATGCGACCGTCAGGGTCAACACTGCGGGTCAACGGCTTGGCGGTGTCATGATATAGACCAGCGAATAGAAGTAAGGCGCGCAACGTGCGGTCTGGATTGATCTTCCGGGTAAAATGGGCAGCCAACTGCTCACGGAATCGTCCCAGTTCCATCACTGCCAGGCCGTAGATCATGTTAGAACCCTTCTCTTCCTTGTAGGGCTCGACCAGCAATGAATACAACGTCTCAACTGCAGAAATCAGAGCCAGGGTATGCTCAAAAGCATTAAGCAAGTGCGGAGGACCTTGCTCCAACCCGATAAGCGATTCCACTTCAGGCAGCAGTTGTTGAAAGGCACCGAGGGCAAACCCGGTACGCAGGCCGGTCGAGGTTTGTTCGCTGGCTAGAATCCTAAATAATTCGTCCCGTTGACGTTCAACTGAGACACGCTCCAGTCCTGGGATCGCTATTTTGAGCGCGGAAATTGTGTCCGGCGTCATGCGAAGGCCAAATTCAGCTGATTGGCGAACTGCACGCAACACGCGCAACGGATCATCGCGAAATGAGGTTGGAGCGCACAGGCGCAGGATGCGATCTTTTATATCCTGTGCCCCATTGAGAGGATCAATCAAGTGGTTTAGGTCGTGTAAATCGACCGCGATGGCATTAATGGTGAAATCGCGGGCTATAAGATCTGCCTGAATTGTGTGCCCGCGCAGAGCTGAAAAATCAAGAATCCAGCGGCGGGAATCAGGTGAGGAATGGATCACGCGGGAAGTCTGACGCTCTGCGTCCATCACGTAAAAAGCGGCACCCAGAGCATCCGCAGTTTTTCGTGCAAGACGAAGCACGTCCCCCGTGGCAGCAAAATCCAGGTCATGACCTGCCCGCTGCATCAAAATATCGCGAATGGCACCGCCAACCAGGTAAATTTGCTGGTCTTCGCCTGCGAATTGCCGCAGGGTGTCTAGCACCAGGGTGCCGGGGATGATCTGCTCAAGCGGACTAATCATTGTCCTTAAGCTTACTTTGGCGGTACTTTTCTTCGTTCACCACGCCGACAAACGGCAGGTTGCGGTACAACTCATCCAGATCAAGACCATACCCGAAGACAAATTTGTTGGGAATTTGGAAACCCACATAACGAACTGGCACATATACTTCACGGCGTTCGGTTTTATCCAAGAGCGTGCAGACGTTCAGTGTACGCGGTCTGCGTGCAGCTAATAAATCCAATACAGAGGCCAGCGTATGACCAGAGTCAATGATGTCTTCAACCAAAATGACATCTTTGTCATGAATGTTCATATTTAAATCCAGCGTGATGCGGACCTGACCGGTCGTTTCGCGGCTGCCGGCGCCGTAGCTGGACACAGCCATAAATTCAACCGCATGGGGCACACTGATTTGACGCATCAGATCGGTGAGGAATAACACGCCGCCGCGTAAGATGCAAATGAGGACCAAGCTGTCGGAGTGCTGGAAGTCTTCACTGATTTTTGCCCCCAGCTCAGCGATGCGCTGCTGCAGCACACTTTCCGACACCAATATTTCGTCCAGAAATTCGTGGTAATCTGCCATGCTGCCTCCCAGATTTAACCGCGGGGTACTTCGTGGTGTTTGCGACAACGAGCTTCGTACATTTCAGAAGCGCCAACGATGATAATTGGGTCGTCATAACGGGCTGGCTTGCCATTGACCAGGCGCTGCGTGCGGGTCGCCGACTCTCCGCAAACCATGCAGATGGCTTGCAATTTGTCCACCCGCTCAGCGACGGACATCAAATCCGGCATGCAGCCAAAGGGCTCACCACGGAAATCGGTGTCCAGACCCGCGACGATCACCCGCAGATCACGCTCTGCCAGCTGTTGAACGATGTTGACCACGTTACCCTCGAAGAATTGCGCTTCATCGATGCCGACGACGGTGGTGTCTTTTTCGAGGTGCGAATACAGATCCTCAACATTATGGATGGGAATGGCGTCAAAAGCTGTGCCGGCATGCGAAGTGACTTTTTCCACCTGATAGCGGTTGTCGATAACGGGTTTGAATACCTGCACCTTTTGCCTGGCGATGGTGGCCCGACGCAGCCGCCTGATCATTTCGTCGGTTTTACCGCTGAACATGGAGCCAGTGATCACTTCGATTGAGCCGGTATGATGCTTCATGATTACCTCGAAAGGCGGGAATATGGTTCGATTTTACCGCAAATCGAAGCCTGGAACAAAAAAAACAGACGCATGCGCGTCTGTTTTTTTTGTGTTTGTGCGAAATTAGACTGCGACGTCTTCGGCTGCTGCGGGTAGGGCATACCCCAGCTGGCGCAGGCGTTTCTTCAGATCGATCAACGACTTGCGTCCGAAACCATCGACTTCGAGTAAGGCAGCCTCGCCGCCTTCCAATTTATCAATGATCTGACCGACCGTGGTCAGGCCGGCTTTAGCCAAAGCTTCGGTCGGGCGGTTGCCCAGACCCAGTTCAGCGACTGTGCGGGTGGGTGAAGTGCGGACGGTCTCGCGAGCTTTGACGGTATCGACATAGTCCTGGCGAGCCTGAAGCCGCTTGTAGAAGCGGTCGACCTGCCCCTCGATGTCGAGGATACGCTGCTGCTGACCGGTGAAGAACGGGTGGCAATTGGAACAAACCTCAGTGCGGATCTCCTTGCGGGTCGAACCGGTCTTCCAGGTATTGCCACAGGCGCAAGTCACGACTGCGTCTGTATAGAACGTCGGGTGAATATTCTGCTTCATTAGTAAATTTACCTTTTTTCCTTAGGATTCCTGTGCGTCCGTGCGGCGCCAAATCGGCCGGCGGTGCGCGGTCCTAACATTCTCTAGGC
>DATMXL010000314.1:0-5288 GCA_035561555.1 Bellilinea sp.
ATACATACAAAATCTTTGAATCGTCCGCCTGACAAGCGTGCTATGGGGGCGTTTTTAAGACTCTTTGCGAGCTTGCTCTCAGCGTTCAGTTTGGCTATAATTCAAACAAATGTTCGATCATTGAGAGGTTGTATGCCAGTCAATTACCAACAGGTGCAGCAGCAGGTGCGTGAGCAAGTTAAGTTGGCTCCAGCTCTTAAGGAACAACTTCGTGAGCGGCTGCAAAAAGCCCACGACCTGCTTTCAAACTATTCAAACGACCTCAAATATTTACAGGATAAGGTCAAACACGCCGCGGCGAGCGATAAAGGGCTGCGCTGTGCGGTTCCGCTGACAGAACCACTCAACCAATCTGTCAGTGTCGCTGTTCCTGAGGCGTACCCTCTGCTCCTGGCTGCCGACGGATCCCAAATCAACCCCAACCGGCATGACGCCATTGAATTTGGACTGATCAATATCGGCGTGATCCGCATTACACCTGTACAAGCTGTCACTCCAAGCGAAACAACTGCCTGCGAGTTGTTTTTATACCAGGATTCAACCAATGACAGCGGACCGTTAACCGAGGAATTGGTTGCGCTTAAACGAGATTATAAAGAAAGAAAAGAACTCGCTACTCTGGCAAGGGCGGAGTCGGGCATGGTCATGACGCTGACCGACGGTCCGCTGGAATTATTCCGCGAACCCAAAGGCAACGCCAGTTTTGACCGGCTGTTCGAAGAATATCTGGATGTCATGGAAATTCTGGCATCCATGAATACCATTACGGCCGGGTATGTGGATAAGCCTGGCGCCGATCTGGTAGTACGCCTGTTGGAACTGGGGCTTTACCCGGATGAAGAATTGCATAAAGCTGGCAAGGAACGTCCATTGGGCGGGATTCGCGATGTTGCCATGCTGCAGAGCGTTTTGGCTCCCACTCAGCGGTCGGCAGTCTTTGCTATCCAATCCTCATCCGCCGAAAAATTCAGCAAAAGAATTCATGGTCAGATGGCATTGCACTTCTTTTACCTGAATGTCGGTACGGCAGGCAAGCCCTGGCTGGTGCGGGTTGAACTCCCCGCCTGGGTCAGCCGGCAGCCGGAACTGGTCGATTTGCTGCATGCCACGCTGCTGCAGCAGTGCCGCCAGTTGGGAGTCAAGCCTTATCCCTACGCGTTGCATCGCGCCCACGAGGTCGCGTTGGTTAGTTTTCAAGAAAAAGAACAGGTGCAAATCTTGATCGAGGCTGAACTCAACCGGGCAGGCATTGCCAGTGGCGAAAAATCAAACAAACAATCCACCAAGGATTTGCCAGGGCGGAAAGGATACAAATCATGAGCGCAATTGAAATTGGACGACTATTGCGTGCTGGCACGGCTGGCTGTGTCATTGGCTGCCGTGTGTCCCAGCTGGATATCCCGATTTTTGGCGGTCTGGTGCGCATCCCGCTCGAGGCCGGCTACCAGTTGTACGGTTTGATCCATGACATCCGCATTGACGACGACGGATTAGTGCGCCAGTTGGTGACTGCCCCCGATTTAAGCGCTGACGTGCTGCTGGATAACCGCGTCAACCGCAATGTACCGGTTGAGATCAGCGTTTTATTCTGCGGGTATGAGCAGGCTGGGCGGATCAGCCACCTGCTACCGCCGCGTCCGCCGCTTTCGCTCGATACCATTTTTGCCTGCAGCGATGCGGAACTGGTGCGCTTCACCGGCGCTGGTCAATTTGGTTATTTCCGCCACATCCTGCGCAATGAAGATGTGCCGTTGGCTGAAGTATTGGCGGCTCATCTGGAACAGGCCAGCCTGGCACATACCGCTGCCGGCGATCCGACCTGGGTGCGCAGCGCCACACAGGAACTCATAACTCTGCTGCGGGATGACTACCCCAGCCTGGTGGGCGTGCTTTCGGCCTTGCGCGACGCGCAAATTACCGACTATTAATCGCCTTAATTAACGATGTCGCCGGGAGTTCTTTTGGGTGCTCGCTGCTGTTTACGCGCGCGGCGCTGTTGTTTTTCAGTCTCTTTTCGAGCACGCCTATCCTGCTTGAGTACAGTGCGGATTTCGCGGCGCTCGCGGGTGTAGTTGTCCTGAGCAGAAAGCTCCATACCCGTCCTGGCAGACATAACGAAGAAAAAGGTCATCAAGAGCAGCCCCAGGCCGGCAATGACCACGTCGTAGTACGTAAATTGGTTGAGGGGAGCAGGTAATTTCGGATTGCTGGCAAAATACAGGCCAATATTGGCCAGAATCGCGATCATGCGGATCTCGGTCGGACCGATCTTCCACAATGAGATCTGGAATAAGCCTTTGGTCACCATGATCAGGTAAACCAGAATGGAAATGTTCAGGTAGCAGATCAAACCGATCAGCGCGATCCGGAAATCGACATACGGCGAAAGACCAATACCCACGAAAACCAGAATCTCGCTGAGTGTATCGGTCACATGATCGATGAAGAAGCCATACCGCGGCCGTTCGATGTGACGGTGGCGCGCCAAAGAGCCGTCCAAGCTGTCGCCGAACCAGTTTAAAATGATGCCAAAGGTCGCCAGCCACAGGTAGTTCTTATTGTACGTGGTCAGCCAGAAACTGATACAAATGAGAATAGCAGCAAAAAAACCGATCCCGGTAAGCCAATCGGGAGTAATCCAGGCCGGCATTTTCTTTGCCAACCATGCCAGAGCCGGACGTTCCAGTGGGCCTAATAGAATATCGTTAATGCGCTGGTGTGTTCTTAATTTTTCTTCTTCCATCTCCCTGATCCTTTGATATTATTATAGCCTCGAAATTGGATAATTCCACCACTTATTATCTACCCCGTTCCTAATACCCACCTATACAACCCCAAATGCTGTGTTTTGATTTTTATATTCGAACTTTACTTTCTTGGTAGTGCTGGGAATTATAAATCCACCTAGAGGGGCACTGCAGTTTCCAGTTCTGGCCAGATCGGGTAAAACATGCACCAATCCGTTGGGCGCGGGCGAATGATTTCTTCGGCTTTCTGCAGCACCGCCTCCGCATTGTAAATTAACTCCAGGTCGCGATCAGGGTATGCCTGGGCAATAACAGGGTCGGTACAGGTTACTTCGTATTCGCCATCCGGTTTCGACACACAGGCGACCACGATCATCGGTGCACCGGTTTGCAGCGCCAGTTGGACGTACGCGACCGGTAAAAGTGCCGGGCGGTCAAAAAACTTTACTTTGTGACGGGTTTGCGCCAGGGGCCGGTCGATGCCGGTCACCACGGTTCCACCGCGGCGCAGGCGCTCACGTGCGCTTTGAAAAGCTTCAACCGACATGGGTGTGATTTCCATGCCAGCGTCGCGGCGAATTTTATTTTGTAATTTGTAACCACTGGGCGGCTGCGGCATGGAGAGGATTTGAAATTCCAGTCCGCGCAGTGCCAACACCCTGCCGGCCAACTCAAAATTGCTGGTGTGCACCGTAAGGAACAGTCGAGCCTGACCATCCCCGCTGGCCTGGTCGAATAGCGCCTGAAACTTTGGACTGAAGGACACCATTTCTTTTACTTTATTTGGCCGGTTCAGGTTGTGATAAAAGTCCCATAGCGAGCGGATGTGCTTGCGGAAAACCTGCCGCACTTGCAGGTCCAGCTCCGCGGCATTTAATGTGCACCCACTGGCAGCCCAAAGATTGGTGCGCAGCACTTTTACCAGTTGACTATTAGGCTGACGGACAATGGCATCCGCCACCACTTTCGTCAACGGCCGCCCGACGAAAGAGGGTAATCCCTGCCCAAGCGCCAGCGCCAGATTAATGGCAAAGCTGGTATTTGCCAGCGCCTGAAGGTTAAGGTTCGGTTTGCTCATCGAATAGTTCAATTTCCTTCCCCTGTGGTAATTCCTGCATGGCAGCCTGAATGTGATCCTGTAAGCTCTGACGGCTGGGACGCTTTTTCCCCATCCCTTTTAAAGTATCCAGGAAATAGCCCGTCAGCACCTTGGTCAGCGTATTGATCCGTTCTTTCGAGAGTTTTTGGCCGCTCTCGAACCAGGTGGCTGCCGCGTAGCCCATCACCACCGTAGTGGAAGCAGCAATGGCGGCACCCAGCAGCCAGCCCGGCGGACCGCCAAGTTTGCTCAGCTGGGTAAACAAACCGCGCGCTAACAGCCCCATGCCAAAGGTGACCACCAGTTCGCGTGCCCGTTGAATGGTGATGCGATAATTGTAGATTCGCGCGATGCTCAGCACCATGGCGGACTGGGTAACAATCAGCGGCGCGAAGTCAATGACGGGGAGAGGCGTCAATCCAATCACCGCGGAAACGGAAGCCCCGCTGACGATCGAGCGCCAGGCCAACTGCCAGCGGAACTGCGGCAGACCGCGCCCTAGCGCAGCCACAATTTCCGGTTCGGTCGCTGCCACGGCCGTCAGGATATCCGGAATTCCCTCGCCGGTTTTTGCCACCACGGGTACGACCTGCTCGACGGTTAGCTCCAGGTTTTGCGCTGACCGAGCTATCACCGCCTGCGAGTCCTTGCGCACCAGGTCGATTTTGTTGAGAGCCACTATATAGGGTTTTCCAAGCGCCCGCAGTTGGTGGAATAATTCCAATTCCGTCTGCTTAATGCCTTGAATGGCGTCAAATACGATAATCAAAAAGTCGGCTTCCCGAGCAGCTTGCAGCGCCTCAACTTGTTCGCGCGCGCCGACTTCACCGACCGCGTCTGCACCGGGTGTGTCAATGATGGCAAACAAGCCTACGTCGGCTTGCTGGTTGACGCGGGTGGTACCCGGTAGCGGACCGACCTCGGCTTTATCAGTCTTCTGGTGGATAAACTGGTTGTACAGGGTCGATTTCCCGACGTTGGTCGGACCGACGATTGCAACCTGGTGTTTTTGACCGAAAGCCATGCGCATTTGCTGGGTGGAGAGCCGTAACAGCAGGCGCACCAGGTTGGTTTCGGAAGGCAGCGCATTTAGCAGAGCCAGAAATCCCTTTCGGTCTCCCGGCGAAAGCGAGTCCCAGATTACGCGTATGATATCGCGCGACTCCGGCGGCATTTTTTTCAATAAATCATCAATGGTGACCATAACCGTCCCTGTTTGCTTAACTTATTGATAATTTCAAGGACTGGATTCGAGCTTATCCTATCATACCATGACGAAATTCTTCAATTCTTTGAGGAGAACAGATTACCGTTGCAAAGCATGAAATTTACATCGCTTTCAGCAGTAAGGAATTGGTTGTGGGATCTGTTGAATTGTCCAAACAAATTTGATATTTTTAACCAAATCCGCCTATTCTCCTCTATAATAGAAACAACATATC
>DATMXL010000315.1:0-10574 GCA_035561555.1 Bellilinea sp.
GTTAATGATCCGCTTTATAGAAAACAGACAGACAAGCTGCTGATCATCCTGTTCCAACACCCCCATCCCTAGGGTTTATCGAACATTTGAACGATTTTCAGCCAGAAATACCGCTTTCAATTCACCGACAATTTATAGGAAATTTAGCAGAGAAATCCAACCTTAACGAATTGAGATTGTCTTGGTCCGAGGTTTTGTTTACTTTTCACCAACCAGACGGATGATCCCCGTCCGTTTAAGCAGCGTTTCGACCAGATTGCGGTCTCCACCTGGCACAATCACCTGAACCGCCCCAGGCAGCACCTTCAACTCGACCGGCGTCTTGCCGATCACATCGCCATCGCCCTGCACGGTCAAAGGCAATAGGCTCTCCACCCGTATTTGCTGATGAGCCGTCATAATTCTGAAATGCGGATTGGTAACTTTTATCCCCAGCACAAAATTTACCACCACCACAACCCAATCCCACAAAGTCAAAGCGCGCGTAACGATCACATCCACCGCACCGTCGTCTGGTCGGATCTCCAGGTGGCGCGGCATTCGCCGCAACCCAATTAAACTGGTATTCCCCACCATGATTTCCGAAGCACGCACTGGATACTGCATGTCGTCCACCGTCAAACGTATCCGGTGCAGGCGCAATCCAGCTAAATTGCCAAACCCATCCAATAAATAAGCGATAATTCCTAACTTTTTTTTCTTTTCGCGCTCAATCGTGTCCATCGTGCGAGCGCTTAATCCGATACTCACATTTAAACCAAAGCAGCGATCGCCGACCTGCATCAGATCCAAAGACAGCAACCGATGTTCCCCCGCCAGCAATTCCAGCGCCTTCTCGCCATTGGTCGGAATTCCAAGATCACGTGCCATAATATTGCCTGTGCCGGCCGGCAATACACCCAGGGGGATGTTTGACCCGTTCAGCGCCGTGACCGCCTGGGAAATCGTTCCGTCACCGCCTGAAGCTACCACCAGGTCGATGCCTACATCCACTGCCTGGCGTATCGCTGCGACCGTATCTACCTCGGCAGATGTTTGAAAGACCTGACAAGGCCAGCCATGGGTCGCGAAAAATTTTGAGTACAGCTCGAGACGCGCGGACACTCCGGTCGTTCCGGACTCCGGATTAATGACCAGGAGCACTTTGGGAAATGGATCGCGCTGAGAGGTATCCATAGGCTAGAATTGGAAAACTAACGGAATTACCTCAAAGCTTACGGGACCCATTTTCCGATATCCGTCCAGGAATAGGAGAGGTGGGAAGCCAATTGGGAGCCGAGGCGTTTACGCACTTTCTTGTGGACTTGTTCCATTAATTCGAACCCGCCGATTTGGTCCAAACGGGTCCCTATTTCGCGAGCGCGGACATGCCGGAATTGAGCGTTGAAATGTCCGCCAGATCGTTCAGAAAGAAAATCCTCTCTTTCGCCAATGCGAACCAGGTCTTCGATCATCCGGTTTACTTCTGGTTTCAAATCGGTCGGAACCAGATTTTTTCTGAACAAGAAATCAAGGAATCCCATATGTAGCCCTCCCGAAAGCGAATAATTCCGCCGCTGTTAAGATTGTAACATACCCACAAATGCGATGATACAATGCCTGAAATTCCTTACAATACGGGAACACTATGCACTGGATTTTTCTATCACCACATCTGGATGATGCAGCCCTCTCTTGCGGTGGTTTAATCGCTGAACGGGTCGCAAGTGGCGATTCCGTCGAAATTTGGACAATTTGCGCTGGCGATCCGCCAGCAAGACCTTTATCGCCGTTCGCCAGCGAACTGCATCGACGCTGGGGCACTGGACGGGAGGCGATTGCTGTTCGCCGGGCGGAGGATTTTGCCGCCTGCCAGGTTTTGAAGGCTACTCCGCGACACTTCTCCATCCCAGACTGCATTTACCGGTGTGACCCTGCCACCGGTGAGCCGTTGATCCATTTCCCCGAGGACTTATTCCGCAAGTTGCCGGAATCACAGGTGAGCCTGGTTGAGGAGTTGTCCAGCCAATTGACCGATCGTCTTACCAACGGTTATAAGGTCGTGGCACCCATGACGCTCGGCAACCATATCGACCATCAGCTGGTGCGCCGGGCTGCCGAGCGGCTAAATTTCCCCTTATGGTTTTATGCTGACTACCCTTACGCCGCTCAGGAACCTTTAGCATCCCTGTCCGTTTTGCCTTTTACAGGGTCTGTTTTCAACCAGCCCATTTCACCCGCGAGTTTGCGAACCTGGCAAAGCGCTGTGGCGGAATTTAAAAGCCAGATCAGTTCGTTCTGGGAATCCGTGAATGAGATGGAGAAAGCAATCCAGGTCTATTGGACAGGTGGCGGCGGATGTAATTTATGGGGCAACTCGGCAGAAAACGCATAACAGATTTGTAATTTAGTAGCATTTCTGCAAAAGATGAATACAATAAACCTATGCGAAAAGCTGCAAATCTAGGTGCCACGCAACCCGGAAAATGGGGCGTCGGCAAATTATGCTATACTGACACCATGGTGGATTCGCGCGCCTATTGGAGTCATTGGGCACACAAATTGCATGGGCTGGGGGTAAGTGGACTGGCTGCTGCACTCCTGGATGGCACCGGATCGCTCCGGCTGCTGGCGGCACAAATGGTACATGCCGGAACCCCATTTATTGGTACTTCCCCCGCGAGTGAACAATGGCAGGCACTGGCTGCCATGCTGGAAAATAGCGACGAAGCACAGCAATTTGTCTCCTTTCTCAGGGAGGAGGATCACGCTTGATCTCATTAACCGGAGTGCTGGGTCTGGGAGTTGTCTTCCTGACCATCGCATTGATCATCATCCTGCGCATGCTTGGAAAAGACCGTGAAAAACCGGCGTTCCGACGGATCGCGGCTTTTGACGATTTAAAGAAATCCATCGGGTTGGCAGTTGAAAACGGCTCACGCATTCATGTAACGCTGGGAAAATCCAGCCTGACCCAACCGACCAATACCTCAGCTCTGGCGGGTCTTTCCACACTGGATCGCATTGCCCAGATCAGCAGCAGCAGCGACAAACCGCCAGTGGCGACGAGCGGCGATGGCGGTTTGACCTTGCTCAGTCAGGACACCCTGCGCTCAGCCTACCGCAACGTGCATGCACCGGAATTATACGATCCCGGCCGGGGACGGCTGACGGGTATTACACCAATGTCATATATTGCCGGGACCCTGCATGTCACCACGCACGAAGATGTCTCTGCGCATGTGATGATTGGAAATTTTGGTCCGGAAATCGCTCTGGTAGCTGAAGCAGCCGAGCATGCCGGCGCTTTCAGCCTGGCAGCCTCCGACTCGCTGCCCGCCCAGGCTGCATTATTCGCGGTAGCTGAAAAACCGATTATTGGCGAGGAATTATTTGCTGCCCCGACCTATCTGGGAGCCAGCCGCAGCCACAGCGCCAGCCTGCAAGTCCAGGATATCCTGCGCTGGGGTGTGATTGTGGTATTAATCGGCGGTGCGCTGCTCAAGGCGATGGGGATGCTATGAGAGCCCCGCTGTCCACTGCCATCGCCATCGCGGCCGGGGGCTTAACCCTGCTCGGCCTGCTCATTCCGGTTGATCCATTGGTCGCCATCCGTACCCGACTGGTAGAATGGGTAATTGTTTTGGCAGGCGTAGCCGGCCTGGTTGCGATCGTTCACTTGTTGAGCGTTCACTGGCGGAAAATGACCGCCCGCCGCAACAAGAATTTCAACTCAGCCTTTTTGTTGATCGCTTTCGTGATCACATTTATTACCGGCATCACCCTTAAGCCCAGCCACCCGACGATGCAACGAATCGTCACCCATATTCAAGTGCCTATTGAGGCCAGTTTGATGGGTGTGTTGGCCATTTCCCTGACTGTGGCTGCCATACGCTTATTCCAAAAACGCGGCGGATGGATGTCGATCGTGTTTGCCATCAGCGCTTTCGTTTTTCTGGTCATCGGCAGCGGATTACTCTCTGCCAGCGCCAACATCCCGGTTCTCAAAGACGTCCTGGCAGCCGTGAACGCCCTTCCCATCGCAGGAGCACGCGGCATCCTGATGGGGGTCGCCCTCGGCAGTCTTACCACCGGACTGCGTGTGCTGCTCGGTTCAGATCGGCCCTACAGTGGATAAAGCATGAGCGAAATCATCTGCCCATTTTGTGGATTTGCCAATTCGATCGAGGCGCTCACCTGCTCGAACTGTAAAAAGCAGCTTTACGACGACGTAGATCCAGATTCAAGCCCGCCGGCGCGGGATGAGATGGATTGGCTGAACGATTTCCGCGGGTTCGGGGATGAGCGCTCGGCTGGAGCGGATAAGAAGACTGAATCCATTCAACCCGGCGAAATCCCCTCCTCCACCGACGCCGATGAGGAATCTGATATTCCGGAATGGCTGGTCCGAATTCGTGCGCTAAAAAGCGAGGACAGACCAGCACCTGGTGAAAACGAAACGGTGGAACCGGAAGAAATCCCCGCGTATACACCTGGTGAGTCAGAATTGCCAGACTGGATTAAAGAAATCAAAGAAGGCGATGTCCCAGCACCGCTGGAAGAACCCGCCGGAGATCTTCCGGAGTGGTTGCGAAGCATGGCAGGTGGCGAGGAAGTTCCACCTGTTGATGACATCTCACCCGATTTATCCATGATTATGGATGAGCCTGTCGCGGAAGGCGGCATACAACTTCCGGAAATCCCTTACGATTTGCCGGTTGAAACCGCACCTGATAGCGATCTGGATACACCCAACCCAATACCGGCATATGATGCTGAAGATCTGGTGGACATTCCGGACGATTTATTTGAAGCCATCGTGAGTCAACCCGAGGTGGCAGAATCGGAATCCCTGCCAGATGAGCCATCAACTGACGCACCGGAGTGGCTGGAACCCAAAAAAACTGAGACCGTGCCGCCTGATATCAGCGAACCGACACCCTCTGATTCTAATCAGTTGCCTGATTGGATGTTCGAACCAACGGAAGCTGATGCCGGCACAGCCGCCGAGCCAGCCGAACTTGATTTCTCGACTCTGGACGCCAGTCTGTCAGCCATCGGTGCGGAAAACCTGCCAGCTGGCCAATCTGAAGCCGGATTGCCGGACTGGCTGTTGGAAGATGAAGCCGGGAATTTTGGCAGCTCAGCCGAAACCCAGGCTGGAGAAACCCCCAATCTGGAAATCGGTCAAATGCCAGGCTGGCTGCATGCCATGCGCCCGCTCGAAGCCGCGGCTCCCGATCTGGCTGCGCCAATAGATGAAAACCGCATTGAACCGACCGGTCCGTTAGCCGGGTATCAGGGACTGCTGCCGGGTGAAGGGGTTGTCACCCAATACACCCGGCCGCCGGTCTATTCCGGCAATACGCAGGTAACCGACAAGCAGCGCATCTACGCCACGCTGTTCGAGACCTTGATCGCGGACGAAACCCGCGTTGGCGCGGCGGCTGATGAGAAGAGCTCAACCTTGCAGCTGGTCTTGCGAATGTCGGTTGGTCTGATTCTGATTGGCGCTTTACTCATAGCCTTGATCATCAATCCGGGGGTAGCGCCTTCGCCAAATCTGGTGCCGCCGGAAGCAGTCGTCTTCTATGAAACCGTTCAAACCCTGACTGCTGCCGCCACTCCACCGCGCATTCTGGTCGGATTGGATTACGAACCCGCACTTTCAGGTGAATTAAGCACCATTGCCAATACTGTGATCCAGGATTGGATGACGGGAAACAGCGGTCTGGCCTTCGTGTCCCTCAATCTCAGCGGACCAGCGCTTTCCCAAGAATTAGTCAATCTGGCAGGTGCCAGCGTACCCACCTACTTGACCGCCGAACGCGTGATCAACCTGGGGTATTTGCCAGGCGGTGCCACGGCTCTGGCAGCACTGGCAGTTGATCCTTCCCGTGCGGCGCCTGCCTCGGTCGACGGAATTCCAGCCTGGAACAGCCTGCTGTTGCAAGGTATGGTCTCGCTCTCCGATTTCGACGCCATTGTTCTATTAACCGATAACACAGAAAACACCCGCGCCTGGATCGAACAGGTCAAACCTGCGGTCGAGGAAACTCCGCTTTTAGTCGTTTCCAGCGCTCAGGCAGCTCCCGCGTTAATGCCGTACGTGCAATCCGGTCAAATTACCGGCATGATCTCAGGTTTCACTGGCGGCGCTGCCTATGAACAACTCACACAGGCACAAAATGGGACCGTGCGGGGTTATTGGGACGCCTACCAGGGTGGAATGTTATTGATCGCTGCATTCATGCTGGTAGGATCACTTATTTACGGTTTAATGAACCTCGTTCGCCGATCCAAGAAGGCTTGACAATATGGCAACTGATCTATTGTGGACATTAATCGCTTTCTTCCTGACCATTCTAGTGCTGAGCTATGTACTGGGTGATAACGCCTTATTCCGCTTTGTGATGATGGTCTTCGTTGGCATTTCCGCAGGATATGCGGCTGTGCTTATTTACTTTCAAGTGCTGCTGCCGCGGCTAATTTCTCCCCTTTTGACCCTGCCTACCCCGGAAAAGACGGTGTACATCATTCCAGCTGTTCTGGGGATATTGCTGTTGTTCAAGCTTTCGCCGCGACTTTCAGCACTGGGTAATCCGTCCATGGCTTTGTTGACCGGGGTCGGAGCAGCGGTTGCGATCGGCGGCGCGGTTACCGGAACCTTGTTTGGTCAGATCAACGGCGCTATCTCGCCATTCAACCTGGCCGGGGTGCAAGGCGGCAACTGGGCGACCCAACTACTGGGAGGGATCGTATTGCTTGGCGGCACGATCTGCTCATTGGCCTACTTCCATTTTGGTGCGCGTACAAAAGACGGAGAAAACACCGGTTCTCAACCAGTTTTGATTCAAATCCTTGGCCGCATCGGTCAGGTGTTCATTGCCATCACCCTGGGCGCTTTGTTTGCCGGAGTGCTATCCGCGGCTCTAGCGGCACTCATCGAACGGCTGGCATTCCTCATCAACGTCATCAAGCCACTTGTTTCCTGAACTGACTTCCATGAATACACCCAAAAATGAAGTTGAATCCCTGCTGGCCATTGAAATTGGAACAATCCATACCCGGGCACTTTTGCTCGACCTGGTGGACGGTCAATACCGCTTCCTGGGTGCCAGCCGGGTTTCGAGCACCCACAGTGCGCCTTTTTACGATATCAGTGAAGGGATCCACCAGGCGCTCAGTCAACTACAGGAGATGACAGCGCGAAATTTCCTGGAAAATTCGCGGCTTGTCCTGCCAGGACGAGACGACGGCGCCGGGATCGATGCACTGGTATTGACCTATACCGCTGGTCCGGGATTGAAGATTGCCGTCCTTGGATTACTCGAGGATGTATCGCTCGAGAGCGCTCGCCGCTTGGCTTCGTCAACCCAGAGCATACTGGTAGAGGCGATCGGCTTGAATGACCATCGCAAGCATGAAACGCAGGTCGACGCCTTACTCAAGGCGCAGCCCGACCTGATTGTAATTGCCGGCGGCACTGAGAACGGTGCTACCCGATCGGTATCGAAAGTTGCTGACCTGGTTTCTCTTATGCTGCAACTAACACCCAAGGATCGCTACCCCGAAATCTTGTATGCCGGAAACCAGGCCATGCAAAAGCATGTTACCGAAGTCTTGGGCCGTTTTGTGGATGTACAGGTTGTACCGAATGTCCGTCCATCCATCGAGAACGAGGTGTTGGCACCAGCACAGGATCTACTGGCTCAGACCGTAACTCGGATTCGAAACCGTCATCTCGGCGGGCTCCAGGCGTATTCCTCCATTACTTCCGCACCGGCAGCGCCTTCTTCCCACACCTTCGGACGTCTGGTGCGCTACTTGAGCCAGATTAACGACAACCAAAAACATGTGCTGGGGGTCGACCTGGGTGCGTCATACACCACTTTGGCAGCCGCTCGTGAGGGAAAACTTGAACTGAGTGTGTATACCGCCGGCGTCGGAGCCGGGCTTGAGCGTGTTCTGGAACTGACTGATTTATCAGACATTACCCGCTGGATGTCCATCGACATCCCGGAAGATTTGGTCCGGGACTACCTCTATCAAAAGACACTGTTCCCTGGCAGTGTCCCGGCTACCGTGGAGACGCTGGCAATCGAACAGGCTGTCACACGCCAAATCCTGGCACTGGCTATAAAAACCCATCGCGCGCGTTACAACAACCCTCTGACAGCTTTCGAACCTGTCATCGTCTCAGGATCTGCCCTGACGCAGGCATCACCAGGAGCAGCGCTGTTGATGCTGTTGGACGGTTTACAGCCGATAGGGACGACCACCTTTGTACTCGATCCTTACGGACTGGCAACCGCATTAGGTGCTGCCGCTGCGGTGAACACCCTGATTCCCGTCCAGGTTATTGAAACGAATGCCCTGATCAACCTCGGCACGGTGATTTCGCCGCTTTCCCCTGCGCGCTATGGCACATCGATCATGAATTTACGCATCGAGTACGAATCGGGTGAGGAAGCCAATCACGATATTCGCCAGGGGAATTTGTATATGCTTCCTGTTCAACCCGGACAAACCGCTCGTATTCATCTCGAACCCTTGCGTGGATTGGAAATTGATCCTCTACAGAAAAGCGGGACCCGCAGTTTTAAAGTCATTGGCGGTGTCTGCGGCACTGTGATTGATGCCCGCGGCCGCCCGCTGGATCTTCCGGGAGATGATTCGCGGCGGCAAGACCTGTTGAAAAAATGGGAAAACGCAGTTGGCGCGTAACCTGCAACCAAAATTTAGATTATCTGAGAACCTGTCATGATCACCCCTGTCACTCACCTGCTACCCCTCACCCATGTGCGCCGCGACCGAATGTTGCCGGTAAAAGGTCATGTTCTGGTCGGCACTGGGGCTCACGTTAATGCAAACGATGTCGTAGCTGAAGCGTACCAACCAGGTCAGCACATCATTCTAGATATTCGTCGAATACTAAATATTCGCCGCATCGAAGACGCCCACCAGCAGATTCGCTATAAGCCCGGCGAAAAAGTCGAGAAGGGTGACATTCTAGCCCAGATCAATGGAATAATTCCTCGGGTGGTTCGCGCTCCCGCTGAAGGGAGAGTCAAGGGGATCTACCGTGGGCAAATAATCCTGGAAACCCCAGGCAGTAAAATCGAACTGATGGCTGGAATCTCCGGTAATGTCACCGAAATCTTGCCGGATCGCGGGTTGGTTATCGAAGCTGATGGTGCCCTCTTGCAAGGGGTTTGGGGTAATGGCAAGACTGGGGTTGGGATGTTGGTGATCAGCGCCACCCCGTTAGAGGACGAATTAACCCGCGCTACTTTGGATGTTAGTCTGCGCAGCGCAGTGGTTTTAGCCGGTCATGTTGCTCAGGCGGATACTTTAGCCGCAGCAGGTGAACTTCCGGTTCGCGGCCTGGTGATTGCCAGTATGACGGCAGACCTAATTCAAACCGCAAAAAAAATGGATTACCCGATCATTTTGATGGAAGGATTCGGCCGGTTGCCGCTCAACGCCGCAGCGGTGAACTTGCTGACTACCAACCAAAAACGCGATATCGTACTTAATGGGTTGTGGGACGCTGAACGCAATGAAAAACCCGACCTGTTCATCCCGCTGCCCGCTCAGGGAGTACAAGCCCCGGAATATGCTGAGTTTGAAACCGGCAAAACCGTCCGAGTAACCGTCCCTCCTTTCGCCGGGCAAGCCGCAACCTTGATCCATGTGCGTCCTGGCCTCACTGCTTTCGCCAATGGATTACGCGCGAGCGCAGCCGACGTCCAATTAGAGTCCAACCTGATTGTTACAGTACCTTTAGCTAACCTGAATGTGTTAGAATAGTTAAAATAAGATGAGGAGAACGACCCATGAGCCTTGATAACACACCACCCGAAGAGGATCGCCCGGGAGAGCTTCCACCTGAGGATAACCAGTACGAGGAATTCCGCGATCAATATGAAGAAGAAGTGCCTACAGAGGAAGAACCCGCCTCAAATGGCAACCGTACTTTTTTAAGGCTAATCGGTATTATTGGTTCCATCATCGTCCTGGCAGCGCTCGCTCTGGCGGCATATTTTATTATTTCCCGCAGTCAATTGGCGTCACGCTTCCTGCAACAATCAGCGCAGGTCAACACAGAGAATACGGCCGTCGCCGTTCAGGCCACCGAATCGTCTCTGCAAGAATTGCAGGCTATGACCCAAAAAGCAATCCTGCCGGCGACCTGGACTCCCACCCCGCAGGGCGGAGCCGCTCAGGCGACGGCTACACCTGAGCCGATCAACACGACTGCGCCGACAAGTGCTGGCACATCCGCTGCTGACAGCCGGACCGCCACAGTGGTCGCTTTCCTTACCCAATCCGCGCAGGGCGGTGCTGTTGGTACGCCCATTGCGCAGGCAACCACAGAGGCCAGTCCGACTCCCCGCACTACTGCCACGATCCAAGCTACCTCCACTACCCGGGCAACTGCAACCACAGCCGGGACGGTTCGGGCAACCGCCACCCTGCGTGTGAGTGCCACGCCACTGAAGACTGCCACCGCGCTGCCCCAGACCGGGTTTGCGGACGAGGTTGGCCTGCCAGGTTTGCTTGGCCTGGCGCTGGCACTGGTCGTCGTAGTC
>DATMXL010000316.1:0-4567 GCA_035561555.1 Bellilinea sp.
CCTTAGTTTAGCCGTGTGGTGAACCATCATCAATCGGTTTTAAGACAATAAAGCATCTTTTGAACCTGTCAGATACAGGCCAGATGGAAAATCAAGAATTTATTAACCAATTGCTCTCCTGACACCTGGTCTGGTATTATGACCATGGCTGATTAAGTGATTACCCGATTTCCCTGCAACAACCGTTTAGGAATACGTCGCGATTGAGACCGTCGCTGGAACTTTTCGACACCTGGTGGTGTATTGTTAATAAAATTCACTCTCGATGGAGCAATTAAAGGAAAGGTTATTGGCAGAAGAGCAAGACTGGATTGAAGCAGCTCGCCAGGGAGATGTTGACGGGTGGGAGCGTTTAGTTGCGACCCACCAACAATCCATCTTTCGGCTGGCATATCTATTCCTGGGCGATGCAGATGATGCTGAAGATATTACCCAGGAGACCTTCATCCATGCCTATCGTGCGCTGAACCGTTTCGATTCAGCTCGTCCTTTCCGTCCATGGTTGATGCGGATTGCCACTAACCTTTGCCACAATTGGCATCGGAGCTTACGACGTTATTTGGGCACCTTACAGAATGTACTCAACAATGAACCGCGACCCGCTACTATTCTTGAACAGGCAGAACACAATGTGGATATGCAAAACCTGTGGAAGGCTGTGAACCGCTTGCCGTTAACCGATCAAAAGGTGATTTACCTGCGGTATTTTCTAGAATGTTCTGAAGTAGAAACAGCCGAGGTTTTGGGAGTTGCCCTTGGGACTGTGAAATCACGCAGTCACCGGGCGTTGGGACGTATGCGGAACGTACTGCTGAAAGAATATCCGCATTTGATGCAGGAGAGTTCAGATGTCGCATAAAACAGGCGCTTCATCCACCAATGATTTCTCGGAGGAGCAAATAGCGAAATTTGAGGAGCGGTTGATGCAATTGACTCCTGCTTTTCCATACCCACCCACGCCAGATATCGCCAAAGGGGAAAGACTGCGGTTGGATCAAAAACGGAGTTCAAAAATACCACGGCGCCGGCTTGCTATGGGTCTAGCGGTTTTGTTCATTGCGCTGGCGGCTGCGGTGTGGATCTCACCCGTGCGCGCCCAGATTCTGGATTGGTTCAGGATTGGCTCGGTAAAAATATTCCTCTTTGAGCCAACCCCAACCCCTACGGAAGCGATTTCCACTGGAACGCCTGCTCCCATAGCTACGCCAACTTTCCTGGAATCAATTCTCGATCTGGCAGGTGAAACCACGTTGCAAGAGGCCCGCGAGCAGGCAGATTTCACCGTCGCACTCCCCTCCTACCCTGCCGATTTGAACGATCCAGATCGAGTCTTCGTCCAGCAATTTGGCGGACCAGTAGTCACGCTGGTCTGGATGGATCCGATCCAACCAGAAAAAGTTCGCATGACGCTATCCGAATCCAACTCCGAGAAAGCCGTATTCGAGAAAATCAATCCCACCTCACTTCAGGAAACCCAGGTGAACGACAATCCCGCGGTATGGGTTGATAGCGATTATCTGCTCATCATGCGAAATGGCGAAGCCACCTTTACCCGAATGATCGACCAGGGCCAAACCCTGATTTGGACTAACGGCGAAATCACATACCGGCTTGAAACAGAAGTGGATTTGCAAACCGCCATTCGTATTGCGGAATCTATCCGTTAACTCGCTTCAAGGACCAATCCACGCTCGGGTTGGCCGAATCTTTATGCGGAGTTTCGCGAAAACAAGGGAACCATACAAAACCGGCTAGTGTATTAAGAGATAAAAGGTAAAGAAAGGAATATATATCATGAGAAAGGTTGTGTTTTCCATTCTCTTACTTGCAGGATTTCTCTTGGTCCAGGCTGGATGCATACCTGAATTCAGCCCAACAGCAGTCGAAGTAACACCTTCCGAGGTGCCTATTTCTCCGCCGGCAGCCAATTCTGACGGTGCTTTGGATGTTCCAGCAGCTATGATCATCGAGGGACACACAGACGCGACCACAGCCTCGGGGGGACGTCCAGGAATGATGACAGTATCAATCGTTCCGGTTTCAGCGGAGAGTGGCGAGCCGATTAATGGTTTGGAGCCAATCCTCCTCGGTGAAGGGATATTCTATGGATTTTCGCAGGACCGCAGCCAGATGGCTGTCTTTACCCACTCGGTCAAAGAATGCAAGGGTTTCTGCCTGCGGATAATGGATATCCGGAACTGGCAGGAAATGACCGATCCGATTTCGCTAAATTTCAGAAAAGATGCCTGGCTTACCGTTCCAACCTTTGACCAGGACAGCCGATACATTCCTTTACTCGTAGGTGGTGTTTCCAGTAATTACACGGAGGTATTGCTGATCGACCGCTCTCCCAGCATGGAGACGGTAAAAACCACGCTGGATGCCAACGTCTATCAGATGACCCTTACCCCCGATGGCAATCTGGCGGTTTATGGGGTGGTACCCGGCTCGCCAACCTCAGAGCTGGTAATCTATACTGCCCTGCTGAATGGCAGCAATCTGCAGGTTCTTTGGGAACAAACGCTACCCGAAATTAAGCTTTCCGACTGGGATGTGACCAATCATTCTGACCCGTCGCTTGGCGTCTATTACGACCCTGCCAGAATTTTCTCACCCGACGGCGGCAAACTTTACATTGTGGCTGCAGACGAACCAACCCTGGTGACGGTGGATTTTCAATCCCGCACCACAACCTCGGTCAAGATTGAACCAAAACTCAGCTGGCTGCAAAAGTTGTTCGCCCTAGATGTTCGCTCCGCCCAGGCGAAAATGTTGAATGGCATCTACAAAATGGGAGTGCCTTCGCCGGATGGCCGATACCTGTTCGTGGTTGGACAGCAGAGCGTGGCAACTAAGAAAGATAACGATGAAATCGAGGTGGATACGGTTCCGCTGGGTCTCCAGGTCATCGATACTCAAAACGGCGCCTTGGTTCAGCAAATAGAAACCAAAGCCAACCGATTGTCGTTATCACCGGACGGGAAATCGTTGTTCCTGAACGGTTGGGAAATGACCGGAGCAAGTGAAAAGATGTGGACCGATGTGCTGGATCTCTCATCCTGGCAGGTTGTCCAGCATCTCAATGGGACGGTATCTCCGTCGCGACTTTCAGACGGCAGCCAGGTTTGGCTGGTTCTTGGAGCCAATTCAGGGTCAGCGTATACAGCCGATATCTACCTGCCTGGTGACACCTCACCGCGCGCTCACCTTACCCGCACCAGTTATGTGGACTGGGTTATCGTTCCTTAGCTTTTATTTGAAATTTGCCGGTTTCCCCACCGAGGATTACGGCTCAATGATGTAGACCGTCCCGCCGGAATTGGTTAACCACACTGCTTCCAGTTCAGCGCGGTTGTAGGTGCGCTGAACATCCTCGTCTAACGCAGCCGCCGGATCATTGACGATCGGATTGCCGGCATCGTCCAACCCGACAATCACTGCCAGGTGACCGTTGCTGCTGTCAATCGCGGCGCCAGTCAAATCGTTTTTGCCCCAGGCAAAGCTGAAGACGACTGGAACATCTCTTGCGACCCAGGGCTCAACATCATTCAGGCTGGCAAAGCGCCGCACACTGGCGGTAAAACCAAGGCTGCCCGCATAAGCGGTATTGAAGACCCAGTTGCCGTGCCCGTCGTAAATCCAATCGTAGACACCTGCCACAGCGTTACGGACACGCGGCTCACAAGGACCTGGATCCGCTCCCCAGTAGCCCAGCACCATGGAGACTGAAGTCGGACTGCACCACACGTTGCCGCCATCTGGATAAACCATCTGCGAACACTCTGGCACATTAATGAGATTATTCCACGATCCCTGGTTGCCAACCGATGCCGTGATTTTCTTCGGTGTCGAGGTGGAATAAGCCGCAGAAAGATACCGTACACTCGGCGTAGCCGTTTCGATGGTACTAAACAAGCGGACTTTGAGTTGATAAGTTTGCCCGATGGCCTTCTTATCCGTCAGCACCAGCGTATCTACCGCCACGTAGCCATCCGAGTCACCCTGCAGCTTGACCGAGTGCCGTTGAATGGTGCCGGTATCGCTGGCCCATACGCCCAGGTTGTACCACTTCGTCCAGCGTTCGCCCATTTTAACACTGGCGAGGATTTCGACCCAGGTACCTAGAGGCGTTCCTGCGTTCCATGAGACGATAAGCTCACCGAAATTAAATTCAGCAGTGAATTCAGGAGAAATCACCTCACCCACCAGGTAGGAGCCGCCATTATAAAAATTCCCGCCATAATAGCCACCCGCACCGTAAGGATCGGTTTCAGTTACCGCTGTGCTGAAATCCAGTACCATTTCCCCCGCGGGATTTAGACCAGCACCGCTTTTCTCCCACTCGGTGAAATCTCCAGCTTTCCATTCAGCGAAACCTGTCATGAATGCGGCTCCTTTTGCCTGCGCTGATGAAAATGTCAGCGTAAAAATTAAAACAAAAACCAATCCCGCCCAAATCCATCGATTTCTGTACACCGCGCGCTCCCTCCCGGCTGAAACAGCAACTACCTGGACATGATGGTTCAACTGTAGATGCGTTTGTGAAAAATGTCAATATTTTCAAAAT
>DATMXL010000317.1:0-2807 GCA_035561555.1 Bellilinea sp.
ATTTTCTTTGTCGACCAGGGAAACGAATACGTCTTCCAAGGACGGCAGAACGCGCTCGATGCGTCGGGGGGGAATGCCATTCTGAACCAACGCCTGCCGGATGGCGTACTCTGCTGTTTCTGTCTCGACCAGCGCGTGGAGCGACACACCGTGCGCAGCCACGTCTGTAACTTCAGGCAAGGCTTGCAGAACAGGTTCGGCGGCTCCGGGTTGGTCGCAGTCTATTTCCAGCAAAACCCCTTCCATCGCTTCCTTGAGCGAATCGGGGTCGTTCAGCGCGATTAGCCGTGCATTGTACATCATGCCGATCACGTTGCAAAACTCGGCTTCGTCCATGTAGTGGGTGGTCGCCAGCACGCTTACGCCCTGCCCGGCGAGGGAATAAATCATCTCCCAAAACTCGCGGCGCGAAATGGGGTCCACACCTGCAGTAGGTTCATCCAGAAACAGCATTGGCGGTTCGTGGACGATGGCGCAAGCCAGCGCTAACCGCTGCCGCCACGCGCCGGAAAGGTCGGCGGTCAGTTGCTTTTCATGCCCGCGCAGGCCCGCCATGTCAATCAATTCGGTCAGGCGCGGTTTGAATGTCTCACGCTTTACGCCATACAGGTTGGCGTAAAAATCCAGATTCTCGTACACAGTCAGGTCGTTATAGAGCGCAAATTTCTGCGACATGTAGCCAATGCGCTGCTTTACATCCTCTGCCTGCCTGGCGACATCGAATCCCATCACCCGCGCTTCTCCTGAAGTGGGTTTTAGAATTCCACACAACATCCGAATGGTGGTGGTCTTTCCCGCCCCGTTCGGTCCAAGCAATCCGAAAATCTCGCCGCGCGGAATTTCAAAACTGACCTGGTTCACTGCTGTAAAATCATCGAACAGGCGCGTCAATTGAATAGCTTCAACAGCTTTCTCTACACTCATGCCTGCTCCTTCCGCTTTTCCACCAAGTAAATGAACACATCCTCCATCAAAATACGCGCTTCGCGCAGGATGCTGACCTCGGCACCGGCTTTTTTCAATGCAGCGTCAATCCGGGGCAGGACCTCATCAGGGTCTTCAACCGAAAAACGCAGACGATCGCCGACAGCCCGCCAACTCAACACGCCCTCGGTCTGGTCTGCTACGGCACGCAAGGCTCGCCGTGGTCTGGCTTTGACCTCCACAATACGGAAAGGCATCTGCTCTTCCAGCTCGATGGGCGCGCCGGTGATCAGCACACGTCCCTGGTTGATGATGCTTACAGTGTTGCAGCGTTCCGCTTCATCCATGTAAGGTGTGCTGACCAGCACGGTTACACCTTGCTGGATGACCTTTGCCAGTAAATGCCACAACTCACGTCTTGAAACCGGGTCCACGCCGGTGGTGGGTTCATCGAGCAGCAAAATCTGTGGATCATGCACCAGAGCGCAGGCTAGCGCCAGTTTCTTGCGCATCCCGCCGGAAAGGTTCTCACTGCGGCGGGTGGTGAACTCCTTAAGTCGCGCAAACTCCAGCAATTCATCAATGCGTTTTTTTTGTTCGCTGGCAGGTACTCCGTTGATGTCGGCAAAGAATTTCAGGTTTTCCATCACGCTCAAATCGGGATATAAACTGAAGGCTTGCGGCATGTACCCTAATAATGCCCGCACATCTTCGGATTGTTTCATTACGTCAAAACCCCCCAGTTGAGCGGAACCGGATGTCGGTTCCATCACGGTGGACAGAATGCGGAGGAGTGTGGTTTTTCCCGCACCGTCGGGACCGACCAGTCCATACAGTTGACCGGACTCGACAGTCAGGTCAATCGTATCAATAGCCGGACGGTCCTCTTTTTTTTGCCCGGGATATCGTTTTATAAGTTGAAGAGATTCAATCGCAATACTCATATCACCTTTCCAAAAAGACCAAAGAATTGGGCAAAAATTTTACGCCTTGAAGATTGGAGCAAATACATCCTTCATACTGTCACCCAACCGGCGGCACAGGCGCGGTTCCATATCCATGACAAGAGACTGGTAACGGCGGATGTGCCCCAGAAAGAGCATATTCCATTCCAAATCAATATTACTTTCATTCGCCAGTAATCCCAGTGTAAAACCACCCAGCAGCATCAGACCCGAGCGGGTAACCGTGCCCTTCCACTCAATAATCTGAGGCAGGTGTTCAGCCAGAACCCGACGTCCCGCTCCTTTGCCAAGCCGCAGGATAACAATGGTCATGACTTCAATGCAATAGCGAAGAACATCTGGAACATCCGGTGGCACACGCGCCAGTATGTCCTCTGCCAAAACAAGGTCATTCAATCCTCCCCCTCGAATCTTCTCCATGATTTGTGTCCTGACATTTCCCCAGTTCCCTTGGTCAGAATCTCCAGCCAATTCATTGAACAACTGGTGGGCGCGTTCCGTTGGCAGAAAGACGATTTCGGAACGCCCAACTACTGGTTTATCAGAACCGAGACGGTATTGGGAAGTCACCAAACCTTTTTCTTCGAGCAGGCGCAGCATGTCGTACGCTGTGAATGGACTGACCCCAATTCTTTCGGCAAGCGCTGAATAATGAATCGGACCATTCAATTCGCGATACAGGTCAAGCAAGCGTTGAACAAAAGTTTCCTGACGGTGGGTGAGTTTCATGGTTGTTTTTTCCAAAAAGGCCAAAAATTATATGGGATTTTACTTCCTCGTAGTGAATATGTAAAGCAGAAGTGGACAAGATGAAATTTACAGGAGAAATGGCCAGGTATTCTTAAGTCCGGTAGTGATATTAACCACTCATTCAAGCGCCTGAGACGAATAGCACGGATGTGCCCATGGACTCTGCGC
>DATMXL010000318.1:0-5647 GCA_035561555.1 Bellilinea sp.
CTCCGGTGGAGCGATCTTTAACCAGGTCCGCAGACACAACTGTACCCGCTTGCGCGAGTAGAGTACGCAGGTCTTCTTCTTTCGTGACGAAAGAAAGATTTCCGATAAATAGTTTTACTTCCATTATTTTCCTTGCTTCGACAAATTTTGTCGAAAAAAAATGCTGACAACCTATAAAAGGTTTGACAGCAAAACGACAACCCTGTTACTTAGACATAATCATCATACCACACTATTTGCATATTTACCGGAATTGTCAAGACCAATATCAACGAACCGCCGAAGCCCGGAGCATGGCAGTGAAATCCATGCCGGTTGGCTGCTGGAAAACGCGCAGATCGAAGTTTGTTGCCGCAGCTAACAGGTGATCAAAAATTTCAGCTTGAATGAGTTCGTAGGCTACCCAATCGGTGGTTTTTGTGAAAATGTACAATTCGACCGGCAAACCGTTCTGCCCGGGTGCCAGGACGCGGACTAAAAATGGGCGCACATCATCCGAGTAGATGTCCGGGCGATGCTTCAGATAAGCCGCAATATACTGCCGGAAGACCTCTGTATTTGTGATTTGCGGACCATCGAGAGGTGAGTCAAAATGATCCTGGTGCTCGCGCTGGTAAGTCTGAAGCGCGTTAATTTTTTCTTCCAAATATTCAGAGAGCAGATCTATGCGGCGCAGGCGCTCCAACATTTCTGTATCACAAAACTTTATACTGACCATATCAATCGACAAGGATCTTTGAATGCGCCGCCCACCACTCTCAACCATACCGCGCCAGTTGCGGTAGGGCACATCGATCATTTTATAAGTCGGAATAACACTATAGGTCATGTCGAAGTTGCGGATTTTAATGGTGTGCAAATTGATATTGACCACATCGCCATCAGCGTCATAACTGGGTACCTCCACCCAATCTCCCTCTTTGAGCAGGTCATTGGCTGCGATCTGAATGCTGGCTACCAGTGAAAGAATGGTGTTCTGGAAAATGAGCATAAGTACCGCCGCGATGGCACCCAGCCCGGTCAATAACACCACCGGCGATTCTCCGGTCAGCAGGGTGATGCTCAAAATGATGCCCACCAACACGATCACCAGGCGCGAGATATCCAGATATCCCTGAATACTGACACCGTTATAGGTTGGACGGTGTTCATAGATCTCATTGATGGCTGTCAGCAGGCCAGACAGCGTAATCACCGACAGCCAGAGAATAAGGAAAAGTGCTACTTTGGAGATGGTTTGCTGGTAGTCGGGGAATAGGAATGCACCGATATATATCACCACCAGCGGCGCCAGCCAGGCCATACGGGTAGGGTTAAGGTAACGGACCAGACTATCATCCGCTTTCGATTTGGTCCGGGCTGCCATGCTGGTGATGGCGCGTGCAATGACGTAGCGGAAGAGCAGGAAAAAGGCCAGGCCGATAACCAATACTGCCCCAACTGCCATCGGCAAACTGGTTTGTAATTGAGCGAAAAACTCAGCGGTAGTCAATTTTCCCTCCTGCGGTCGCGGCATCGAATTATTGATGATGTCTATATATTTTATCGTAGAAACAATATTAATTCGATTTTCATCCCTTCTCCAGTACCCGACCGCTAAATCTACAGGTAAAATTCAAGGACAAAATTTTTGAGGAAAGAAGAGCTCCCTTCCATGGCAATCGTCCCCCTCTCCGACCAAGCAGAATCCCAATGGAAATTATTGTTCAGAATCGGCGCAACAGCAGGAATCGCCCAATTGTTGATTATGGTGATCCAGCTGGTAGTGTTCTCTGTCTGGCCGCCGCCCACCAGCGCGGCAAGCTTTTTTGCATTATTTGAGCGCAACTGGCTGCTGGGGCTGCTCAGCCTGGACCTGTTGTACATCCTCAACAACATGTTGCTGATCCCCATTTATCTGGCTTTGTACGTTGCCTTAAAACGGACAAATGAATCAGCCATGCTGCTAGCCTTGATCCTCGGTCTGGTAGGGATTTCCGCCTATTTTTCCTCCAGTGTTGCCTTCGAAATGTTATCGCTAAGTGGTCAATTCACCACAGCCGATGGACCTTCCCGCAGCATATTATTGAGTTCCGGGCAGACACTGCTGGAAATGTACAAAGGCTCAGCTTTTGATGTTTACTACGTACTTAATGCCGCAGCGCTGCTGATACTGGCATTTGTCATGCGGCGCAGTCCGGTTTTCACTCGGGTGACCGCAGCCTGGGGCATTGCCGCGGGGATTCTGATGATCGTTCCGTCCAGCGCCGGCACTCTGGGTATGATCTTCGCGCTGGCATCATTGGCCCCCTGGGCAGTGTTTTTGGTTTTGATCACGATCAGCTTTATTAGGTTGGGAAAATCGGACACCGGCTGGGAAGCTGGTGCCGACGTTTCCGGATGAGTGAACCGTGAGGAGGGTGTGATGGCAGAAATCCAGGACTGGAGCAGCATGCGCGCGATGTCTGAACGGCTGCTCAAAGACCGTACAGGCGAAAATCTGGAGGTATGGAATGCACGAGTGACTCAACTTAATCCAACGAATGAAAAGAGCCTGCGTATCTGGCTGCAGCAGCAAGGTGTGATGGGTTATGCGCAATCGCTGCTGGTGATGGAAATCTTTGGTTACCCGGCTTTCCTGACCACGTCGGCCGACGAACTGGTCAACAACCAATATTCAGATCGTGCGCAACTTCGTCCCATCTTCAATGCCACCATCGAAGCCGCGACCAGCCTGGGTGCAGTTACCGTTCAGGCGCGTAAAACGTACGTCTCACTGCTCACGCCGCGCCGCACCTTTGCCCGTATCCAACCGACCACCCGCAACCGGATCGCCCTGGCCTTGCGGCTGGAAAAAGCCATGGCTGACGAGCGTCTGGTGCCGTCCAGAATCCAGGAGACCATGAAGTGGCAGTTGGGCTTATCCACCATGGCTGATCTGGATGCTGAAGCCCTCTCGTACTTGCAGCAGGCTTATGAGGAAAATTCTTAAAGCGTATGCCGCCACCTGACCTAATCGTTCGGTGAAGAAATTCTCTGGACTGGACTATTTGGGGATTGATCATGGCTGAAGTTATTCAGTACCATGTTTTGACAAGTTGGTGATTTCCCGGGGGACGGTATGGACACGGATTCCTTCCCGTTTGTCGTAGCAGCATTTCTATTTCAAATAATCTTGATTGGTCAGTTCGCGCTGCGCAAGTGGTTTTTTACAACGGCAATGCGTTACGGCAGGATCGTCTACGCCCTGTCGATCCCAGCTGCAATATTCAGCCTGTATTTATGTCCGCAAGGTAAGCCCTGGTACTTATGGGCTGGCGGTTTCATTTATCTCACCTGGGCAATTTTTGGCTACGTGATCGAATATCGGCGAAAAATCCAATGGCGTAACCCACCGTAATGGCTGGTTCTCCTACCCTATATTCTGCTTTAACTGGCAACCGTCATGTTTTACTGGTGGCCTTTGGCAACTTTGTGGAAACCTTTTTGGTATACCTATGCAGCCCTGTTTGTGATTAGTACCTGGCTGAATGTCACGTCCCATAAGTCAAGCCATCTGCCTGCAGGAGTAAATTCGTCATAAAATCACCCATCCCTGGCGCGTTCCGGTGCGCACAGCTTCGGTGCGGCTGGAGACACCCAGCTTGGAATAGAGCGAGGACAGGTGAAATTTGACCGTGTGCTCGCTAAGCTGAAGCCGGGCAGCGATTTCCTTATTAGCCAGGCCTTCAGCTGCCAGCTGCAGCACCTGCCGCTCGCGGGCGGTCAACGGATCGATGATCTCTTCGGCTCCTTCAAATGCATGCTGCATAGGCCGCTCGACCAGGCGTCCCACCAGGACCGGTGAGCCAACTACCAGGCCTTCCACCAGTGCGTGCAATGCTGCAGACAATTCCTCCACCGAGGCTTCCAACGGCAACAATCCCCAGACTCTCAGGTTTGCCAAACCAGCGGCGCGCTCGGCGTCATCGGTCAGCAGCAACACCGGAGGCGGCTCCGGCGGCAGGTCAGCCAACGAGGCTGGCATGGTCAATATCAGCACGTCTACCGGGGGTAAATCCAGCGCTTGAGCAGCTTCAGCGGCTACCTCGATTTCCGGCAGCCCTAGCAGAAGCTCACGCAACCCCAGTCGTAAGGCAGCCGCGCGCGCCACAATGCCAACCCGGATCAAGCCAACACTCCCTTTCCTACCCCGGATTTTTCCATGAACGCACGAATTTCGGTTACTGCAATGGCAAGGCTTTGATCACCGCCAAAAATCATGGCATTCAGACCAACGACCTCGCCGGCAGCGTTCAGCAGCGGACCACCGGAATTACCCGGCGCCAGTTGTAAATCTGCACGCAGCAGGGTTACCTGGCGTTTTGATGTTTTTGCCGAGGTAATGGATGAAAGCACGCCCGCAGTCAATATGTTGCGCATACCCCACGGATGGCCATACGCAAAAACGATTTCACCAGGCCGGGGTAGGTTCGAGCTGAACACTGCCGTCTGATAGCCGTTTTTTGGAATTCGCAGCAGCGCCAGGTCAATCTCCGGATTTTGGGCAATCAACTGACCCTCATACTCGCGGTCATCATCCAAAACGACGCGCAATTTACGGTTGTGGCGGACGACATGCGCATTGGTCAACACCAGACCCTCGTCAGCCAATATGCCCGCGCCAGCGCCATGGCGACCACTGTAGATCACGACCATGAATTGGCGGATTGTATCGACCAATTCGTCCAGGGCAGGGGCAAATCGATCCGACAGGTTCACCGCCGAACTCCCGTCGTGACTTGCAGAATCATCGGCTGACCACCGCGCAACACCTCGACAGCAGATGCTTTTCCCACCCCATCACCGGTGAGACGGTTAAACAAGTCCTCGTGATCCGCCACCGCCTGACCATTAAAACCGACCAGAATATCTCCCACGATCAAGCCTCCCTGGTCAGCCGGGCTGCCGTTTTCAACGCTGATTATTAATAGCCCTACTTTTTGCTCGCGCGCCAGAGTCCTCTGCGCTGTGGAAGAGATTTCCACCGGTTGACTGCGAATCCCAAGGTATCCGCGGGTGACTGAGCCGTGCTCTGCCAGGTGCGCGCCGATTTTCCAGGCGATTTCAGCCGGGATGGTAAGCACTGCCCCCGGACCAAAGCCTGACGTATTCAACCCCACGACTTTGCCTTCTGCATTCACTAACGGACCGCCAGAGAAGCCAGGGAAAAGAATGGCATCGGTGCGGATGTACTTTTCCAGGCTGCCGTGCGGCGTGCGGGCAGGCCCGCCAAGCGCGCTGATTACTCCGAGACTGGCTTCGAAACCTTCCCGGCTGGGACGTCCAAGCGCCAATACCAACTGGCCAATCTTGACTCCCTCGGCAGCTTCAGCGGGAGCGGCGACCGCTCGTTCCAGCTTTAATACAGCCAGGTCGCTGCCCGGGTCGCGCCCGGCCAGACTGGCTGGGACTTCAGTGCCGCCGGTCAGTCTGACCACGATACCTTCGTCGCGCTCGACAACATGATGCGCGGTCAAAATTAAATCATTTGCAAAGGCTATGCCGCTGGCTGGCATACGCCGGCGGGCATCCACTTGCACTGTCGAGGTGTTGCGCGGTGGTCAGCCGATGATTCTGCAAGTCACGACGGGAGTTCGGCGGTGAACCTGTCGGATCGATTTGCCCC
>DATMXL010000319.1:0-4780 GCA_035561555.1 Bellilinea sp.
GGATTTATTCTTGAAGGGAAATTAATGGCCGATCCAAATATGCGATTTAATCAGTTGATAGCCGCATTGAAGCAGCGCGATTTCAGGCTGACCCCCCAAAGGGTTGAGTTGGTGCGTTTGATTGCAGTCAGCGAAGGGCACCCCAGTGCCGGGCAGCTCTATACACAAATCAAGCGCCAATTCCCCACCATGAGTCATGCAACTGTTTACAAAACACTCTCGCTGTTGAAAGAAATGGGTCAGGTATTGGAGATCGATTTGCATGACGACAGCCATTATGATGGCAACCATCCCCTGCCTCACCCTCACTTGATTTGCCTTAAGTGCAACAAGATTATCGATGGTGAGTATGCACTCGATCAGGAATCGCTGCATAGGTTGGAGCAAACGTCAGGATACAAGATCCTCCGTCCGCAAATTGCGCTTTACGGACTTTGCCCGGATTGTCAAAAGGAGCGTTAAGGCAATCAATTTTTGAGAACTGCGGGTCTAAAACTCAATATCTCGTTAATCAATAAACCACAAAACTATAGGAGTAAACAAAATGAGTGACCAAACCAAATGCCCTGTTACAGGCGGGGCACACAAACCCATGAATGGCAGAGGTACTTCGAATCGCGATTGGTGGCCGAATCAACTGGACCTCAATGTTCTCCACCAGAACTCATCATTATCGAATCCCATGGGCGAGGAATTTAACTACGCCGAGGAGTTCAAAAAGCTCGACCTTCAAGCCCTGAAACAGGACCTGTATGCGCTAATGACTGACTCACAGGAGTGGTGGCCGGCTGACTTCGGTCACTACGGCCCGCTCTTCATCCGCATGGCATGGCACAGCGCGGGTACCTATCGCACTGGTGACGGTCGCGGTGGTGCGGGCACTGGCACGCAACGCTTTGCACCCCTCAACAGCTGGCCTGATAATGTAAACCTCGACAAGGCGCGCCGGCTCTTGTGGCCGATCAAGCAGAAATACGGCAGCAAGATTTCGTGGGCTGATTTGATGATTCTGGCCGGCAACTGCGCTTTAGAGTCGATGGGATTCAAGACTTTCGGCTTCGGCGGCGGACGGGAAGATGTCTGGGAACCGGAACAGGATATTTACTGGGGGATCGAGGGTAAATGGCTTGAGGACAAGCGCTACTCCGGCGACCGGGAACTCGAGAATCCCCTCGCCGCTGTACAGATGGGACTAATTTATGTAAATCCGGAGGGGCCGAACGGCAACCCCGATCCGCTCGCGGCTGCCAGGGATATCCGCGAGACCTTCGCGCGCATGGCGATGAACGATGAAGAAACGGTCGCGTTGATTGCTGGCGGGCATACCTTTGGCAAGACCCACGGCGCTGGTGATGCGTCATTGGTTGGCCCGGAGCCGGAAGCCGCCGGCATTGAAGAACAAGGCCTGGGCTGGAAGAGTAAATTTGGCACAGGCAAGGGTGGCGACGCGATCGGCAGCGGTCTCGAAGTTACCTGGACCTCGACACCCACCAGGTGGAGCAGTAACTTCTTCTGGAACCTTTTCGGTTACGAATGGGAACTATCCAAGAGCCCGGCAGGTGCGCATCAATGGATTCCACAGCATGGTGCCGGCGCGAATTCGATCCCGGATGCCCACGACCCTTCCAAGCGTCATGTGCCAACCATGCTGACGACCGACCTAGCCCTGCGCGTCGACCCGGAATACGAAAAGATTTCAAGGCGTTTCTTTGAGAATCCAGACCTGTTTGCAGACGCGTTTGCCCGAGCCTGGTTCAAGCTGACGCATCGCGATATGGGTCCCCGCTCGCGCTACCTTGGGCCCGAAGTCCCAACGGAAGAGCTGATCTGGCAAGATCCCGTGCCCGCAGTTGATCACGAATTGATCGACGCGGCAGACATCGCGCAGCTCAAAGCTAAAATTCTTTCCTCAGGCTTGTCGATCTCGGAACTCGTCTCAACCGCCTGGGCTTCGGCTTCTACCTTCCGCGGCTCTGACAAGCGCGGCGGCGCCAATGGGGCGCGCATTCGTCTTGCACCGCAAAAGGATTGGGAGGTCAACCAGCCGACCCAGCTGAAGGCTGTTCTGCAGACCCTGGAAGGGATCCAGAACGAATTCAACAGCGCGCAATCGGGAGGGAAAAAGGTCTCAATCGCCGACTTGATTGTGCTGGGTGGCAGCGCTGCTGTCGAGCTAGCAGCCAGAAATGCCGGTTACGATGTGGTGGTTCCCTTTACACCGGGACGCACCGATGCGTCTCAAGAGCAAACCGATGTAGCTTCGTTTGCCGTCCTCGAACCGGCAGCAGATGGATTCCGCAACTATCTGAAAACGAAATATGCAGTGACGGCAGAGGCACTCCTGGTAGATCGTGCGCAATTGTTGACGCTGACCGCCCCTGAAATGACAGTCCTGGTTGGTGGGATGCGTGTATTGAATGCCAACTTCGGAAAATCGCAGCACGGCGTCTTCACCCGGCAGCCGGAAACGCTCACCAACGACTTCTTCGTAAACCTGCTTGACATGGGTACAGTCTGGAAGGCAACCTTGGATGATGACAACGTGTTTGAGGGGCGGGATCGTAAAACCGGTGAACTCCAATGGACCGGCACCCGAGTCGACTTAATCTTCGGTTCGAACTCCCAACTGCGAGCACTGGCGGAAGTTTACGCCTGTCAGGACTCCCAACCGAAGTTCCAACATGACTTTGTCATGGCCTGGACCAAGGTGATGAATCTGGACCGTTTCGACCTCGCCTGATTGATGCGGATAACCTGGCCTCGTTTAAGGTTGCCGAGAAAATTGGCATGAAGTTTGAAAAAAGGGGCCAGGACGAAATCGGACCTTATTTACTCTATGCCTAGGACCATTAAATTGACTTTTGGTTAATTGACTATACAATTGACTTAAGCGATCAATATCAGCTTGATCCGCTTGTTGAAGATTTGGCTGCAGCCAGATCCCATCCATTTCCGAAAAACCTCTACGTCATAAGGTCAATAGGAGGAAATATGCCAAAATTTGAACGAGAAGTAGAGATTGATGCTCCCGTTGAGAAAGTCTGGCAAGTGCTCATCAACCCAACGCATTGGCCTCAATGGTTCCCAGGCATAGATAGTGTTTCAAATGTCACCTCAGTCCGCCAGGGTGAATCTTTCGAGTGGACCGACGAAGGCCAGACCGGCCGTGGAACGGTTGTAAAAATGGAGCCAATGAAGTACCTGGAGATTTTGACCCAGATGGGTGATGACGAAGATTCGCATGTTTTTGAACTGCGCCAGAGCGGCGGCTTCTTTGGAATGAGCGACGATGAGTGTAAAGTTGAATACAAACTGGATACACTCATGGGTAGCGGAATCATCGGCAGATTCGTGGCTGGTGGAAATCCCAAAGACATGCTGCGCGTCAAGAATGCGACCAACAAATTGAGACGGCTGGTTGAAAGCATGTAGCTTTCCATAACAAGGTCAGGCGCGGAGCACAAGTTCCGCATTGCGAATGGGTCAATTGTTCTTAAGAAAAGGAGAAATATCATGGGGTTCCTTGCAACAATTGTCGTGGGTTTGGTCGCGGGTTGGTTGGCTTCCATGTTGATGAAAACGAATACTGGCCTTTGGAAAGATTTGCTGTTCGGTGTCATCGGCGGCTTTGTGGGTGGTTGGCTTTCCAGCCTGTTCCTCGGCGAAAACCTGATGAGCGGCATCAATCTGACCAGTATTCTCGTCGCGATCGTAGGCGCGGTGGTCGTTATCGCGCTCTACCGCCTCGTTACCCGCTCACGTGTAGCTTAGAGCCGGCAACAGGCTAATATTCGCTGATCAACGATCTCGGCTAATTGGACAGGCGGAATTCACATTCCGGATTTCCAGTTTTCAACCGGGATCTCAAAATTACTCGAACGATAACTCAGAGGTCACAAAGGCCTCTGACTTACTTTTGATACCGGCGGTAATCCTCCTTGAGTTTGCTGATCTCGTCTACCCACCTCCCTTGACTTCGTACCCGAAGACCTCGCCGATGGTGACGCCGAACGCTTCGGCGATTTTGAAAGCCAGCTCCAGCGAGGGGTTATATTTACCCGCCTCCACTGCGATGATGGTCTGCCGGGAAACGCCGGCTTTTTCGGCCAGTTCCTGCTGGGTCATTTCGTTAGCAAAAAACCGCAGTTTACGGATGTTGTTGGTAATCTCAATTTTCTTAGGCATGCTGGATGCCCCTTCTGTAATAGTACAGTTGGGTAAATCCCTCGACCAGGCTCCCTACACTGGCAGAAATGAACAGGATGTTGAGCATCACCACCGGCGAATAATCCAGCAGCAGCGATACCAGCCCGAGGACAAAGCCAAATCCGGTGATGAAAAAGCCGATGCGGGTGGATTTTAGCTCGATCAGCTTGTGCATCTCGTCGTCGACCATTTCCAATTCGATGGTTTTCTCGATTGTTTTCTCGATTGTTTTCTCGTCAAAGTTCGGGTCCTGAATTTTCTTCGAGATGGCCGTTCCGATCGACAGCAGAATGTGGAAAACAATTTGAATGACGATGGTGGCGCCGATGCCGATGCCAATAAAGATCAATATGGTGCGTGCCCAATATTTCAAATCGCCTGCGGCGGCGATCCCGGCTTGAGAACCACCAAAGGCATAGATGCAGTAGGCAGCCAGAACCGCCGCTCCGGTGAGGATCATGACGATCGTTCTTTTTTCCTGGTAAGACATTGTGTTGCTCTCCTTTTTCTAAGTACAGTTTGATATGCACATAGTAACATAAATAATACATAATGTCAAGTACATATCACATAA
>DATMXL010000320.1:0-24888 GCA_035561555.1 Bellilinea sp.
GGTTGGTTTCCGCGCTGTTAATGGAAACCAGTGAGGAGTGGCAAATCGGAAAACATTACTGTGCTGGCAAGTCATTCGATTGTTAAAGAACAATGGGTATTTCTGACTCGAATTTACAGAAAAAAGGTTGCTTTATCCCGAAATATTTTTTAGCCTTCGCTAAAATTATTCCAAGCCTGAAAACAGCATGAATTTACCGCTATAATGGGAGCTATTGAATTAAAATAACCGATTGGTTTTCGCCGCCATGGCGAGTGGTATCTTCTGAAGCAATTTCGGGTTAATTAGGGGTAGAAAGACCTGACAGGGAACTCTCTTGGATGAATTAAGCGACGATGAAGCCATCATCCTGGCAGGACAAGGCGACAAGAATGCATTCAGCGTTCTTTACCAACGCTATGTCAGGCGCATTTACAACTATATATACTACCGTACCGGCAGTCAGCATGACGCTGAAGATTTGACCGAACGCGTTTTCTTCCGGGCGATGAACCACATCCAAAATTACCACAACCGTGGATTACCCTTTACTGCCTGGTTGTACCGCATCGCGCATAATTTGGTGGCAAACTGGCATCGCGACAGCAACCGCCGCCGGGAAGTGCCCCTCGAGGATCATACGCACACCCTACGCCAGGGCGGCGATTATCCCGAGGTCGCGCTGGTAAAAAATCAGGAGGTTCAAGGGTTACTGGAAGCCATTCGAAAGCTCCCCGAGGACCGCCAAAACTTGATCATTCTGAAATTTGTGGAGCATATGTCAAATGATGAGATTGCGCGCATCATGGGACGCAGTGAAGGTGCCATTAAAAGTTTGTACCATCGCACGTTGCTCTCGCTTCGAACTGATTTAACAGGCACGACCCAAGGAGAAGATTGAATGATTTCAAACGACCATCATTCCGCTAACTCGATTTACTTGAGACCCGGGCGAGCAGCGCTGCAGGCGGCGGAGCATGTCGTTTTTTCTAATTTGGAAGGGGGTAGGTAAAGGATGCAAGCAAATTTGACCCAATTTTCTGGAATTGAAGATGATCTCTATACGTACTTCCGGCCAGTTGACCCGGATCCTGATTTTATCAGCACCTTGAGCCGGCGCCTGACACGTACGGATCAGACGGTTCTGGGGCGTCCGTCACAATCGACGAACTGGTTGGTCTGGATTGGGATCGGCTTTATTGCCGGTTTGGCAACCTGGTTTATTTTTGGCGGACGGGGAAAGATATAAAGCTGACTCGGTTCAATCAGCCGCGAGTCAATTCAGCTAATTTTTCACGTAAGACCTCATTCGAAGGCTCGACCAGCATGCTGCCATCCGGGAAAATAATGGTTGGAACTGATCGGAATCCATGGTTGACCTCCTCGACATAGCTGCGCGCAGCTGGATCTTTGTCAATGTCAATCCATTGATAGGGAATCTCTAACTCGTCTAAAATTCGGCGCGCACGGCGCGAATCGAAGCACCAGGTTGTCCCGTACATTACGATGGATGGATTTGAGTCAGTCAAGTGGGTCTCCTTTGATTTGGTCAGCCACCCAGACAATTAATAGCTTTGTGCAGGCAGTCAGGTCGATCGGAATGGGCAAACGGTATTCCGGTGTGACGCGAGTCAAAAGGCTGTCAATAATGGATTTGATATCTGCAGGGATCGATTCCATCTGGATTAATCGAGTCAACAGCGAAATGGCACTCGGGTCGGTAAATTCTATATGGTTATTAATGAAATATTCCCGCACCGCGATTCCGGCGGCACGGCGGGCGCAGACCCGCGCCATGCCTTCATTGCCAGCCTGACGCGCCTGGTCAGCGCGGGCCAGTTCAAGGTCGATGGCTTTTTGGGTTTCTGTTTCGAACATATAGGATGGTATTAATTTTAGCCTAAAATTCGCATTCCCGCTTTCCAGACGGAGAGCGAGGGTTTTAGATTGGGATTTTAATTACAAAATCGCCCTCAAAAGATTAATGCTCGAGGGCGATTAGGAGACAAATATTCAGAAAATTAAGCCCAGCCTTGCTGTTTGACGAAGTTGGTAACGAACGGGATGGTGATATAATCGCCGCGATTGGCTTTGATGCCGTATAAAACGACGATGATCAACCAGACGAACGGCCAGATGCAGCCCACGATGGGGATGAAGGATAACACGGTGCCCACAATAACAAACAGGATGCCGAGGATCAGTGCCTGCATGTAATGGGCTTTGAGAAACGGACGATTTTTCTTATCTTCCATCAACAGGATGATGATGGGCACCAGGGGGGTTAGCAGGTAAGCGAGCAAGGCCCACAGGCGATCATCGCTGGTGACTTCTTGGGTAGGGGGAGTGGGGGTTTGGAATTCGGACATGTGTTATCTCCTTGGGGATGTAGGATGAGTCAATACGGGTATTGTATAGCAATTCATATTCAAATACCACTTACAATTTCAATGAATATGTCCGAAAATAGACTCGGCATTGGGTGCCACAAATGGATTTCAATTGACGTCCACAAAGCGTGAATGTGTTAAAATCGTGCCGATGAATACAGTCCGCACGGTTTTTATGGGGTCACCCGAGTTTGCCCGCACCATCCTGCAGGGGTTGATTGGGGAATACAACCTGGTTGGTGTGGTGACGCAGCCAGATCGTCCGGCAGGCAGGGGCAAGGTCATGACTCCACCGCCAGTCAAATTGTTGGCGTTGGAGGCGGGGATCCCGCTAATGCAGCCGGAACGCCTGCGTCGTCCAGAGGCCTTTGACCAGTTATCTGCCTGGCAGCCTGAATTGATCGTTGTGGCGGCTTATGGACAGATCCTGAGGCAAACTGTGCTCGATTTGGCCAGGCACGGTTGTATCAATGTGCATGCCTCGTTGCTGCCGCGTTGGCGCGGTGCAGCGCCGATCCAGGCTGCCATTCTTCATGGCGACTCTCAAACGGGTGTGACCATTATGAAAATGGACGTAGGGGTCGATACCGGCGACATGCTGGCACAGCGCAGCGTCATCATCGAGCCGCAGGATGATGCAGTCAGCCTGACCAGCAAATTGGCTGAAGTTGGGAGTACATTACTTCTCGAGACCTTACCGCACTACCTGGCAGGCGAAGTTCATGCGGTTAAGCAGGATGAGAATCTGGCTACTTACGCTCCAATGATCAAAAAAGAAGACGGAGCTCTCGACTTTTCGGAACCAGCGGTAGTTTTGGAACGGAAAATTCGGGCGTTCAATCCCTGGCCTGGCACGACATTTATCTGGGAAGGGCAGCCCTTGAAGATATTGCAGGCAAAATTGAGTGAATCTGCCAACCTTCAACCAAACCAGCGGGGAATCGTGAATGGAAAGCCGGCGGTAGGTACCAGTCAGGGGGTTTTGATTCTCGAAGAAGTCCAACCTGCCGGAAAAAAACCCATGGCGGGCAAGGTATTTCTCAACGGCGCACGGAATTGGATCAACTCCATTCCAGAGGTCCGCTAATTCATCATCATGGCTGATTTGAAGATCTTGATATTCGGCGCAGGGGCCATTGGCACCTATATCGGCGGCAGTCTGCTCAACAGCGGACAGAAGGTGGTCTTTTTTGATCGGCCGGAATCGGCGGCTCAAATTGCTGAAAATGGCCTGAAATTGGTGATTGGCGGACAAACCAGCCGCTTCGAGAATCCGCAGGTAGTGACCACCGCGGAAGCGGCGCTGCAGGCAGGGAAATTCGATGCGGCGTTGGTAGCGGTCAAATCCTTTGACACGGCAGCCCTGGCGCAGCAATTGGCACATTTGAAAAATCAATTTCCGCCAATACTCTGTATGCAAAACGGGGTGGAAAACGAAACGGTATTGGGTGAGGTCTTCGGCGCAGAAAAGGTCATCGCTGGAACACTCACCAGCGCGATTGGCAAGCCAGGTTCGGGCATTGCGGTTCTGGAGCGGCTGCGCGGTATTGGTATCGCCGACGGGCACGCGATCAGCCAACGTCTGGTGGAAGGATTCAATCAGGCGGGATTGAACGCCAGGTTGTATGCCAGTGCAAATAGCATGAAGTGGTCCAAGTTATTGACGAATTTACTGGCAAATGCCTCCTCAGCCATATTGGACCTGCCGCCGGCTGAAATTTTTGCACATCCCGGGCTATATGCGCTGGAAGTCCGTCAGATTCGGGAAGCCTTGGCTGTAATGCAGCGGCTTAGCGCAGCCGTGGTCGACTTGCCGGGTACACCGGTCAGAGCCTTGGTAGCCTTGATGCGATCATTCCCAGCCTGGATTGGCCGGCCGTTGGCGGTCCGCTTCCTCGGGCGCGGGCGGGGCAACAAAATGCCGTCATTCCACATCGACTTGTATGCCGGGCATTCCCGCTCGGAGGTCACGTACCTTAACGGGGCAGTGGTCCGATTTGGCGAACGCCTGGGGGTGGAAACTCCCGTCAATAGGGTATTGACCAATATGTTGACGCAGCTGGCGGCTGGTGAAATTCCGCTTGAAACTTATCAACACCAGCCTGATAGGCTGCTGGCATTATTGTAACAGCATTGAAATTTCGCATAGCCATGAAGGACAACCATGACGATCCCATCCTGGGTATATGACAGCGTTTTTTACCAGATTTTCCCCGACCGTTTTTACAACGGAGACCTTTCAAACGATCCACCCAATAAGCAGCAGTGGGGTCTGCCGCCAGATATCGTGCACTTTCAGGGCGGGGATCTGGCTGGCATTCAGAAGAAACTGGATTACCTGCAGGACCTGGGTGTCAATGCGATTTACTTAAATCCCATCTTCCTTTCCCCGTCAACGCACCGCTACAACACGGTGGATTATTATCAGATCGATCCCAAACTGGGGAAAATGGAAGATTTTCAATCTCTGTTAAACGCGGCGCATGCCAGAGGGATGCATATCGTTCTGGATGGCGTGTTCAACCATTGCGGGCGCGGCTTTTTTGCCTTCAACGATATTCTGGAAAATGATGGCGATTCTCCCTATTACGACTGGTTTCATATTCACCGCTTTCCTCTGCAGGCTTTTACAGCCGGGAAATCCACCAATTACACCGCCTGGTGGGGTTTTAAGAGCCTGCCAAAATTCAACACCAATCATCCTCCGGTGCGCCAGTATTTGTTGGATGTGGCGAAATATTGGATCGAGCAGGGTATTGATGGCTGGCGCCTGGATGTCCCCGGCGAGATCGACGATGACGCGTTCTGGGCGGATTTCAGGAGGGTGGTGCATAACGCCAACCCTGAGGCTTACTTGATCGGCGAAATCTGGGAAGTGAATCCCCGCTGGGTGGGTGACGAACACTTCGACGGCTTAATGAATTACCCGGTGCGCACCGCAATTCTGGGAATGCTCAATAGCGGTGGCGGCGGTACCGCATTTGTGGATGCGATCAACAAGGTGATTCAGGCTTATCCATACGAAAACCTGCTGGCGATGTATTCGCTGCTCGGCTCGCACGACGTAGAACGGGTACGCACCCTGTTAGGGGGATCGATCGAAAAGACCCAACTGGCAAACACCCTGCTATTCGGCCTACCGGGCGTTCCGGCAATTTATTATGGCGATGAAGTGGGTCTAGAAGGTGGACGGGATCCGGATTGCCGGCGGGCTTTCCCATGGGAGGAAAAACAGTGGGAGCGCGGGCTGCAGGAACATATCCGAAGGTTGATACAAATTCGCAAAGCTTATCCGGCTCTGCGGCGCGGGCAGATCAGCTTTCCAGCCGCGAACCAGGTGAAGGGTGGAATCGTATGGCTGCGGACAATGGAATCGAACCAGACCATTCTGCTGGCTATCAACCCCACGGGCTCTGAGCAAATGATCACCGTCGATGGAATGAGTGGCATGACGTGGGAAGGCTACTTCCCTAATCTGCTCGATGAAACCCGGCCTTGCCGCAGTGAAAACGGAAAACTCAGCCTGCCAATGGCTGCCTGGAGCGGTGGAATATACGTTATGCCGACTTAATCTCTAGTACCCGGCATCCCAACCGATTTCTTCAGCCGCGATAAAAAGATCCGTAGCTGAAATCAATCCGACCAACGTACCCTGCTCATCAGTGACTGGCATGTGGTGGATATTGCGGCTTTGCATTTCGACCGAGCACTGTTTCAGGGTCCAGTCAGGATGGGCGCACAATACTGGCATGGTCATGATGTCGCGTATTGTGGTGTCGGCCGGATTGCGATCAGCAGCAATGATTTTGTCGCGAATATCTGTAGTGGTGATAATCCCGTAACTGGTTTTCAGGTTTTCATCCAATACGACGACCAGACTATGGATATTGCGACGTCGCATCAGAGTCAAAGCGTAGGTGACGCTGCTATCCGGATCAACCACTGTGACGGGCGAACTCATCCAATCACGAACAAAGTGGCTCATTTTATCTCCTTCAGCATCAGCCTGAATTATGGGGTCAACTGCTAAAAAATGATTGGAAAACCGCTTCAGTGCGGGCAGCCATGATGAAATCATTGCGGTGAAGGCCATGGACCACATGAGTCCACCAGGTAACCGTGACCCGTCCCCATTCGGTTAATATTGCAGGATGATGGTCCTGGTCTTCCGCCTGTTGACCGACGCGATTGGTAAAGCTCAAGGCAGCGTTGAAATTTGGAAATTTAAAAGTCTTGGAAAGTGCCGGGATGCCGTTATGATCGATGATATCCCAATCCGGCAGTCGTTTAATTAACACGGCGGTTGCTTCGGGAGAAAGTGCAGCTGTGTTTTTGTCCACCTGCACGCAATCTTCCACAGCTAGATCATTCATGGAGGTTTCCTTTCCGGGTTGTATCGGTTCGATTATCGAATTATAACGAATCAGGTCAACGATAATCAAATTATTTTTGTTTCACCAAATTAAATCACCCCGGACACGCCGGGTGATTGTTATCAGAGGGTTTTACCAACACAATCTAAACCGGCTCACCAGGGGTACCCAGCGCGACGATTAATTTGGGTACCTGGAAATCTGATTCTTCCTCGGCTGCCAGGAGCTGCAGGGCAATTTCGTAGCTGCCTAATATTGTCTCGAGGAAATGGGACAGGGTATATTTTGGGCTCGCAGAAACTTGCAACACTGAGACCGTCACCATCCACCACACCAGGTCCTCAAAGGCTTCGTGGCTGAACCAGAGGATATCCTGGTAGCGGTTGACGCCAAGGAATCGCTGAATTTCCACATCACTCAGCCAGGTTTGCATAATTTGCTGAACCGGCAGGGAACCCATTTTTTCGTACCAACGCTGCTTTCCGATCAATGTATGGAGGGTGGCCGGTAATTTCCAGGTTTCAGCGGGTTGAATCCCCATTTGGTGACCGACCTCAGAAATACGGCGCGAGAATTGCCATTCCTCCAACCAGCTCAGACTCTGATTCTCATAATCCGGGCTGCCGGTCAATTTGCCAAGGTCGTGGATGAACAAGCCTGTCAACAACACCACCCAGCGATCTGTGCGGTTCGTCAGACCGTCCTGGACGAATTTCAATGCATCAGAAAATGCGCCTTTGGCGGAAATGGGTAAATATTTGCCTGGGGTAGGCAGTGCCAGTAGCAGTTGCAACTGGCGGCGCAATCCCTGAATGACATCGGTTCGATGGGCGGATGCACCAGTCTTTGCCTGGATGCCATCCACCAGGGCCGCCATTTTCTGCTCAGCTTCGTCCAAAAGGTGCAGCGGCAATTGCTGGTTTTCGGGGGATAGGCGGCTGTTCAGCAGGAATTCCAAATAGCCGCGGTTTATGATCTGGTTGAAAGGCGTCATGATTGGCGCAAGAATCAACTCTTGAAGCGCCTCGTCAATATTCGGGACACCCCGTCCATTGAGGTAATCGCAAATGGAGCGATACATGCCTTGTTCATCATCCACAACTTCGCGGAAATCGAGGAAAACATGCGCCTCGTAGGCTGCCAAATTTAGATGGAGACCCTGATCCGCAATTTCTGAAGCCGGGCGAATATATTCCAGCCCGGTCAGACTGTCCCGGAAGCGGATGAATACGTTGGGTCCGCCGGCTAAACCCAAACCTTCCAGCAGCGGAAGCTGTTTCAGGCCTTCGCTGCTGCGGGATTTGTAGGCAGCCGACCACTTCACCCAGCCTTCGGTTGACGCAAATTTGTTGTGGTACACCACCAGACCGCGTTGACCTGCGGATTGGTTGGAGTAAGCATACACATCTTCATTCACCCAGCCGCCTGAGGAGTAGAAATCGTATAGCAGGAAGTTCTCGACACCGGAGAATATGTGACGTTGATGCAGCAAGGGAAACACTTCGCGGCGGTGGCGATCCACCAGGTTGGTGTCTTCCTGCTCATCCCAGTACGCTTTGCGGAACTCCATCCCATATTTTTCCGTGAAACCTTCAACCTGCCCGTGTCCAAACATTGGCAACCCCGGCAGAGTGCTCAGCATGACGCACACCCCGAAATACTTGTCGCCTTTGCCGAATTGATCGACTGCCGTGCGCTCGTCCGGATTATTCATGAAGTTGACGTAACGCTTGAGTATTTCCGGCTCGAACTCCAGTGTGTTTTTAATTAGTTTACGGTAGTTGGCATTTTCTTCATTCCGCAGCATGTTCATGAAGGCGCTGTTATAAACGCGGTGCATACCCAAGGTACGCACAAAGTAGCCTTCCATGAGCCAAAAAGCCTCAGCCAGCAGGAGTGTATCCGGCACCTCGCGGGCGACGCGGTCTACAACTTCACGCCAAAACTCCACGGGCATAGCCTGGTCAAATTGCTCTTTCGTCAGAGCATGATCGGCACGGGAGGGAATGGCGCCGCCGGTGCCGGGTTCGGGGAACCACAGCCGCTGAAAGTGACGTTTCGCCAGCGTCATGGCGGCATCAAAGCGAATGATCGGAAAGCGGCGGGCTACGTCCAGAATGGTTTGGATAACCTGTTCGCGCACCTCCGGGTTAAGGTAATTTAACTGAGCTGTGTCATTCCACGGCATGGTGGTCCCGTCATTGCCATGGTAGATAAAGCGCTCGCTGCCTGATTGGCGGTCAACCCGTTTAAAGACGACAGCTGCGTCAGTGCGCGAGAAATAATGGTCTTCAAGGTATATTCCAACGCGTCCATCCGGTGAGAGATCTGGACCATCGAAGGTGTACCCCGGGTATGGGGTGTAGTCCAATCCGATAAACCAGTCCGGACGGTCGAGCAGCCAGGAGGAATCGATGCCCATATGATTAGGCACCATATCGCTGGCTAAACGGATGCCATGCCGCCAGGCCTTTTCCCGCAGCTTGCTGCAGGCGTCCTCGCCGCCAAGGTCTGCGGCAATCTGATAGGCTGCCAAAGAATAGGCAGATGCGATGGCTTCGGCATTGCCGCTTAACTGCTTGATACGCGCTGACGCCTGGCTGCGCTCCCACAATCCAATCAGCCATAGACCGGTAAAGCCGCGGGAAGCAATTTCCTGAAGCTCCTCGTCCGGGACCTGGTCGAGGCGGTAGATGGGCTGCTCGTATTTTCGGCGCAACTGATCGAGCCAGACATAGGCATTTTTGGCCAGCAGTACTAAACGCGGCATCCACTCACGATCCTGGCTGAAGTTTTCTGGATCAGCTTCGCCAGGACCAAGTCCATAGACCGGGATAGGTACAGGTCCTGGTCCGAGAAACGGTAATTTTTCCTCTTCCTTAATCAGGTCCAGGCTGCTCAGCAGGCGGTATAGGTATTGACCGAGGAATTCAGACCAGCGCTGGCGGATGTACTCCAACTGGTCGGTTAGTGAATATGGATGTGCCAGGGCTGGCGCACGCAGTACATCGATCAGATTCTGGTAATCGGGACCAAAGGTGGGTTGGGTTTGGAAAAACTTGTAGACCTCATCCAATATCGGCTGGTAGGCGGTCTCCTGCTTCAGTTTGTTGTCAACAAATAACTCTTGATACGGGTCGAGGGCTGGATTTTTGTTGGAAATCCACAACATAAGCATTTCTTCGAGAGCAATAGCCCGGTGAGAACGGCCTTCCGTGCTGCCCTGCAAGTACGCCATGGGATCCAGTTTGTCTGAATAAACAGCAATCGGCGGGAACTCCTGGGTGAAGGCTATCAGCGTTTGGTCGACTGCATCCTGACCCAGCCGGGTATCCAGCCAGCCTAACGCCAGGGTCATGGCATTGGGATTTTTTTGCTGGCGGTATTGGGTGATAATTAAATGCAGAATTTCATCCAACAACCCCATGGCATTAATTTGGCCGCTTTTTACCGCGCGTTCAGGGAAATTTACCAGATCGCGTTTTAAGTTCATTTTTTCAGCGAACATTCGGGCTGCATGAAAGTTCGCAAAAATGACATTGCCGTTAAAAGTAAAAAGCGACTGGTCAAACGCGTACCGGTCGCGCGACAGCCTGCTGATATGGAATTCAAACATAATAGCCTCCGTAAAAATGCGGAAGTGCGTAGTTTCCCAGCCACCTTAGATTATACCTGCATAAACCCTGTGTGCCTTTGGATGGATTATACGCTTGCTGCTCGTTACAACCTGCCTGGGGCTTTTACAGGAGCTCTTTAACCGCAACTACCAAATCTTTACCATCTTCAGTGGAAACAGCGTCAACCAGGACGCCTTGGTCGAATAATGCCTGGAAAGCTCGGCTCAAGTCATCGGGACGCCAGGCAAACAACTTGCCGGCTTCCTGCCGGGTGGCAGCACCCAATGAGCGAAAGTAATCTGTAAGCAGCTGCTGACGGGCAACTGGTTCGGATATGCTTCCAGCCTGCTCAACCAGGTTGGGGTAATAGCGGTGGGTGAGATCGTACACGAAGGCATAATGCCAGGCACCGGCTTCAGCGACCCGGGTTGGCAGGACTTTAAATTCCACCTGCAGCGTTTCCAAAGCTTTGGTGAAGCGGCTAGAACTTTCCGAGTTGGCCAGGCGTGCCGCTCTTCGCAGCGAGATCGAATCGAGCGGACCTTCTTTCAATAAGGCTTCATAAACCAGTTTGCTCTCCTGAGTCAGGAGTCCCTGCTCATATTGCAGCAGATAATCCTGGTCCGGATCGCCATAATTGGGGGATAGAGCGTAGAAATGAGGTAATACCTGATGTGAAATGATCGAATTGCGTTTGCGCAGGACACGCGAATAATACCAGACCCGTTTATCGAGCAGTTCATCTTTCCATCCCCAGGTAACGTTACCGGGGTCGTCATGTTCATCCGAGACAGGGCGGTCGCCGGCGACCGCGGTCCAGAGACTTGGCAGAGTCACACCTTTGATGGGCCAGAAAAACACGAATCCGCGTTGGTTGACGAACGCAATCGCATCCTCTTTTGATTTCAGACGCAGAGACGGAGTTTTGCGAAAGGTTTCGCGGCGGTATTCAGTCAGGCGTTGTTGTGAAAGAGTCGGCATGGGCACAATCCGGATCGGAATGACCGAATTGTACCGTTAATGGCTAAGAGATATGGAGCGAGTAAAAAGCTCCCGCGCTCGATTGAGCCGTTTTTATACACGTCGGATCAGACTCGACCGAGGATATGTGTGATGATGTTTGACCCGCTGCCGCCGATGTTTTGCGCCATGCCTATGCGGGCATTCTCGACCTGAGTGCCGGCGGCTTCGCCGCGTAATTGTTGGACGATCTCAACGATCTGGTAAATCCCTGTGGCGCCTACAGGATGTCCGCGGGCTTTCAATCCACCGCGGGTGCATACGGGGATGCGTCCGCCAATTTTGATCTCGCCGTCCAAAGCCAGTCGCGGACCCTGACCGGGTTCCGCAAAACCGCCGGCCTCAAGCGACAAGGCTGCCATGATGGTAAAGGCGTCGTGGAGTTCGAACAAATCAATTTCAGCCGGCGAAAGGCCAGCCATACTATACGCCTGCTGGGCAGATTTTTCCGCAGCTGTCAGCCTTAACGGCTGTTTTCGGGAATGCACCGCGATAGTATCGGTGGCAGCCCCTGAGCCAAGAACCCGAATATCCGGGTGCGAAGGCAGGCGTTTGAGGCCTTCAACCGGGGCAATCACAACTGCAGCCGCACCGTCGCCAATTGAGGAAGAGTCCATCAAGTTGATCGGCGGACAAATCATGGGTGCTTTGAGGTAATCGTTTTCGGAGATGGCTTTGCTCAGTCGTGCGATGGGATTATGGACAGCATTGGCATGCGCATTCATAGCGAATGGGGCAAAATGGTGGTGTTCCCAGCCATATTCGTGCATGTAGCGGTTCATGATCAGCGCATTCAGGGCGACGAACGATACCCCCTGGCTGGCTTCCCAATCTGCATCAGCAGCTGTAGCCAATTGTGCGGTGATTTCGGAACTGGGAGAGTCGGTCATTTTCTCAACGCCGACGACCAGTGCGATTTCCATCATCCCTGAGCCGACTGCCATCAAGGCGGCGCGGAAAGCGGCGGCACCGGAACTGCAGGCTGCCTCGATGTGCATGGCATTGGCGTAGCGCACGCCGATCCAATCAGCGATGTGCGCTCCCAACTGCTGCTGACGGTTGGCTGAACCGGACATCATGTTGCCAACAAACAAGCCGTCCACGCCATTGACGCCTGCATCCTGCATGGCAGCCAGGGCGGCTTCACCTGCCAGGTCGCGCAACGATTTATCCCAGTGTTCATCAATGGTCGTTTGACCAATTCCAATGACGGCAATTTCGCGCATTTGATCCTCGTTAGGAAGATTTTACTGGCTAATTATAGCCAGTAAAGCTGTCACAACCTATCAGAAATCCAAAGGCGAACGTATGACCCGGCTAATCACAGAGCGGTATAATATCACCCGGCAGCTGCATCACACCTTACGTCCCTCGCCTGGATGATTGTTCTATTTCCCTATGAAATTTTCTCGCATTTTCCTATCCTCGACTGCAGGTCTATTTTTAGTCAGCCTGTCGATTCTATTGGCTGGCTGTTCAATTTTTGCTGTAGCCTCTCCATCACCGGCTGGTCAGCAAAAGCCAACAGACATGACTGTGATTTTTGCCGAGGACACGGTCACACCCTTCCAGCCTTTGCCAACCGCAACCATCACCCCGACACCTACGGTTCCACCGGAAATCCCGGTGTGGATTCCGGATTGGGTTCCCACGCGGATCTCAGCATCCATTGATTTGCCATACCCCTATGTCTATGCCGAGAATGAGAATGAATCCGCAATTCGAATCAGCACATTCGAAAAAGATGTGCCTGATTATTTGTGGGTGTTTGCACTGGTAGCACCGTTTCCAACCATAACGGATGGCATCAGTTTGGAGCAGTTGAAGGCAATTTGGATTGGAGCGAGCGATGCACCTCAACAAATCCTGGTCGATAAGTCAACGGATTTCATTTTCAGCCAGGTATGGGGCGAATCCAATTCCGAGAAAATTCGTGTAGCCAATGTAGAAGAGATGCTTGCGACCGCGTGGTCAGAGAAAAACACCTGGGCGATCCTTCCATTCGAGAAAATCACCCCACGCTGGAAAGTTTTACGGATTGATGGCGTTTCGCCGTTAGACCGCGGGCTGGATGTCTCCCAATATCCTCTTATCGCACGTCTGAATTGGGAAGGACGCATACCGGGGGGCGCAGAAAAAGTCGAATCCCTACGCGACGTTGGATTTACGGCTACCAACCGGGATGAGAACAAGCTGACAAGGGTGCTGCTCACCGGCACTACGGCGCTGGTACGCACCACAGCGGAGCGTATGGAAGCTATGGGCGTGGATTATCCGATCGGCGATATTCTGCCTTGGCTGTTGGACGCAGACTTCACCCACATCAGCAACGAGATATCGTTCAACGACCAGTGTACCCCGGCAATTGCTATGCGGCTGGGCACCCGTTTTTGCAGTCCCACCAATTATATTGAACTGCTGGATTTGATCGATGTCGATATTATCGAACTGACCGGCAATCATTTGATCGATTATGGCCGGGACGCACTGTCTCAAACCCTGGGCATGTATGCTGAACGTGGAATGCTGACGTTCGGCGGCGGGGAAGACCTCACCGCGGCAACGCAGCCGTTGATTATTGATCACAATGGCAATCGGATTGCTTTTCTTGGCTGCAATCGAGCCGGTCCATCCTCGGTTTGGGCGACCGATGAGCAGCCGGGGGCAGCACCCTGTGATCTTGAGGCGATGACCAGTCAGATCCAGAACCTGCTGGACGAGGGTATTCTGCCGATCGTGACCTTCCAGCATTACGAGTTGGAGGACACCATGCCAATCAGATTAGCACAGCAGGAAATGCAGCAAATGGCAGAAGCTGGCGCGGTGGTTGTCTCTGGGTCGCAAGCACATTTTCCGCACGGTTTTGCCTTTTTTGGGGATCACTTTGTGCATTTTGGTCTGGGAAATCTGTTTTTTGACCAGATGTTTACTTACAACCGCCGCGAATTCCTTGACCGGCACATATTTTACGAGGGCCGCTACCTTGGCGTTGAACTTTTGACCGCTCAACTAGAGGATTTTGCTCGTCCGCGGCCTATGACCACCGAAGAACGGACTCGCATGCTGCAGACCTACTTTGAAGCCAGCGGTATGCCAATCAACGATTAGGACTATTTATGCGACGAAGCTTGCTCGGTATTCTTATTGTTGTGATCGGTTTGACAGCCTGTGCACCTCAACCAACCTCGCGGTCGATTGGTACGATCGTTCGCTCAGCGACGACTGTCCCGAGCCAGGTGGTCGAAATTGGGCCAACGGAAAAGGCAGCAACTCCCCAAGCCAGTCTATCAGTGCAGGATCTGACGGTTTTCGCCGAGGCCGGGGTGCCTTCTTTGCTCTTGAACGAGATCAACAGGCTGCCAGCGGCTAATGATCCGACGACAGCAGTGTTAAAATTTGGTCAAACAGAAGCGGCTGATGCCAGTGTCAACTGGATTTATGCTTTGGCGGCACCTTTTTCTTCGCTGATCGACGAGATGTCGCTGGAAAGTCTAAAATCAGCCTGGCAGGGTGTTTCTCCAGCACCGGACATCTACGTCGAGAAATCGACCTTTGAGGTGATGACAGGAATCCTGGGAAAGGCTGCTACGAATGTCAAATCCCTGCCGGCCGGTGAACTACTGGCGGCTGCCTGGGACACACCGGATGCGATGGCGATAATCCCATTTGAGGAACTTGAGCCGCGCTGGAAAGTGATCAGCATAGATGGGCAATCTCCCGTACATAATAATTTTCTGTCCGATGCTTACCCCTTGAAAGCCTGGTTTGGCTGGCAAGGGGATGCCAATGCACTGGCAGCTCTGCAAATTGGTATGGAAAGTGGCGAAATCCCCGCGTTTACAGATAATCGCGATCCGGCTCGCCTGACTGTGCTGGTGATGACCGGTGTGACGGCGCTGGTGCGTGCCACAGCCGTCAAAATGGAAGAAAAAGGCATGACCTATCCGGGTGAAGCTGTGCGCGATTGGCTGGTCAATGCAGATCTGACCCACATCAGCAATGAAGTATCCTTTACACCGGTGTGTCCGGATCCAGTTTCCTACCCTGGACCGCTGATCTTCTGCAGTAAAGCAGAGTACATCGAGCTGCTGGATGATGTTGGCACAGACATCATCGAGCTAACCGGCAACCATGGCGTTGATTGGGGGCGAGACGCTCTGGCTTACTCGCTGGATCAATACCGCAAGCGCGGTTGGGCGTACTATGCCGCCGGTGAAGATGTTTTCAAAGCCAGAGAGGCGGTCACGGTTGAGCATAATGGCAACAAGCTGGCATTTATCGGCTGCAACCCGGCGGGACCGGAATTTATCTGGGCGACTGAGACGCAATCCGGGGTGGCGAACTGCGATTATCCGTGGATGTGGCAGCGTATCAAGGAACTTACTGCTGATGGTTATCTGGTGATCGCAACCTTCCAATATTTTGAAACCTACCGGCATTATGTAGAACCCTTCGAGGAGCATGACTTCCGTTCAATGGTGGATGCCGGCGCGGTGATTGTCAGCGGCAGCCAGGCGCATCATCCTATGGCGATGGAGTTTTACCAGGGCAGTTTCATTCATTATGGTCTTGGCAACCTGTTTTTTGATCAGATGCACAAAGGCGGCTTGATCCCGGATGCCACACGAAAGGAATTCCTCGACCGGTATGTGTTTTATAATGGTCAGCATATATCAACCGAGTTGTTGACTGCTATGCTGGAAGATTACGCTCGTCCGCGACCAATGACCGCTGAAGAACGGCATGATTTTTTAACCGAAATATTTGCGGTTACGCGCTGGGGCGATGTCCCATGAGCTGACCTGAGGAGAAGAGGATATGAGAATTCATGATATTTCTTTGACCGTGACCTCCAAAATGCCAACCTGGCCGGGTGATCCAAAAGTTGAGCTCGAGCGCGTTGAGAAGATTGAGGATGGCGCGAATGCCAATGTTTCACGCCTATCCGCCGGCGTTCACACTGGAACCCACGTCGATGCACCCTTCCATTTCCTGTCCGAGGGCACGACGGTTGACACTTTGCCGCTGGAGGTGTTGTTCGGGGCGGTGCAGGTGGTGGAGTTAGGTGATCAGGTGGACCTGATCACCGCGGAGGTCATCCAATCCGCGAATCTGATCCACGGGGTGGAACGCATTTTGTTCAAGACCCGCAATTCGCAAATATGGGCACGCGGCGAAAGCGAATTTCAAACGGATTTTGTGGCCATTTCGGCGGATGGTGCGGAATTTCTGGTGGAACAGGGGATCCGGTTGGTCGGAATCGATTATCTGTCGATTGCGCCTTACAAAAACTCGCGACCGACTCACCAGATTCTGCTAAAAGCAAAAATTGTGGTCATCGAAGGCCTTGACCTGAGTGAAATCACTCCGGGTGTATACCAATTAGCCTGCCTTCCGCTTAAACTGGGCGGTTCGGATGGAGCACCTGCTCGAACGGTGTTGATCGAACAATAAGGAAGGGGTTGCCTTAGGACCGGAGAATTATTCCTTTTAGTCCGGATCGATAAAACTGACCGGTTTAAGGAAGCTCTGGTTAAAATTCGCGATGCCGTTAGGTCCCAAGCGGGATACCTCTGCATGGACAGCCTGGCAATTCTGGCGCAACTCGGCGATGTTGATGCCGCAGCAGGACGTTGGGAAGGGTTCCAGCCAAGGCATGCAGCGGTGAAACACCTTTACTGCGCCGCGAAAATTTTGATGTTGTATGTGGTGGTACATAACCGCCACCTGTAAAATACCGCGATATAGATCGCGGATGGTGCTGCTTTCTGCGCGCCAGGCTAATTCAAGCGCTTCGTGAGCTTCGAAGTACTCACCCTTATTAAAAAGCCGGAGTCCGACCAGTGCTTGCGGGTGGATGACAGCGGTCTCACAGGCGCGCCGGTGGGCTGCACTGTGCGAAATTGGCAACTCGTTCTGGGTTGATGACATAATTAACCTGGCGGGAAGGATGCGTGGATTATAGCACAGCCAATCAGCTGTCTTAAGAATTATGTGCGCCAGGGGGATTTATGATAGTATTTTCAGAGAAATACTCAACCGCGAGGATTTATGTCTCCCATCAACGACAACGAAATTCTCCCGCTGTCTCTTGAACACAATTTTTGGACCTGGTCAGCACAGGGCAAAGTCAACCCAATTCCGGTGACGCGCGCCAAGGGCGTTTACTTCTGGGACACCAGCGGGAAACGTTACCTGGATTTCAACTCGATGACCATGTGCGTCAACATTGGGCATGGCGATGAGCGGGTGATCGATGCCATGGCACAGCAATTACGGGAGCTGCCGTTTGCAGCTCCAGGGATGGCTACCCGCGCTCGGGCAGAACTCGGTCAACTTCTGGCGGAAATTACCCCATCCGGATTGACCAAGTTCCTGTATACTCTGGGCGGCGCCGATGCCAACGAGAACGCAATCAAATTAGCGCGTGGCTATACTGGACGGCACAAAATTCTGACCCGCTACCGCAGCTATCACGGCGCTTCAGCCGGTGCCATGGCGCTGACTGGCGATCCGCGCCGCACAGCCTGGGAACCGGATCTGATGCCTGGAGTGGTGCATTTTCTCGATCCGTATCGCTACCGCTCGACTTTTCACCAGGGGAAACCTGAGGTCAGCGAGGCAGAGTTCACCCGTGACTACCTCAATCATCTGGAAGAAATCATCCAGTATGAGAACCCAAACACCATTGCTGCCATTCTCATGGAGACCGTGACTGGCACTAACGGCGTGATCATTCCGCCAGACGGCTATTTGCAAGGCGTGCGTGATATCTGCGACCGCTACGGCATTGTGATGATCTGCGATGAGGTCATGAGCGGTTTTGGACGCTGCGGAGAATGGTTTGCCGTCAATCATTGGAACGTCGTGCCGGATATGATCACCATGGCGAAGGGATTGACATCGGCTTATGCGCCATTGGGCTGTGTCGCCATGAAACCAGAAATCGCAGCAGCCTTTGATGAGCGCGTCTACGATGGAGGGCTGACGTTCAATGGGCATCCGGTGTCACTGGCAGCTGCCATCGCCAATATCCGTGTCATGCAGTCAGATCATCTGATTGAACAAGCGCGTGAAACCGGAAAAGTCATGGCGGATATGTTGGCTGAACTGGTTGAACGGCACCCATCCGTAGGCGAGGTGCGGTCCATCGGTTTGTTCGGTGTCATCGAACTGGTCAGGAACAAGACCACCCGCGAGCCGCTGTCACCCTGGAATAAAACCAACGCCGTGATGGCTTCCATTAAGAAATATCTGCTCGATCACGGCGTCTTTCTATCCATCCACTGGCATACAATCCTGCTTCTGCCGCCACTGATTATTACTCCTGAGCAACTGGCTGAAGGATTTGCCGTTCTTGACCAGGCTTTGGATGTGGCTGACGCGGCGACAGTTTGACTTGCCACTTTTCCTGCCGCGGCGCATCTTATTAACCAACAAAATATTATCGGAGACATTGCATGGAGTTAAGAAATAGTAGTATCGAATCCAAGGCGAAAGATGCCGAAAAACAAATAGAAAAAGTGTTAATTTTAGGGGCAGGTCCGGCGGGGTTATCCGCAGCGCTTTATGCTGCACGCGCGGAATTGAATCCCCTGGTACTCATCGGAACCGATCTGGGCGGGCAGGCTTCTCTGACCTTTACCATCGAAAATTATCCTGGCTTTCCTGACGGTGTTGGCGGAGCGGAGTTAGGCGAATTATTCAAAAAGCAGGCTGAGCGCTTTGGCGCGCGTTTTGAATATGACCTGGCAACCGCGGTCGATTTTAGCCGCAGGCCGTTCCTGGTGAAAACCTATGGTAAAGAGATTCTGGCTGAGTCAGTCATTATTGCAACCGGTGCCAGTCCTTATGTGCTGAATGTGCCGGGTGAAAACCAAATGATTGGACGCGGCGTATCCTACTGCGCTACCTGTGACGGGTGGTTCTTCAAGGAGAAAAATCTGGTGGTGATTGGCGGCGGCGACAGCGCGCTTGAAGAATCGCTATTCTTAACCCGTTATGCTGCCTCTGTGACCATTGTTCACCGTCGCGCTGAATTACGCGCAGGACCAATTTTGCAGAACCGGGCCAAACAGAATCCGAAGATCAAGTACATATGGAACACCGTCATCGAGGAAATTGTCGGAAACTCAGGCGTTGAAATGGTAAAGCTGAGGAATGTCCTAACCGATGAACGCACCGATTTTGCTACCGATGGCGTATTTATTTTTATCGGACATGCCCCCAACACAAAATTATTTGAGAATCAACTGGATATGGATGACAAGGGTTATCTCGTATCCGATTTTTCGATGCAGACCAACATACTGGGAGTGTTTGTTGCCGGTGAAGTGATGGATCGCCACTACCGGCAGGTAGTAACCTCGGCGGGTATGGGAGCAGCTGCGGCTATACAGGCCGGGCGCTTCCTGGAAGAGCACACCGAAGAGACTGACAAACCAGTTCCAGCCGCGGTAAAAGAATAGAAACGAAATCGGGCGAAAATTTATCGCCCGATTTTTTGATAACTTAATTTGATCGCGAAGTTTGAATAAATTCGCTTTGTAAAACTACGGAGTTGGGGTCGTTGCGCTGCCGCTGGTGCTCCACCATATTAAACTGCGGGAAACGCTGGAAGCGCCGGCTGGTTGGTAGATGGGCTTGCCATCGATTGAGGTTCCCGTTTGCCTAACCGGAACGACAAACCATTTCAGCACATGCGGCATTGTATCCGTTGGACGGAAGGCTGCCGGAACAATGAACTTGGTATCCGAAACGTATTCGGTCAACTTGCGACCCTTACCTTCGGTAATATCTTCAATCGTCACAGCATAAGCCTCGTTCTGGCGCAGCGTGCTGACCGAAGCCCACTGCAAGGTTACGCTGTCATTGGCAGCGGTGAAGACTGCTCCATCCGCCGGCAGCAGCAAGTTTGGTGCGGGATAAGGCGGTGGATTGGTAGGTGTGGGAGTTGGTCCCGCGGTTGGCAGGCGTTCGCACAGGGGGATGGTGAGCGGCATGCCTTCGTAAACCACATCCGATGCCAGACCGTTGTAGCTCCGAATGGCATCCGCCGAGACGTTGTACATGGCTGCGATGTTGAATAAAGTGTCTCCTGAAACCACCATGTATTCCGTCTTTTCGCAGGCGGTATCGGTAGCGTCCGAAGCGCTCAAAGTTTGGGTGGGTGCCGGAGAGGCGGTTGGGGTGGGCTGCGGAATCAACAGCATTTGGCCGAGTGACAACGTGTCACAGGCAGAAGACAGGTTGTTCATGGCGATGATGCTATTGACCGACACGTTGAACCGAGACGCCAGGACGATGCAGTTGTCGTTTGGAGCGACGGTAATTTCGACCGGCGCAAGTGGGGTCCAGGTAAATTCAATCGTCGGAGAGGCGGTGGGGCTGGGTGTTACGGTGACGGTTGGCGTCAGAGTCAGCGTGGCTGTGGCTGTCGGTTCAACTACCTGACCGGTGCCGCGCAGCACGCCAAAAACGGTGCCAGCACCGATCGCCAGGATCAGCAGGATCAAACCGATCGCGATGGGCAGCGATAACGTGACTTCAGGTAGTTTGGGGTTTTGCACCGCAGCTGAGGCGGCAGTTGGTTTTTTCTCTTTGATTTCCCCGACCGTGAAGGAGCGTCCGCAGACCAGACAACGGGTGGCGTTTTCGGCTAAGCGAGTGCCACAAGTAGGACAAATTTTAGTTTTTTGGGAGGTATCTTCTGGGCTCATAGGCGTGATCAATAGTGAACCGGGGTACTACCCCCGGCGTGCGAATTATATCATACTCAAAATTCGTCAAGGGTTTGGGTGGTTTTGCCGATGTGGACGGATTGTGATATGCTACGGGCATGTCCGACTTGACCAGCCTATATATTCACATCCCGTTCTGCCGTCACCGCTGCAGTTATTGTGATTTTAACACCTATGCCGGTCTGGAGAGGTTAATTCCTGATTATATGGAGGCGTTGCGGGCAGAGGCGATCTGGGCAGGCCAGACAGCCGGTGGACACCTGCCGGTACATACCATATTCCTCGGCGGCGGCACACCCTCGTTGATTCCAGCTGATGAGCTGGCACGGTTGCTGGAGACCTGTAACCGAAATTTTGACGTGCTGCCTGATGCGGAGATCACGCTGGAGGCTAATCCGGGCACGGTGACGCTGGAATCGCTACGGGCACTGCGCGGGGCGGGCTTCAACCGCATCAGCCTGGGGATGCAATCGGCCAATACGATTGACCTGGCGCTGCTGGAACGCCAGCACGACACGCTGGAAGTGTTTCGGGCGGTGGAATGGGCACGCCAGGCAGGATTTGCCAATCTCAACCTGGATTTAATCTATGGGCTGCCGTCTCAGCCGCTGCAGCGCTGGCAGGAGACGCTGGAAACTGCACTATCCCTGCGTCCGGATCATTTCTCGCTGTACGCGCTGTCGATCGAGCACGGGACACCCTTTCGGAAATGGCTGGAGCACGGCCTGGTCAGCGCACCGGATGACGATTTGGCCGCGGATATGTTCGATTGGGCCTGCGAGCGGCTGGAAACAGCTGGCTACAGACATTATGAGATTTCCAACTGGGGCAGACGAAATGACGCGCAAGTATTGTCTTGCCGTCACAATTTGCAGTACTGGCGTAATCTGCCTTATTTTGGGCTGGGCGCGGGTGCGCACGGCTATGTCAACGGGGTGCGAACCGCCAATTTGCGCGGGGTTAAGACCTATATTCAGTCCATGAGCAAGAATCAACCGACAGAATTCCCGGCAAGTTCTGCTGTGGAGACGGCGATACCCGTTGATCAGTGGACTGCCATGCAGGAGCACATGATGATGGGGTTGCGGCTGCTGGAAGAGGGAGTGTCGAATGCCTTGTTCCACCAGCGATTTGGAGTGAGCTTACAGCACGCTTTCCCACAGCAAATTCAACGGCTTGAGCAGATCGGTCTGCTGGAGTGGGCAGGCGACGGCGGAGACGCTCTGAGACTGTCGCGCCGCGGCTGGCTGCTGGGCAACCAGGCATTTTCCGAGTTCGTGGACGTTGAAGAGCCCGCAGGACTCCTCTAAGGCCAGGGGAAAATTATGAGACCTTCGGTTACGATGCGTGCTCGGTCTGTGGACCGGTACGAACAAGGACCGATGTTGAACCGGTCTAGCTAACCACGACCCGGGTGCCCCAGCCGCGCTGCTCAACGGTTCCAGGATCATTGGCAGGGGTCACCCAGCGGAAAAGCCACTTGGCTTCCTCTGAGCGCATATTGACGCAGCCGTGACTGCGCGGGGTACCGAAATCATCGTGCCAGTAGGTGCCGTGAAAAGCCACGCCGCTGGTCTCGAAAAATGTTGTCCAGGGGACGCCTGGCAGTTCGTAATCTTCGGGGTTGCCGCTTAGTCGTCCATCCCCCATATGCTTGGACGGCATTTTGGAAAATATGTTGAAGGTACCCTTCGGCGTGTTCCAGGGTAACTCACCGTTCGGAGGGGAGTAATCCAGCCCGGTCGAAACCTTTGCCTCGAAGACCGGTACATCATTTTCGTAACAGATGACCTTCTGATGTCCGATGATGACTTCAATGTGTTTTTTATACTGCGGGACCTCAGGTGTGATGGGAGCAAATTCCTCCGGCTGGATCAAGCGCAGATGCATGGCGGGTACATGGTAATCTACGCCCAACAGTTCATCGATCAACTTGTACCAGGGCTCGCCATCCGGACCTTCTTCCACCGCATGTACCCAGTGGGTAGAGGAGTTGTAGAGCCGGTAGAGCGTCTCCCAACCTTGTGAGCCAGTGTAGCGCATAGCCTGGGTAAAAGGCACTGTGACTTCAGCCAGCTGGCCGGTCTCTGGGACTGTGGAAGGGACCGGGTTATAAGTGATGCGCGAGCGCACCACGTTGGCGCGGTGAACATAGCCGCCCCACACGCGATACCAGATGGGATTGTAAGCCGGACCCTCTTCAGCGGTGACCTCGTAGTAGATGTTGAGCAGCTCATCGCGGTAGCGCTGGAATAAGATCAGGGATTTATCGGAAGGTTTGGCGTAAACCGACACCGAACGTACAGTCACCCGAGCGATGTCGTTGGCGGTACTGTTGCTGTCCTCACCGGTGAAGGGACGGAAACCCAGTCCGGTCAGCCCAGCGGCGGATAGCAGTTTGAGGAAAGATCGCCGTGAGATTTTGGTACTCATGATGGTGGAATTATACCAAAACCTGGCAGCGCAATTATTAGCGTACACGCTCGTCAAGCGCTCCCAACGATGCGCAATGATAATGATAGGTACGAACTTATTCTTGTAGATAAAAAAGGGTTGTCTTTTTGGTCCTCGTCTACAATAAACCGGATGAATCCCAACTGGATGGCAGTACTCTCGGCAGGTAGCGGTGGGGTGGCAGCCTTGCTGGCCCGGCGTATGATGCGGATCGGGCCAACCCGCGATTTAATCAGCTTCAATTTCGGCTTGATTTTTGTGATGCTTCTGCCCGCCGCGCCGTTTTTCTGGCACTTCGCGTTTTCCTGGCAGGCGCTGGTGATTTTCTCGCTGGCTATGCTGCTGGATGCGATGGCTAATATTTTTTACTTCATGGCCTTTGAGCGTTTGCCCGCGGTGACCGCATCAGCGGTGATGGCGTTATCACCTTTGGCAGCGCTGGCTTTACAGCCGCTGCTGGAACCGGGATTTCAACTGGGTATTTTGAATATCGCCGGCATAGTAATAGTGGTTGCAGGGTTGGTGCTGCTGGCGCGGAATGGATCGAACGAGACAGGCGCTATCAAGATAAAAACTGCTCATCTGGCCTATCCGCTGCTGGCAGCAGTGTTATTCGGGGTCAATGTGTTCCCGGTGCGGATGCTGATGGCCAATGAGTGGACCAACCCCTACACCTATTATCTGCTGCGGGCATTATTGATCGCGCTGCTGACCGGGCTGGTACTGCGGCCAAAGTTGAGCTGGTTGAGCGGCCTGCGAGTGGTCAAACTGGGCGGCCGGCTGACGTTCGTGATCGCGCAATGGCTGCTGCTGCTGGCAGCGCTGGAACGGGGCAACCCGGTAGTGGTCAAGACCCTGGCAGATACCTCGCCTTTGTTCGTAGTGGCACTGGCTGGCACGATGCTAGGGGAGAAGGTGGGATGGAGTCAGGCATTAGGGGCGGCAATGACCGTGGCGGGAATGGTGCTGGCGGTACGGTGAAACAGGTTCTAACCTTCACCTCAGAAGCCGCGGCCTTACAAGGGGGCGTAACGATCGCGAGGTCACGGAGAAGGATTACCCTTTGAGAAGCATTGGAGACTTTCGGCCAGATATTGCGCTCGGTCATGAGACGGGCGCTAACATAGGAATCAAAAAAAACGACCATTTGGTCGTTTTTGTACAAGTCGGGGCGAGAGGATTTTAGAATCCCCTCAATGGGGAAGACCTTCAGCAATAAAAAAACGGTCTTGCGACCATTTGACAAGTCGGGGCGAGAGGATTTGAACCTCCGACCTCTTGCACCCCATGCACCCCGACAAACCCAGTCGGGGTC
>DATMXL010000321.1:0-8527 GCA_035561555.1 Bellilinea sp.
TAAAAAAACTCCGAGGTCATTTCGACCTCGGAGCTGATAAGTTCGTTCGCTCTAGTACCAGATGCGGTACCAGGATTTGGCGGCAGCTTCCTCGCCATTGGCGGTGACCTTTACCTCAAGCTCCACGATCTGTGTCGGTGACAAATCCCCAACCGGGAACTGCAGCGATGAAATGCCGTCAGCATTCGTGTCGGAAGCGCGGTAAGGATCACTGCGTCCATCAGGCGTCAACAAGAATACCCACACCTGTGCATTGGCGACTGGTTTGTGGAACATGTCCACCACCACCACATTCAAGGTTTGCTGGCTGCCGGCGGTGATCAACGGACTGGCAACGAAAGCGTAGGCCTGGGGTTTACGCGGTTTTCCGGGTATGGAACTGCCTTCCGGTCGGAGCCGGTCCGGATCGCCGACCATAAAGTCAAAATAGCGCTTACCGAGATCCGTCAGCACCACATGGCTGTCAGCTTCCAATTCGGGCACCCACTCCATGCGGGCTTTCTGGAAATACTGCACATAACGGCCTTCACGGATTTCCAGATCGGAAATCGGGTCGCCAAAGTTTACCGCACCATCGTTGGCATCATAATATTGCAGGAAGGCATAGCACACGCTCTTACCGGTGGAGGGGAATTTCCGGCAGGTCGGTCCGTCTGATGATACCGGCGCCAACGGACCGGGACCCGGGTACATCAGTTCGCCCAGGTTGGCTACCACTACTTTGTCATTACCTTCCAAATCTTTGACCAGGTCGAAGCGGGACTTGTTGAAGTACTGCACGGTGGTAATGCCAAAAGTGGACATTCCTTCGAACTCACCGGTGATCGGCAGCCCGTAGATATCCAACGGATTGCGCACACCAGCGTATTGTTCCAGGAACGCCCCGCGCACGATATGACCGGTGCCAAAGTCCTCCCCGGTAGTGGTACTCTGTGTGTACCCCGGAATTGTGACCCCGCCCAGCAATATCAAAATGAAAACGGAAATTACTATGCGAATAGTACCCCTCATAAATGTCATTATACAGTGTTCCTGCCAAATTACAAGAGATCAATTTATATCTATACGCTATTAATTAGCCGTGAAACTCAGACAATTATTGCGCCGGGAAGGGACCCCCTGTTTACAAGCATCAGCAGCAAATGCGGGTCATTCTCCTGACCAACTCATGACATTTGCCGGCTAAACCGCGCACCCCGGTACGCGGTATAATTCAGATACACTACCACCATTTTGGGAGCATCGCATGACAGAGCGAAAGATTCGGGTTCTGATCGCCAAGCCTGGTTTGGACGGGCACGACCGCGGTGCGAAAGTCATTGCACGCGCTTTACGCGACGCCGGGATGGAGGTCATTTACACTGGCCTGCGCCAGACGCCGGAGATGATTGCCGAAGCCGCCCTGCAGGAAGATGTTGACGCGGTAGGCATATCGATTTTGTCCGGTGCGCATATGGTGCTGGTGCCGCGCATTCTGGTCCTGCTGCGCGCCAACGGTCAGGACAATGTGCACATCTTCGTCGGCGGTATTATCCCCGAGAGAGACGCCGCCAAACTGACCGCTGCCGGCGTTGCCGCCGTTTACGGTCCAGGCACCTCCACTACCCAGGTGGTTGAGGATATCAGCCGCGCTGTTCTGCAAGAAATCAAACCCTGAAAGTTATTCGTGACTGCTAAAGCAGACCTGGTCGAGAGTGTTTTAAGCGGCAAGCGCCTGGCGTTGGCCCGCTTATTAACACTGATCGAAAACAACGCACCGGATGGCCAGGCAGCCATGGACCGGCTATTCAGCCACACCGGGCGAGCCCACCTGATCGGGGTGACTGGCTCTCCAGGCTCAGGAAAATCCTCGCTGGTCAATCAAATTGCCCTGGCGCTGCGCAACCCTAAGGCTGATCAACCCGCCCGCAGTGTTGCCATCGTCGCGGTCGACCCCTCCTCCCCATTCACCGGCGGTGCGGTCCTGGGTGACCGGGTGCGCATGCGCGACCTGGCAGGCGACCAAGGCATCTTTATCCGTTCCATGGCCTCACGGGGCGCCCTGGGAGGTCTGGCACGTGCCACAGCCGGGGTTGTGCAGGCCTTGGACGCAGCCGGTTTTGACGTGGTGCTGGTGGAAACGGTCGGCGCCGGTCAATCCGAGGTCGATATCGCCCGCCTGGCGCACACCACACTGGTGATCGAGGCACCCGGCATGGGGGATGACATCCAGGCAATTAAAGCCGGTATCCTGGAAATTGCCGATGTTTTGGTGATCAACAAGGCCGATCACCCCGGCGCAGACAGCACCCTGCGCGCTCTGCGCGCCATGCTGGAACTGGGTCACCCCAGCCACCGAGCCCCTTCCGGCAGCAGCACGCCGCTGTGGATTCCGCCGGTGCTGCAAACCATTGCCACCAAAGCAGAAGGCATTCTTGAGGTGGTGGAAGCCATTGATGCCCACGCCCGCCACCTGCGCGAGACCGGCGCCTGGCAGTTGCGCGACCGCAGCCGGTTGCTGGCAGAACTGGAGATGCTGGTTCAGTTTGAGTTAAACGCCCAGTGGCGCGCAGCCTTACCGCCGGAAGCGCTGGCTTCCGCGCTCGAATCGCTGGAAAACCGTCAAATGTCGCCCTACCAGGCTGCCAAACGCCTCACCAGCCTGCAGTCAGAAGCTGTTGTTCATTGACCGCAAAACCGCTATCATATCACTAAGAAAACGCCATTATTCCAATTTCCACGCCCAGGAGAAGAAGACCATGCAACGAACATTCATCGGAGACTTACGCAGCCACATCGGAGAAAAAGTCCAAATCCAGGGATTCCTGCAAACCCTGCGTGACCAGAAGAAAATGCAGTTCCTCATTATTCGCGATCTGACCGGATTGGTGCAGGTGGCTTTCTGGAAAGCCAGTGATGAGGCTCTGGCCCAGCAGATTTCAATCCTCGGCGCCGAATCGGTCGTGACCGTTACCGGATCGCTGGTGGACAACCCGGTGGTCAAACTTGGCGGGTTGGAAGTGCAGCTGGAAACGCTGCAAGTCAACAGCACCGCCGAGTCACCCCTTCCGCTGGATCCCTTTGCAGAGACCTTGCCTGCGATCGATCACCGCCTGGACTGGCGCTATCTCGACATGCGCCGCCCGCAGGTAGCTGCTATTTTCCAAATTCAGACGACGGCTGAAATGGCCTTCCGCGAGTACTGGCATCAGCACAAATTTATGGAAGTCCATTCCCCCAAACTGATGGGGTCGCCCAGTGAGAGCGGCGCCGAGCTGTTCACCGTGCAGTACTTTGAGGGTACCGCTTACCTGTCCCAGTCACCGCAGTTCTACAAGCAGATGGCGATGGCTGCCGGGTTTGAGCGCATCTTTGAAATTGGTCCGGTTTTCCGTGCCGACCCATCCTTCACCTCGCGCCACATGACCGAGTTCACCGGCATCGACCAGGAAATGTCCTACATCGAATCGCATGAAGATGTGATGGTGTCGCTGGAAAACCTGTTGGCGTATGTGTATGCCCGCGTCAAGGAAGTGCATGGCGAGCAAATCAAAGCCCTGTTTGATGTCGATCTGGTTGTGCCCAGCGTGCCCTTCCCGCGCATCCCCATGGCGCGCGCGGTGGAAATCCTCAAAGAAGAAGGCTATTCCTTGCCGCCGGAAAAGAAAGGTGATATTGACCCGGGCGGCGAACGCGCCTTATACAACTGGGTGAAGCAGAACCACAACCATGACTTCTTCTTCCTGACTGATTGGCCAATCGCTGTGCGCCCGTTCTATCACATGCGCCATGCCGACCACCCCGAACTGACCAAGAGCTTCGATTTGATCGCCAACGGTACCGAAATCGTCACCGGTGCGCAACGCGAACATCGCTACGACATACTGGCGAAACAGGCTATCGAAAAAGGTCTGAGCCTGGAATCGATCCAGTTTTACCTGGACTTCTTCCGTTACGGCTGCCCGCCGCACGGCGGCTATGGCATGGGTCTTTCGCGTCTGCTTATGGTCATGCTCAACCTGCCCAACATCCGTGAGGCGGTCTTCCTCTTCCGCGGACCCAACCGGCTGCATCCTTAAGTCGACCTCAGCAGCAGCCCCAGGTTTAACGTATTACCGGTAAAATTAATATGGGTTCCCTACCACCCCGGCCTGCAACCACAACCCCATTAGTCAGTAGCCTAAAGGAAAAACAAATGCCCATTCACAATCACATGCGTCAAGATGGGATGAAATACGGTGAAATCAGGCTGTATGCGGGGACAGCCTGCCCAGATCTGGCGCAAAAGATTGCCTCCTACCTGAGCCTGCCGTTGTGCGGGCGCGATGTCATTCAATTTCCAAATGACAACTTATTTGTAAAACTGCACGGCAGCGTACGCGGGCAGGATTGTTACGTCATTCAAACCACGCCGGCACCGGTACACCGCAACCTGATGGAATTATTGATCATGATCCAGACGCTGCGGCTGGACTCGGCAGCGCGCATCACCGCGGTGGTGCCATACCTGTGCTATGCCCGCTCCGACAAGAAGGATCAGCCGCGGGTGCCCATCACCGCGCGCCTGGTGGCGGATATGATCGAGGTGGCAGGCGCCGACCGTTATGTCACCATGGATCTTCACGCCGGACAAATCCAGGGCTTTTTCTCCATCCCCGGCGATGTACTGACGGCTTTCTACATTCTGACGGATTACTTTAAGGCGCTGCAGCCGCACCTGCATTCTCCGGTGGTCGTCACCGCGGACCTTGGCTTTGCCAAGAAAGCACGCAACTACGCTGCCACGCTGCAATTACCGCTGGCGTTTATTGAAAAGCGGCGCCTGTCGAACAATGCCAAAGCCGAAGCGCTGACGCTGATCGGCGATATCTATGACCGCGATGTGATCCTGGTGGACGACGAAATCGACACCGGCGGTTCGATGATCAATGCTGTCAACCTGTTGAAACAGAGCGGCGCGCGCAAAATTTACATGTCTTTCGTACATGCGGTGCTGTCTGCCGAAGCCGGGCCCCGTCTGGCGGACCTGCCGGTCACGCAATTTGTCACCACCGACACAATCCCGATCCCAGCGGAAAAGCTGGCGTTATTTGGTGACCGTCTGAAAGTGCTGACCATTGCGCCGCTGCTCGGCGAAGTCATTCATCGCGCCAATGAAGGCCGCAGTGTTGGAGAGTTATTCAACGAGTAAGCTGCATTCCCATTAATCGGTTCGGCCATGCCAGAACTTCCAGAAGTCGAGACCATTGTCCGTGCACTAAAATCCGGAGGCCGGGAAGGTCCACCGGCGGTCGGGCGTGTGCTGGCAGGCGGACAGGTGTTGTGGCAGGGGTCGCTGGTGACCCCGGCAGCCGACCAATTTTCGGAGCGCCTGCGCGGTCAGACGCTGACGGATGCAATCAGGCGCGGGAAATTTATCTGGCTCAGGCTCAGTTCTGATTCTTTATTGATTCACCTGCGTATGAGCGGCGATATCCGTGTCGAGACATCAGCGGATGAATCTGGCAACGCGCGTGCGCTGGCCGCGCATGACCGTCTGCTGCTGCTTTTCGAGGGTGGCGTGCGGCTGGTGTTCAACGACACGCGCAAGTTTGGCCGGGTCTGGCTGGTGAGTGATCCCAATGAAGTTCTGGCGAGTCTGGGTCCGGAACCGCTCGACCCGGCCTTCACAGCCTGCGACCTGGGCACCCGTTTAAATAACCGTCACCGCAGCCTTAAACCATTACTGCTCGACCAAACGGTCGTGGCTGGACTTGGAAATATATACACCGACGAAGCCTTGCATCTGGCAAAAATCCATCCGTTGACGCCAGCGGCAGCGCTCACAGGCATTCAAATCGAAAATTTATGGCTGGCCATTCGCAGCGTGCTGCAGGAAGGCATTCGCAGCAACGGCGCCAGCATCGACTGGGTCTACCGCGGCGGCGATTTTCAGAACCATTTCCGGGCATACGGCCGCGGCGGTCAACCCTGCCCGGTTTGCGGTACCCCCATCGAAAAGATCGTCGTCGGGCAGCGCGGCACGCATTTTTGCCCGTCCTGTCAACCGTCCCCACCTGGAGAGCGAGGTTAATATGTTCACATCCACCAATTTACTTATTCCTGCCCTGATTTTTGTCGCTGTTGGATTGCTGGCAGGGGTTTTAATCATGACTCTGGTAGGCGACCGGCGCCGGCGTAAAGATGAGGCTGACAGGAGCAGCCCGGTGATGGACGATTTAATTGTCCCGGAGATGCCTGTGCTGCCTGAAACCCGCTTTGTCAGCATCGCGAATTTGTACCGCGAAAGCCGCAGTGGAAAATTGGTCACGGATGTCAAAGGCAAGGTTTACTTGAACCGCGGATCGATTCCGGAAGAACTGCTGCGTGATCTTCAGGAAGCCGCGCGGAACTGGCAGATCTGGTTGGGAGTCCCGGCAGTTGAGCCACTGGCAGCCGCCCCCGTGGCAGTGCCAGCCTTTGAGCAAGCGCCAGCCGGAGCTGCCGAAACAGAAGCTGCTCCCGACGAGCCAAAAGTTGAAGGCGTGACCCTGGCTGCCGCAAGCGACCCGGAGGTGCAGGAAAGGAATTCAGCGGAAACCAACCCGGCAGTAGCAGAACCGGTTGCCGCCGAGCCAGTTGCCACACCGCCAGTTGCCGCAGAAACGGCAGCCACCGCAATTCTGCCGCCCATTCCGCCTGCTCCGGTCGTTCGCATCGCGCCCATCGAAAAGCCGCGCTCCAAAACTATGGTGGGTCAGATTGACGATGTGCTGCAGGAGATGCTGCCGGAAACCGTTTATTCCGGACATAACATCCACCTGGGTGAAGAATACACCAACGGTGTGGTGGTATGGGTTGGCGCCAATAAGTACATCGGCATCGACGCCGTGCCAGATCCGGAAATAAAGGCGCTGATTCAGAGCGCCGTGCGCAAATGGGAAGCCAGCGAAGGCAAGATCTAAGTATCCTGCTCGAAAGTATCGCTGATTTTGCCGCGCATGGTTAGTATGGGGCAATTGATCGAAGCGGATACCAGCGCGGTGACATCCGGGCGGTATAAGCCGCGCAGCGACCGCGAGCTGTAGGCCGAGCCAAGGCCGATCATATCGTAATTTGCAGAGCGCGCCTCCTGGATGATTTCCTGGACCACCTGACCATGCCGCACCAGCAGGCGTGCCTCCACACCGGCTTCTTTGGCAGCGGCAATCGATTTTATAAAATGCCGCGCCTGGGGCGTATGTGTTTCGATCAACTCCGGCCAATGGTCATGCATTTCGCGGGCCAGTGAATAATCCAGCGTGACCGGCTCAACAATGTGCAGCAGGGTCAAACGCGCCCCGGCAGCTTTTGCCAGCCGGATGGCCAATTTTTCCAGCCGAATGGTATACGCCATGCCGCCGCTGCAGACCACGATCTCTTTGAGCGGCCAGCAGGTATCGCGCAAGCGCAGCAGCGGGCTGCTGACATCCGCCATGAGGTGGCGGAAGCGTCCCAGGCGCAGCATGCGGCGCCACATCGGCCGGTTGCGATCGCTAAATACAGCCAGTGCCTGCGGATGATCACGCACTGCAATTTCGATGGCTTCTGGAACAGTCCCTTTAGCCCATTCCACCACGAAAGACAACCCGGCCGCCAGTAGTTTTTCCGTACCCCGGGCTACCGCTTGCTCAAGCGTAGTTGTCGCGGATTTTCCGCGCATGCATAGAAATTTCACCGGCGCCTGCAGCAAAATCGCGATGTTAACGCCGTATTCGACATCCGGATATTCCGGCAGGCCAGACTGTAGACACAGGACGATTTCCGGGTTGGTACTCATCGCAGGAAAACAATCCCCAGCAAACCGGCACCAAGCAGCACGAAAGGCGCCGGAACTTTGAGCAGTAATGCTACCAGACTGCCCAGCGCTACCAATACTGTGAAGAGGCCAATAGGCGTCCCGCTCTCCCCACGGAAAATTTTGACCGCCACAATCACCATTAAAACAGCCACCGCCGGAGTGAGACCGCGCACGAAATTACCCACCCACACCTCGCCGCTGACAAACTTGAGCGCAGTGACGATCAAGAGCATGATGATGGTGGGCGGCAGGATCGAGCCTACCAGTGCCACCAAAGCCCCGGGAATGCCGCCGGCAGAATAGCCGACAAACATCGCCAGCTGGAGCGCATCGCTGCCGGGCAAAACGCTGGAAAATCCAACTGCTTCGACAAACTGCGATTCATCCATCAACTTTCCAACCGCCTCTTTGTACAGCAGCCCTACCGAAGCTGGACCGGAAGTGGTCAACAGGTTAACCTTAATAAACATCAAAAATAACTGCCACAGGTTGTGCATTCATGACCTCCTGTTCGTTCGGACGGGCAGGCTGGTCATTCCGGTGAGGTATGCCCGAAGCCTGCGACGCTTTTTACAAGTACAATAAAGATACAAGAATTCTTGCCAAGAATCAAGAAAGGCCGGCAACGTGGTCACATCCGAAGAAAGGTTGAAGATTCTCAACCTGGTGCAGCAGGGAAAAATTACGCCGCAGGAAGGGATTCGTCTGCTGGAGGCGCTGGATAAAAGC
>DATMXL010000322.1:0-4580 GCA_035561555.1 Bellilinea sp.
AATTGGATCGTATCATCTCTTTTTCTCCCTTCAAAATGAGTCAGTGTATTTTTATCTACACTGACTCATTTTTACAAGCGATTTAAGCGACTAAGGGATGATTAGATCGGGGAATTCATTGCGGACTGCGTCTTTCCATAGTGTCCACATTTCTTCCAGGGTTACAGTGCCCTCAAGATAGGAGTTTAGCGGGTCGTTCAGCGCGCGCTGAATCGCGTCGTCAGAGCCCTGCATTAAGCGGGCGTTGACTGTCGGAGCCGCGGCCGCGAAACCGCCGTAGGAGTTCTGACCGCCAAGGAATTTGCTCAGTTCTGAGTCATCGAAGCTAGCGGTGATTTTTTCTACAACAACCTGGCTGCCAACAAAGTCGCCAGCTGCCTGGTATTGATCATCAGGTATGTTGGGGTCGATGGCTTTGAGGTATTCATTGGTGTACACACCGGTTGCCCAGTTAGTCAGGTTTTCTTCGTCCAGGGTGCAGAAGCGGACGAATTCTTTAGCCAGTTCCATCTTGCTGGTGTCCTTCATGACGCCCAGCCAGGTGCCGCCCCACTGATAGGGGAGAGGTCCGGTGATGACTGCCCAATCGCCAACCGTGTTCGTAGTGCCGTCAGCGGAGGTGGCGTTTGGTGCCAAAACATAGGGTAGACCCCAGGTCGGCAGGAAATAGGAGAAGATCTTCTTGGCATTGCCTTCGGCATCCTTGAGACTGTCATTCATGCCAGCGAACCAGCCTTCTTGCCATTGAGTTGCTTTGGCTTCGTAGCCTTTATCGCGGAAGATCTTGACAGTTTCCACCATCTTGTCAACCATTGGATCAACGGTCAGGGTGTTGTCGACAACCCAGGGCTGCTCGCGGTTGGCATAGAACAGGTTCATGAAGTCGCCATTGGAGGCAACCATGAAGGTATCGCCATTGGATTTGGTTTTGACAACTTCAGCGGCAGCGACGTATTTGTCCATGTCGCCCAGGATGGCCTGCATTTCTACCGGGTCATCCGTGCCAAAGTATTCTTTGGCCAGACTTCGGCGATAGAACAAAGCGCCCGGGGTAGCCTGATAAGCATAAGCTTTGGTGACGCCTTCATGGGTACCGACTTCGTAAACGAAGGGGTACATTTTTAATTCTTCAGCCAGCGGCATCATGTCGCCCAGGTCGGCCAGGAAATCGCTCTCGACGTAGCTCTTAACGAAAGCGGCTTCGAGGGCAACAACATCGGGCACTGCATCGGTGCCGAGGGTGGCCATCAACTTGGTCTGATATTCACCATTGGTCATGGGGATCATGGTGTAGACGACATCCACATCTGGGTGGGTCTTTTCGAAAGCCACTCCCATGGTCAGGATTTCATTGGTGAAGGACCAGACATTGAGTACAGTTTTGCCTTCGGCGGGCGGGGCAGTGGTGGGAACTTCAGCTGCCGGGACATCCGTCGGTGCTGCAGCCGGGGGTACATCAGCCGGGGCTTCGGTGGGGGTGGCTGTGGCACAAGCGCCAAGCACCATCGAGGCGATCAACAACATTGAAAACACAAACAATAGACGTTTCATTTCTTTCTTTTCTCCTTAGGGTTTGAGTCGGGTGTAGAAGGGTTGCGAACGATCAGGGTTGTTTCCTTCACCTCCTTGTTGTGGATAAAAAGGATGAGAGCGCTCTCAATAATAAGCAAATAAATTACATCCCATCCTGGTTTACGCGAACATTCCTTGCACCGCATGAATCTCGAATGATAAGTTCGGTATCCATGATGATGCGCCTGGCCGGTTTCTGGCCATTTTCGATGATGTCAATGAGTAGCTCCACTGCTTTGATGCCAAATTTGAGAATCGGCTGGCGGATAGTGCTCAATTGGATTTTTGTCAGGGTTGCCAGAGGTACATCGTCAAATCCGATGAAAGCAATATCTTCCGGGATGCACAGCCCGGCTTCCTGTACAGCGCGCATGGCACCAACAGCCATACTGTCAGAGGCGGCAAACACCGCCTGCGGTCTGGCTTCGATCAGTTTGTGCATGGCGTTATAGCCGCTGATTTCGGTGAAAGCTCCTTCAGAAATCAGCGCCTCGTCCACTGAAATACCGGCTGTGCTCAACGCTTTGGTATAACCTTCCAACCGGTCAGCTGTGACGGTGCTGTCGTGGCTGCCTGTGATGGTAGCAATGCGCCGGTATCCAATATCCAACAGGTGCCTGGTGGCATTGAAAGCTGCCTGGACGTTATCAACGTCGATATAGGTGATCCCTTCGGGTGACCCCGGCCGGCCCAGTACCACGCTCGGGATGGACGATTTGGCCAGGCGCTGCACCAAACGGTCCTCCGGCGACCCGGTCTGGATCAGCAGTCCGTCCAGCATACCCCGGCGGGAGATTCGTGGGGTAATCTTAGCCTCGTCTTCTTTGTTGCCCACCAGGAATAACGACAGGGTGAAGTCGTGGCTGTTGCAGCCGTAGGCAATACCCTGGGTAAGCTGCGGGAAGTATGGGTCAGTGAAGAAGGAACTGACACTATGCGGCAGCACCAGTCCAATCATCCAGGAGCGCTGAGTCGCCAGACTGCGGGCGGCAGCATTGGGGTGGTATCCGGTGTCGTTGATCACCTTGAGGACGCGTTTCCGCACTTCAGGGCTCACGTTGGAGGCACCGTTTACCACCCGCGAAACTGTGGAGCGATGTACTCCAACCAGCTTCGCTATATCTTCTAGCGTCAGTTCTGGCATGAATTGTGTCTCGTCTGAGGGAAAAAAATTTATGAGGAGAGGTTCTTCTGTGAGAGCGCTCTCATGGATCACTATCATCATACCCAGAATAAATCGATTTGTCAACTACCAGCTTCATCCACAACCTTCGAAGTATGCAGTTGACCAGCATTTTTGGATCCGGCGGATTTGATTATCCCGCCCAGGGGGATTACCTGAAACCTTGGCCGTGATTGAATTATAAGATCCCAGGCATCGGACCATTCGCACTCAAATCGGCCAGGACTTCGCGTATCCCGCCAGGATCCGTTCGGTCAGTGCATCAAAGGCCGGGTCAGTTTTCTGCCGGACGGGATCCGCCATGAACCAGGCTGCAATCTCCCGAGCCCCCTGCGAAAAAGATGTAGGAGTGCGAAAATCTGGCACCACTTGCTTGACCTTGCTGTTGTCAAAAATCGCACTGTGCATTTTATCGCCGCGCAGACTGTCCCCCAACGTCTTGTCGTAAGCCGCGATCAAATCCGAGGGCACATGCATTAGCTTTGGCTCCACCCCGAAAGCCCGGCCAAGCGCCAGATAAATCGCATCCCAGGTCAGCCACTCATCTGAGGTAATATGGAACACCTCGCCGATGGCGCGAGCATTGCCCAACAAGCCTACCAGACCGGTGGCAAAGTCGCGCGTATGTGTCAGGGTCCAGATGGAAGTGCCGTCGCCAGGTACAATGACTGGCTTGCCGTGCAGCATGCGGTCAACGGTCGTATACCCGCCGGGAAGCGGCACATAATTGGGATCGTAGGTGTGCGATGGGCGCACAATGGTGAACGGCAGCTTGCTTTCACGATAAGCGCGTTGCAACAATTCTTCACAGGCGATCTTGTTGCGCGAATACTCCCATACCGGATTGTCCAACGGGGTCGACTCGCGCAAAGGCAAATTGACCGCTGGCGTCTGGTAGGCTGAAGCCGAACTGATGAACATATACTGGTCAACATGACCGGCGAAAAGATCAAGATCGGTTTGAACATGGTCCGGGGTATAAGCCAGAAAATCCACCACCACATCAAACTTCTGCCCGTCCAGGACCTTTCGGAACCCCGCCAAATCGCGAATATCGGCGTTTAAAATTTTTGCTCCCGCTGCCGGGGTTCGCTGCGATTGCCCGCGGTTGAGTAAGGTCAGGTCAATGCCGCGCTCCACTGCCAGAGCTGCGCTGCCCGAGCTGATGATTCCGGTGCCGCCGATGAAGAGTACCTTCATTGAACTTACTCCTGTCAATTGGTGATGAATTTTCATTATTATAGGAAAACCCCGGGATTAATGGATTGTTTATTCGGCTTTAGAATCCAAACGGGATCCATCCGAGTCACAATTGTAAAGCTTTTGTGTACTCACGGGGGTTATATGCATAAAATACCCCAATGGATCGTATTTAATCGAACAGGAGATTGTTATGCTGGAGCGGCTTCACGAACACGTCGTCAATGAACTAGGTCAAAGCAGCCGCACCGACACCAGTTTTGTGGTCGTTGCGGTGATTTTCAACCTGATCGCGTTAGGGATCAACTCCTCCTATGCCGATCAATACGACCGAAACTCAGGCCGGGATATCATCCTGGTGGTGTTGATCATCATGACCAGTCTGGTCAATACAATCGCCATCATGGGGTTATCCGTTGGACGCAGCACGCGCTCAAAACTGCTTGCTGGTCTGATCGCCATGTACACCGATAATCAAATTGACAAATATTACGACCAGAGCCTGGTCTCCAATTATGCCCGCCGCTATGCCCTGTTTGCCGGCGTCATTTTGATTTTGGCTGCCACATCAATTATTGTACCGCTGGTCTTGCGCTTTACTTGAGTTAGGCACTCTGATTAAATC
>DATMXL010000323.1:0-3941 GCA_035561555.1 Bellilinea sp.
AGATTTATCCCCTTGCTCATATGCTCGGACAGTATCCATTTTGAACTGTGGACTGTATCGCTTTCGCTTGACACTCATGACTGCCTCCATCGTCATTATAGTGAGTGCTTAACTGTGTGTCCATTTTTAGGGGTAAATCTATCTGATTTTCTTCGCGTCCTTTGCGTTTAATTCTTTGCGCCTACTCTCTGATGAAAATCGCTAAAACAAATTTTCTGTATGCGCTACGATGTTACGCGTCTTTGAAATCGCCCTCGACCACTTCGCCTTCCGGATTTTCTGAGCCGCCGCCGTGACCATTGGATCCAGCCGCAGGTTCTTCTTGTTGCGCGGTGCCAGACTGCTGGATGCGTCCAAGCAGCTGCTGTGCCTGCTGCGACAGGTTGCGGATGCGGTCAACCTCATTTCCAGTGGCTGTTTGCCGCAACTGGTTGATCAGGGTTTCCGCCTCGCCGCGTAACTCGGAGGGTACATCGGCGCCTTTTTCTTTGAGCTCTTTATCAACCTGGTAAGCCAGGTGGTCGGCAGCATTTCGCCCTTCGACTAGTTCGCGCTGGCGGGCATCGTCAACTTCGTGTGCTTTGGCTTCTGTTACCATGCGCTCGATATCGCTTTGAGACAGGTTGGTCGATGCGGTGATGGTCACCTTTTGCTCACGACCCGTCGCCTTGTCCCTGGCGGTCACATTCAGGATACCGTTGGCATCCATGTCGAAGGTGACCTCTACCTGCGGAGTTCCGCGCGGTGCAGCCGGGATGCCGTCCAGGCGGAAGCGTCCCAGACTGATATTATCCGCCGCGGCGGTGCGCTCGCCCTGCAGCACGTGGATATCCACCGCTGATTGGTTGTCATCGGCGGTTGAAAACACCTGCGAGCGTTTCGCTGGGATGGTGGTGTTACGCTCCAGAATAGGGGTCATAATACTACCCTGAGTTTCAACGCCCAGCGTCAACGGGGTAACGTCCAGCAGCAACACATCTTTCACTTCGCCGCCAAGGACGCCGGCTTGAATCGCTGCACCAACCGCAACAACTTCGTCAGGGTTGACGCTCTTGTTGGGTTCCTTGTTGGTCAACTGGCGTACCAATTCCTGCACCATTGGCATACGGGTGGCACCGCCAACCAGCACAATCTCATCGATCTGGTTGGCAGAAAGCCCGGCATCCTTCAAGGCAGTTTCAAAAGGCTGGCGGGTGCGCTCAAGCAGGTCATGTGTTAATTGTTCCAGGTGCGCGCGTGTCAGCCGCAGTTGCAGATGTTTGGGACCGCTGGCATCAGCCGTAATGTAAGGCAGGTTGATTTCAGTTTCCATAATGCTGGTAAGCTCGATTTTGGCCTTTTCGGCCGCCTCGCGCAGCCGCTGTAAAGCCTGGCGGTCTTTCGTCAAATCCATCCCATGTTCTTTTTGGAAGGACTCGACTGCCCAGTTGACAATCCGTTGATCCCAGTCATCGCCGCCAAGGTGCGTGTCACCCGAGGTGGATTTGACCTCGAACACGCCGTCACCGACCTCCAGGACGGAAACATCGAAGGTGCCGCCGCCCAGGTCAAAGACCAGGATTTTCTCATTCTTTTTCTTGTCCAGCCCATAAGCCAGTGCCGACGCAGTCGGCTCGTTGATGATCCGCAGGACTTCAAGCCCGGCAATTTTACCGGCATCCTTGGTCGCCTGGCGCTGACTGTCGTTAAAGTAAGCCGGCACCGTGATGACCGCCTGGGTCACCGGTTCACCGAGGTAGGCTTCAGCATCCGTCTTCAGTTTGCCGAGGATCATGGCGGAAATTTCCTGCGGGGTGTATTCACGATTGTTGATGGCAATCTTCACCCGGGCATCTCCCGCCGCACCTTTCACCACCTGGAACGGCGCCATTTTACGTTCCGCTTCGACCTCGTCGTAATGGCGGCCCATAAAACGCTTGATCGAGTAAACGGTATTTTCTGAATTAATGACCGCCTGTCGTTTGGCAGTCTGCCCAACCAGACGTTCTCCATTTCTATTGAATGCTACAACCGAAGGCAATATGCGCGATCCTTCAGCGGTGGTAATTACCGTTGGCGTTCCGCCTTCCATAACGGCAACGACGCTGTTGGTAGTTCCTAAGTCAATTCCGATAATTTTAGACATGGCAGTTTCTCCTTACAATCCCATTACGGGAAGCTATTAGGTTAAAAGTACTCCCGCAATGCAAGAAAACCATTAACAGCACATCAGAAACATATTAGCGAGTATGAATAAGTCCTTAATTTTCTTTCCAGGCAGTTTGCTATAATCAAGGTAGGCACGGACAAGGTTTCGACCTGACTGGAGAAAAGATGGACACGCATCGTACGTGGATCGGCTTTAGGCTGGCCATTTTGCTGTTGGCATTGGTTTTTTTGGTGCACCCAGCAGCTGCTCAAACGCCGGCCGGCACCCCGCTGGTCTTGACGCTCAAAGTCGAGGGTGCTTTAACTCCGGTGATGATCAGCTCCATCGAACGGAGCCTGGATATTGCGCAGAATGACTCGGCTGACCTGCTGGTTTTGGAACTCAACACACCCGGTGGTTCGATTGCACTCATGAATGAGATTGTGACGGTCATGCGCGGCAGTGAAACCCCGATTGTGGTGTATGTCTCGCCGCAGGGTGCCATGGCTGGCAGCGCCGGCACAATTCTGACGCTGGCAGGTCATCTGGCTGCCATGGCGCCGGAAACTGCCATCGGTGCCGCCAGTCCGGTTGGTTCTCAGGGGGAAGACATTGGCGAGACGATGTTGGCCAAGGAGAAAGAAATCCTGCGCGCCACCGTGCGATCTTTGGCGGAGAATCGTCCGCCAGCCGCCATTGAAATCGCCGAGCAAACCATCGAAAGCGCCAAAGCCGTTTCGTCCAGCGAAGCCCTCGATGTCGGCTTGATCGACTTCATAGCCCTGGATGTGGATGATTTGGTGAGTCAACTGAACGGCGCTAAGGTGGTGGTACTTGGCAAGGAAGTGACACTGGACACCACGGATGCGCTCGTGCGAGAGGTTCCGCTTACTATGGTAGAGCAGGCGCTAAGTCTGTTAACCAACCCGAACATTGTCTTCCTGCTTTTATCGATCGGGGTGCAGGCCATTTTGATCGAAATGTCCAGCCCGGGTGGTTGGGTGGCAGGCGTTATCGGAGTAGTCAGTCTTGCGTTGGTGGTGTATTCCTTCGGCATCATCCCGGTCAACCTGTTTGGTTTGATTTTCCTGGTGCTGGCCTTTGTTCTATTCATCATAGATGTGAAAGCGCCGACCCACGGCGCGTTGACGGCAGCCGGAATCGGCTCATTTGTCGCTGGTTCGTTAATTCTGTTCAATTCGGTGCGCGCGCCGGGATTTCCCCAGGTTTCTGTTCCGCTGGTAATTGGCACCGCCTTGTTTGTGGCGCTGAGTTTCAGCGTGATTGTCAGCTTTGCCATCCGCGCGCTCAAAATTCCCAAAGCGATGGGTCGTGAGTCGATGGTTGGCAAGACAGGCCTCGTCAGCGAGGTGCTGGACCCGCATGGCAGCGTTCAATTGGCCGGCGAGATGTGGAGCGCCGAATTGGCCGAACCCGGCGAACCGCTCCCTGCCGGCACGCGTGTGATCGTCACCCTGGTCGAAGGCCTGCGGTTAAAGGTAAGGAAAGTAGATTCGTAGGGTGCGCTTCAGCGCCCCAATGGTAAAAGCCGGGTCATTGCTCCACCAATATTTCGTAAAGAATAATCGTAGGATTCCGCTCCAGCGCACCATTGTATTGACCCATTGTAAGTGTTACTTCAATACACCTATGTCGTTAAAGGCTACCTATTGACAATTTATAGGCTGGCGTGGACATCCTTCCAACTCTTATCATTTTTTCTTTTTATCACAGCTGGTGAGAACGGTGAAGCAGAACGGCGCAATTTAGGACGAGGAACGAACAAGCGAAAGATTTCTTGACAAGTAAATGA
>DATMXL010000324.1:0-4074 GCA_035561555.1 Bellilinea sp.
GAATAAGGTGTTAAAAATCATCGTGGAAAAGACCTGCAGTCTGATGGGAGCTGAACTGAGTTATCTCTCCCTGGCTGATAACGAAAAACAAGAGGTGCGGGTAGTTTTAACTGAAGGGACCCGCGCCGATGAACTGAGAAAAATGGTGCTTAAATATGGTGAAGGCGTGGGTGGTGCGGTTGCCGCCAACCTCGCACCGGAATTGGTCCATAGCTATCCCAAAGATCCCCGACCCAAATCCGCTTTGACAGCCTACCAGGCCAGCACCGAAGGCATTGAATCGATCATCAGCGTGCCAATGTTCACACGCCGCGGTTTGATTGGGGTATTGTTTGCCGCCAGCCGCCATGAACATGCCTTTAACCAGTCGCAAATGGAATTGCTGGCAGGTTTAGGCACCCAGGCTGCCATCGCCATTGAAAATGCCAGCCTTTATGAGCAGGAAAAAATCACAGCCGAGAAACTGCGCACCAGCCTGTCCACCAGTGAGCAGTTGGTACGCCTTGTATTGCGCAACCAGGGTCTTCAGTCCATCACCGACACCCTCGCTAAACTTATTTCAGCACCTGTTGTGGTGGAAAATAATCGTCATCAAATCCTGAGCGCCTCAACCCCATCCTCGCCGGGGAACAACGGCTCACGTCCAACCAATGGAAATCTATCCTCGGTGGATATCTGGAATGACCCGGAACTTAACCCGCAGGTAAAGCTATTGCGTGACACAAGACATTCGGTCAGTATCCCGCCAAGACCACATAAAGGCATCCAATTTCCCCGCTTTATGGTGCCTATTACAGCCGGCGAGAATCTGTTTGGCTACCTGATGGCGGCTGAACCTTCCGATGCCATCAATGATCAGTTGCGCTCAGCGGTTGAACAGGCGTCCATCGTCATTGCGCTTGAATTTCTCAAACAGGAAGCCGCACAGGCTGTTGAGCAGCGGCTGGCTGGTGACTTTTTGGATGATGTGATCAATGGTCGCTGTGCCAATGACCAATCCGCCGTTCAACGCGCAGCCCGTATGAACGTTGATCTGCATTCCCCGCATCTGGTCATGATCCTCGACGTGGACCGGTTTTCAGATGAGATTGCGAAACACCATTGGACGGATCTCGATGCACTGGCAGTTAAACACCGCATCCTTTCCATTGCCACGGAATTAGCCCACCGAAACCACCCTGGCTCGCTGGTCGGCATACAAAGTGACAGTGCCTTACTTTTGGTGCCGGTTCCCAACGAATCTGATTATAAGATTGGTCTGGAATTAGGTCAGAAAATTCAGAAAGCGCTGCTCATCGCACTGCCAGATCTGACGATTTCAATTGGCATCGGCAGAGTGGTAATAGACTATACCGATATTCCTAGATCGTATCAGGATGCCCAAATTTCGCTGCACGCCTCAGCAACCAGTGCTAAACGCGGTCGAGTCATTGCATATTCTGAATTGGGGGTCCTGCCGTTGTTGCTTCAAAGTCGCAGTCAAGCTGAACTGGTGACCTTCATGCATACCTCACTCGATCCGCTTCTGGCATACGATGCCCAAAAAGACTCGGACCTGGTGCCCACCCTGCGCGCCTATCTGGCAAGCACCGGTCATCTGCAGCGCACGGCTTCTGACTGCCACATACACATTAATACCTTGAAATACCGGATGCAGCGAATTGAAGAAATTTTGGGTATTGATTTGGGTAATGGCGAGACCCGTTTCAATTTGCAGCTGGCGCTGACCATTCAAGGTGTGCAGGAATTGTTGGAAAACCGAGTCGATTAAAGATAAGCAAAACCGCCTATCCCCTGGCGTGCGTTTACCCCTTGTCAGGTATATCCAGATTTTTTATACTAAGTTGTGACCTGGCGCATTGACACCGCCTCAGGTCCATAGAATATTACATGGTATGATGCTCAACAGCCATTAACTTACCATTGGTCATCATTTTGGAGAGAAGGTATCCAGCATGGATTCAACACCGACTGTAGAATTGATCCTCCCCATCCAGGGAATGAATTGTTCTGGATGTGCCTCCAATGTCGAACGCGCCATTCGCAAGCTGGCAGGTGTGACGCGCGTGAGCGTTGACCTGCGCAATAACCAGGCCGTAATTGAATATGATCCCGGCCAGGTGGGAAAACCTGACTTTGCAAGCGCTGTGGAACGGGCGGGGTATTCCGTTCCAGCCAACACCACTTCAACTTTTACTACTGCCAGGTTTAAGACCTTCAAGAAACCAAACGGAAGAGGGTAATTCTTTGACCAGTATGCAGCGAACCGATCCCATTCCGCTGCGCCGGCGATGCCTGGGGTTCGTTCAATTCCATGCTGCGCATCCTGACTGGGATATTATTCGGTTTCGGCGTTACCTGGTTTAGTTTCCCCTACCTGAACGCTTATTTTGAGGGATATAAGCAGCGCATAAAAAATAAGTTCGCAGCTGCCGGGATATCCTTAAAAATTTAGGCAATTTGTCCCCATTAGAATTGCAATGAGCAATATTGCCTGTATCGCACGGGTCGTTTGGCGGTTGAGATCATGCGCGGATTGGGTAACAATACTAATGTTGGCGATAAAATCGCTCAGCAAAAGCTTACCCAATTTTATACGGAGACTTAATCTATGGATGATTCCTGCCGCGATATCCTTCCCCTGATAAAACTGCCAGACCAGTCTGAACAGAAGCATTCAACCTCAGTATTTCTCCAAATTGACGGCATGAACTGCGGCAACTGCGCCAATCGAGTTCGCAATGCATTGCTCGGTACTTATGGTGTTACTGATGTGATCATCGATCAACCTCAGGGGTTGGGAGAAGTGCAATACAACCCCACCCTGACTTCCACAACCGCGTTGATCGATGCGGTTGCTGCTGCCAGCCACGACGGCTTTAATAATTACGCAGCCAGGATCATTTCTTAAGTCAGGCTTAACCAATCCAGCCTCTCACCCTGGATCATGGTCCAAGAAATTCCAGGTACTTTACTATTGGAGCAACCTTGGCACGCCATAGAACCAAACTCCCACAGCGGAAACCGGTAAAGAAAACCCTGCCGATTTGGTTACTCATCGGGGGCATCAGCTTGATTTTAATTTTATCCGCAGTGTTTTTGAGCGGACTAAGACGTCAAAATGCTGGCATTGAAGTTACCGGCGCGCCGAAAATCCGGGTCGACCAGGATGTCTATGATTACGGCACTGTCAAACTAGGCGGCGTTCCGATCCGGACTGTCGTGCAGATCACCAATGTTGGGGATCAGACCCTCAGGTTTACTGAAGCACCCTACATTGAAGTATTGGAAGGGTGTTGACCGCCTACCCCGGCCGTCGGTTCGATGGCCATCAAACCCGGTGAAAGTACAACCATCAGCATGGAATTCTTTATGCATGGGGAAATGGGCGGGCTGCATAACTTCAGCCTGCATCTACTGACCAACGACCCGGCTGAACCCGATAAAATCGTCACCATTCTTTCGGATTGGGAATAATCCCGGGTCAAATAAGCGCATGGGCAACTCCCCCGTTTTGCTCTTGGTAAAATGCCTGATTTCCCCTCTGTAGTTAATTGGATGAGGATCTGCCGCACATGACCGAACTTAATTTACCCATGAATGTTTCCAGATCGAAAGACCGATTAACTACTTTTTTCCATGCCTGCTTATTCGTGTTTGGATTCTCGTTGATATTTGTTATCGGTTGGGGTGGTGCGGCAACCCTGCTCGGTCAGGCTTTCATCACCTATAAAACCCTGCTGGCTCAGATTGGCGGCGTGGTCATCATCCTGTTCGGATTGTCTACCCTGGGCTTGTTTCGTATGCCTGGTATGTATTACGCGGACACCCGGCCGCAATTTTCTCCGCGCGGAAAATCCTCAGGCTGGTTGGCTTCCATTGGCATGGGTATTTTCTTTGCAGCCGGCTGGACTCCCTGCATCGGCACCACGCTGGGAGCCATATTGACCCTTGGCTTTAGCCAGGCAAATGCCACCCAGGCAATGATTCTGACCAGCGGCTACGCGTTAGGCCTGGGCATACCCTTTCTGCTGCTTGGGATCGGGGCTGACCGTGCCTTTCGCTTTTTATCCC
>DATMXL010000325.1:0-14166 GCA_035561555.1 Bellilinea sp.
TAATAATTCTATCCGCAGATGAATCTGTTTTACAAATTCACCAGATCAAAGATCGAAAAAGCTCTCGCATCAGACGATAGGACGTTAGCCACGTACATGTTAATTAGCCTGGGGGAAACCTAAAAACGGGCCTCAAGGAAATTGGAGATAATATCTCATTAAACGGCTTTAGGTAAATGCGAAAGATCAGGGAGGATTGATGGCCGAGGTTTTTGGATTTTTACGCGATGATGCCACCGCAGGCGAAAGAATTACCTGCAATCTACTGGAAAAGAATCTACCCAAAGATTTTTCGCTTTATGTTGAAACACCGATTAGGAATCTTCGGAATCTACGCTATCCGGATTTTGTTATATTGACAAATTATGGCGTTATCGTTTTGGAAGTAAAGGATTGGGTGACGATCACGAAGGCCGATCCTCAGGGCGCAACCATTCGGACCCGCAGCGGGGAGACCCGCTTCGAGCATAACCCAGTCGGAAAAGCTCGTGAATTTGCTATAGCACTATCACAAGAGCTGAATTTTCATCGCTATTCTGATGGGGTAGGTGAAGCGATTCCATGGAGTTATGCCGCCGTCCTTATTAATCTACCTATGCCGGTTATAACGCAATTACGCCGTCCATGGGGAGATGAGTTTGTCTTAGGCAGGACAGATCTTGAGAATCCGGATATCCTTCTTAGCCGCCTGAAGAAGACCTTCCCGGTTGAGCGAATGCGCGCACTGACCCGGTCAGAATTGGATTCGGTTCGTGCAACCATCTATCCTGTTGTGGAAATCCAACTTGAAGGTCGGCAGCCCTTTGTTTTGGATACGATACAGGAGAAGCTGGTTGCAGAACCAGTCGTTCAAGACAAATCTAAAGAGGTTCAACGAGTTAACAGGGAAGAGGAAGCTCGCCGCCAGTCGGATTTATTCACTGAAATACAATCTAGCCCGCTGGAAGAAGCTTTGCCCGAGCAACTTCATGGGTTCAGCAGCAACACATCAATCCGGTTAGTGCGCGGGTTCTCCGGAAGCGGCAAGACCCTTGTTTTAATTCAGCGAGCAAAATTTTTAGCAGCGCAGTTCCCTGAATGGTCGATTGGCGTGCTTACATATAACAAACCGCTTCAAAAACAACTCGAAACCGCTTTTTCTGGCACTGGCATTGAGGCTCGCACTTTTCATAAAATCTGCTGGGATATGGTCAATTGTAATGACCAATCTGAAGTGGATCTTGCTGCCTGGTTACATGACCACCGCTTTGATTATCCTGAAATTAATAAGTTGGGTGAAACACACCTTAAAGAAGAAATCGATTGGTTGCGGGATGTTGGTATTACAACTCTTGATGCATATCTAGGGATAGAACGTCACGGCATTGCTAAAAACCTGCGCCTGACAACGGACCAACGGCAGAAAGTATTTGAAATATATCAGGCTTATCGAACCTATCTACAAGAGCAATCTCTGTGGGACTGGGAAGAAATTCCCTTGATGGCTCTAGAAAATCTTGAAAAAAACCCTTCCCTGAGCAAAAAATACGATGTGATCCTGGTCGATGAGGCTCAGGATTGGTCCCCGATTTGGTTTCAAATTGTCACCCGATTGCTCAATCCTGAGCACGGTACATTATTCCTGGCAGATGATCCGGCACAAAGCATTTTCCGTTATTTTAGTTGGAAAGAAAAGGGGGTAGCCGTTGTTGGTCGGACGCGCTGGTTAAAAGTCCCTTATCGGAATACGTACCAGATTTACAAAGCTGCCTACGGCTTAATCGATGGCTATAAAGATATCCAGTCTTCTCTAGCCGAAGAAGGGGAAATAATTACACCAGAATTGTCAGACGCAGAAATGCGGAGTGGACCACGTCCATTAATTCGCCGCTGCGGAGGAATTAAAGAAGAATACTCCATGGTGAAAAACATGGTGGATACTTTGAAACAATCGGGAATCCGGGCCGATCAGATTGCCGTATTGGTTCGATTCAATTCTGATAAAGAACCTTTTGAAACTGCCTTAAGAGGTACTGAGGTCATCGTCCATCCAATCCACAGCTTCAAAGGATTGGAAATGGACGCCATCATCATTCCACACCTCCAAAAGACTTTCAACAACCCTGATCCGGAGCGTGAAACTTCAGAACGAAGGCTGTTATACATGGCGATGACTCGAGCCAGATCAACCTTGTATATGACTTATTCTGGCAGGCTACCCGCCGTATATGATTCTTTGAGAGCCCAGTCGCTGGTTGATTTGATGGGATGAACAAAGAATAAATTGGTACCAATAAAGAATTTTGGATCTGGGTGTTTTCGCTATAAACTTGTAAATTTGCCCTCTTGAATTTCGATTGGTTTGTGCTAATATAAATGCCCAGGTCATAGCAGCGACTGATCGTTCAATTTTTGCCCGATTTACCAAGGGGGTAGCCGCCAAAGATTGTTCAGTGAGTGCCATTTGTTTTTCCTCGTAAGATCGCATTGAAATAATCTGTCCATCGCCTTGCAGTCAAGATTAATTCGTAATGTTCATTCAGGGGGCAGCCAGCATTCCACTGGCGCCGGGTTGTTCGGGCAGTATGCCAGCCCGTTAAAAATCTTCAAAAAACAAGCACGACCAGCCTGAAACAGGCTGCTGAGTGATCAATATTTTAGTAAATGGCGTTGTAAACGCCGGAACGACTGGCTGTTTTAAGCTGAGGCTTGATTCGGATATTTGTTTCGTTCACTGGAAAGGAGCGGAGGACATATGGATATGAAAAAGGTGTCCAAGTTGCAGACAATCGATACAGCCGACATTTGGTACTGCGAGGCAGGCGATAAGCAGCTCTATCTTGGACTTTTGAAGGTCGGTAAAAGGCATTCCATGATCAGCGTTGTCGCCGAATCTCCGGAGGAAGCGTTGGATAAAATGTCGGAGGGTGGCGATGTGGTGCTGGCTCGCTCGATGCGCGATATCATCAGCGATTTCCTGGTAGTGGAAGATCCCATCGAGCAATAAGGCGATGGGAAAGGTTTGGACCAGGGGAACCAGGCTAAGGTAAATGGGGGCCGTGCCTGGTTGAGATTTCACCTCCGTGCGCGAGACTTACGCACGGAGGTGAATTATTAAATGGCATGAGATTGCGCTCGTGATTTGGGGTTGGTTGCTTAGGATGAAGATCAGTGCATAAATGGTGACTACTGCCAATTGTGCAGCGGCGCACAGATTGGATATAATATATTCATGTCTGCGAATATATCGTCTGCACCGGAAACTCAACTTTCCCGCCTGTTTTCAATCATTGGGCAGCCAATACGCATTCAGATTTTGGCAATCATTCAGCAGGAACCGGCCTGTGTCTGTCATTTTGAGGCGGTACTGGGGATGCGCCAGGCCAGCATTTCACAACATTTGATGCTGCTGCGCAAAGCCGGCCTGGTAGCGACACAGCGCGAAGGCCGCAATATTTTCTACCGGCTGACCCAGCCAGGCATTCTCGACGTCATCGGTCAGGCTGCAACATTTTCCGGCCTACCGCTGGAAAAGCTACAGTCTCTGGCTGTTCGTCCGGTCGCTGGCTGTCCGTGCCCCCAGTGTAACCCCGGGCTGGACCCGGCACTGTCCTGCGGCTCTTTGAACTCAACCCCATCATCCTGACACCTGGAGAGATTTTATGGAAAATAAAAGCGTCACCAAGCGGCTTTCCTTTTTGGATCGCTACCTGACTTTATGGATTTTTGCCGCCATGGCTGTGGGTGTGGGGCTGGGGTATTTGTTCCCCCAGGCTGTCGAGGGTTTCAATCAGGCGGTCTCGGTCGGCACCACCAATATCCCCATCGCCATTGGTCTGATCCTGATGATGTATCCGCCGCTGGCTAAAGTGCACTATGACGAGCTTGGCAAAGTCTTCCGCAACTGGAAGGTGCTGGGCCTCTCGCTGCTGCAAAACTGGATTATCGGTCCCATTCTGATGTTCCTGCTGGCGATTATTTTCCTGCGTGGCTACCCGGAATATATGGCAGGACTGATTATGATCGGGCTGGCGCGCTGTATCGCCATGGTGATTGTGTGGAACGAGCTGGCCAAAGGCGACACCGATTACGCGGCTGGTCTGGTAGCTTTTAACAGCATTTTTCAGGTGCTTTTCTACAGCGTGTATGCCTATGTCTTCATCACCGTGCTGCCCACCTGGTTTGGCCTGGAGGGTACGGCGGTACACATCACCATCGGCGAAATTGCCAAATCGGTGTTTATCTACCTGGGCATCCCCTTTATCGCTGGCTTCATCACCAACATGGTGTTGACGCGGGTCAAGGGCAAGGAATGGTATTACAAAACTTTCATCCCCAAAACTAGCCCAATCACGCTGATAGCGCTGCTGTTCACCATCTTAGTGATGTTCTCGCTCAAGGGTAATTTGATCGTTACCATCCCATTGGACGTGGTACGCATCGCCATCCCGCTGCTGATCTACTTTGTCGCCATGTTCCTGGTCAGCTTTGTGATGGGCAAAGCCGTGGGTGCCGACTACAAACAAACCACCACCCTGTCCTTCACCGCCGCCTCGAATAACTTCGAGCTGGCCATTGCCGTGACGGTGGCGGTCTTCGGGCTCAATTCCGGTCAGGCCTTCGCCGCGGTGATCGGCCCGCTGGTGGAAGTGCCGGTGATGATCGGCCTGGTTAACGTGGCCTTCTGGCTGCAGAAACGCCTGTATAAAGGCGAGGTGACGGCGGGTACGGCCAGTCCCGATCCCTGCTAGAGAATGGTTCAGGGCTGCTTTTTGGGGCAGCGTTGATTATTACTCCATGAGAAAAGATCAGCCTTTTAAGGTTCGCCTGGACGAGACTGGCCGTGTACTGTTGCCGCCGGAGGTTTCCGCGCAGTTTGGGCTGATCCCCGGCGGCGAAGTCCAGATGGAACTGACCGCTCACGGTCTCAATTTCCAGCCGTCAGTTCATCTGCTGGCGAAAGTCTATATCGAGCCGACCAATCTGTGCAATCTGGACTGTGCCACCTGCATGCGCAGCGTTTGGGATGAGCCGCTGGGCTGCATGACCCTGGCTACCTTTGACCGGATCATGGATGGAATCCGCGCTTTTTCACCCAAACCTGCCGTGTTTTTCGGCGGCTATGGTGAGCCGCTGGCACACCCGGACATCGCCGCCATGGTCCAGTCAGCCCGATCAGCCGGGTTGGAAGTCGAACTGATCACCAACGGGACCCTGCTGGATGAAGCCGCTGCCCGCTGGATGGTCTCGGCTGGCCTAAACCGGTTGTGGGTCTCCATTGACGGAGCTTTGCCGGCCAGTTACGCCGACATCCGCCTGGGCGCCGAACTTCCGAAAGTCCTTGCTAATATTTCACAACTGCAGAACATCCGCGAACAGGCAAGTTCAGCCTTCCCAAAACTGGGGATCGCTTTTGTAGCTATGAAGCAGAATATTGCGGATTTGCCCGAGGTCATTCGCATGGGGAAAGAATTGGGTGCCGATTTCTTTTCGGTTAGCGGCGTGCTGCCGCATACGCCAGAACTGCGGGATCAGATCCTCTATAAACATTCTTTGGAGGACAGCCGCCTGCAGCCGTCTGACTGGGCACCGGTATTATCCCTGACGCGCAGTGATTTGGATGAAGCCGCCCTGCGCGCCATCGCCGGGAGCCTGCCACAACAAGTGACGCTTCAAATTGCCCGCAAATCGGTCGGAATGGGCATCCACGAGTGTCCGTTTGTGGAAAAAGGTTCCGTCTCCATCCGCTGGGATGGAGTCGTAAGCCCATGTCTGGCGCTGTTGCATACGCATACCAGTTACCTGGGGGAAACTGAACGCAAGTCGCATGCCTATAGGATCGGCAGCATCCAACAAAGCTCACTGATGGAACTGTGGCAGGATCCGGCTTATGTCCGGCTGCGCGAGCGGCTGCAGGAATTTGATTTTTCACCCTGCGCGTTTTGTAATTCCTGCCAGATGGCTGAGTCCAACCTGGTGGACTGTTTCGGCAACGACCAACCGGTGTGCGGCGGGTGCTTGTGGGCGCAGGGGTTTATCCAATGCCCCTAGCACCGTGCTGCCGGTGATTTTTTAGTTAAGCCGCCGCGTTTTCACCATCCGGTCTTTTATGCCGTTCCTCTGCCGGCAGGCGATGATTTCCGCCAGAATCCCGACCGCGATCTCCTGCGGGCTGTTTCCGCCGAGGTCCAGGCCGATTGGGGCGTACACGCGCTCCAAATCAGCGGCGGTAAAGCCGTCCGCGGTCAGATGGCCTATAATGGTGCGGCATTTGGACAGACTGCCAATCATGCCAATATAGCGCACCGGCGTTTTGAGCGCCACACGCATGGCCGCTTCATCCGAGATGTGGTCGGTGGTGATCAGCACGACTGAACTGTCAGCCGTCAAATTAACCTGCTCGAGTTCGGGCACCTGGTCCTGCCCGACCGTGACATCCACAGTGACCACCTCGAAGCCGGCGGCTTCTCCCATCACTTTCAGCGGACGTCCGATGTGTCCTCCGCCGACAATGACGAGCTGCGGTGGGGGAAAGTAAGCCTGCACGAAAACCGTGACCTCCCCGCCGCACAGGGTGCCAATGGCATCCTTTCCTTCTTCCGTCAGTTGATAATGGTGCAGCCCGGAAGTCTGAGTCTCTAGCGCCTTCTTGGCATCTTCCAGGATGGATGACTCCAGCTTGCCGCCGCCCACGGTGCCGACCGTCTTTCCGTCAGCCAGCAGCACGATCTGAGCGCCGACCTTGGCAGGCGAAGCGCCTTTGCATTCGACAATGGTCGCTACAACGGCTGGCTGTTTATTCGCCAGAGTTTGAGCCAACTTTTCAATGACTTTGGACATCGTTACCCTCCTCCGAAACACTCCTTCAATTCATGAGCCGGCAAAATCAGTGTATTTAACGCCCATGGTGGTACTCAGCCGCAGGGCAGTGCGGGTGAACAGCGCTTTCACGATCTCGACTTGGCGCTCATAACGTGCATCCTGGCCCGGCTCAGCACCCAGTTCGAAAAGTTCCTGCATTTCGGGACTGGCGTTCAAAGCAAGACCCAGATCTGTGGCGGCCATTTTAATTTCTTCAGTGAGCGGCATATTACCCTCCGACGTTATCATCCGACCTATCGGGCCCAAAGGTCCATGTTCGCGCGGGCATTCTCGGCAAAATTCAGGCCGGCCGTGGCGCTGATCATCTCGTCCACGCTGGTGAACAGTACCCGCACAACCGCTTCAGCCCGACGAAATTGTTTGACTGCCGGCAGCGCCTCGCGTTCGCGCAGCAAGGCCTCCATCATGGGCTGCTTGTCAGCCCCCTCGGCTGCTTTGAGGTCTTTGATGCCGAGCGAGATGCGAATGAGGTCCGGATCGTTTTTAAGTTCCAATGCGGCCCGAACCAATTCGCGCACCTCACTGGTCTCGGCCAGCAAATCGGCCAACCGGTCAACCGCCCTTTCTATTTCTGGCGGTTTTTTCACATCGGATGGGGGTATTGGGAAAGATTTCGTTTCCATTTTCTCTTCTCACACTATGATTTACGAAAGGCAGTCAATCAAATTCCACCTTACTGTCGGGTCCTAGACGCTGGCAATCACCACCCCGAACAGGTAGCCTGCCAGCGTACTCAGAACGGCTACCAGGCTGACATACACGACCGTTTTCTTGCGGCCCATCACACCATTCAACACCAGGATGGATTGCAGCGAAAGCTCCGGATCCGCGAGCAGATAAGCCAGCAGCGGTCCGCGGGCCATGCCCAGGTCGAGGAACATGCGGGCAATGGGTACCTCCACCAGCGTCGGGAAGTACATGAACACGCCAAAAACTACGCCTACCATGTTGGCCCAGATCGTGTTCTGACCAGCCACTGTACGCACCCAGGTCTCGGGGATCAGCACTTTGATGATGCCGGCGACGAAAACGCCGATGATCAAAAGCGGGAAGATCTGTTTGACGAATTTCCAGGTCTCAAATATCCAGCCAGCCAGTTCATTTTGCGAAAAGCTGCGGGCTGCGACAATGCCGATGGCAGCCAGTAAGAGTATTTCGCCAATCAAACGTCCATTGATACCGATGATGAGCGACCCGATCTGTTCTTTGGGGGCGGCGATCAGGATGGTCAGGGCAATGACCGCCACCGCTGCATAGGTCCAGCGGTTGAAGCCGTCAAAGATTTTCTCGAATCCCTTCCAGGCGGTAATCCCAATGACAACCAGCATGAGGATAAGGATAGCCCCCTGAACGGTCAGATTCAGGTCTGCAAGGGTTGAAGCCCAGCCGGAATTAAGATCGACCGGCAGGTTGATTTCGGCATAGACGTTGGTGAGCAGCCCAATTTGCAGCGTCCCGACAATCAGCACCAGCACCAGCAGTCCAAACAATAGCCAGACTGCCGGTTTTACCCGGGCGGTCTGGTCGAAGACCCCGTTTGCCGCAATTTCAGCACTGCGGGCATTCTCTTCTTTGCGAAACACCCAGGCCATGATCAGGCCGATCAGGATGCCAAAGAAAATTGAAAAGATCAGACGTGCTGCTGCGATATCGAAACCGATGGCGGCGCCGGTGTAGGTGATTGCCAGGATATTAATCGCCGGGCCGACAAACAGAAAGGTGACGGCCGGTCCCAGACCGGCGCCGCGCTTCCAGATACCGGCAAATAAAGGCAGGATGGTGCACGAACACACCGCCAGGATAAACCCGCCAAACGCTGAGACCGGATAGCTGACCCATTTGGAAGCCTTGGGACCCAGCCAACGGGTGATGGCTTCCTTGGGAATCATGGAGCTCATGAAGCCGGCAATGACGAAAGCTGGCACCAGGCACAGCAGAACGTGAGCCGCCAGGTAATCCAGCAGCCCGGTCCAGCCGGACCACAATAAAGTGCCGATGGTCGAAAGGATCGAATCCATAAACGATCAGGCGTTCTTCAGCCAGCCCGTGACCTCGTCCTCACTGGGAATCCGACCTGAGGAAACCACTTTGTCATTGATCACCAGGCCCGGGGTGGATAGAATCGGCCATTTCATAATTTCCGAAAAATCGGTGACCTTTTCAACTTCAGCATCCAGGCCGAGCGTTTCGACCGCCTTGCGGGCAATGGCCTCCACTCGTTTGCAATTGGCGCAGCCAGATCCTAGGATTTTGATATTGAGCATGGGTTATCTACCTTTCTGTTTTATCAATATGTGAAAATTGAAGAATGTTTCATTCCGCTTTCGCGGTGCAATGTGGGCAGGGGCAGTTGACGGCGGGTTTCGCGCTAAGCGGAATGGCAGCGCCGGTGAAGGTCCGGGCGGCGTCGAGAACCGTGAAAATTTGGTCATTGACCACCCGGTAGTAGATATTCCAGCCGTCGCGGCGGTCCTGGATGATGCCGGCGTCGCGCAGTACAGCCAGCTGCTGCGAAATGGTTGCCTGCCGCAGACCAAGGAAAGCTTCCAGGTGACAAACGCAGTGCTCGCCATCCCGCAGCAGTTCCAAAATGCTGATGCGTCCGGGATGGGTCAGGATTTTGAAGATTTGAGCCGTAGTATCCAGTTGATTGGCGGGAATCATATTCAATGTCATGAATATGATTGTACCGTCCTGAATAGGTGAAAGAAACCGCAGGATGTCACATTAATTGCAGCAAAAGGTAAGCAAAGGACAGCGCTGGATTAACGCCGGATCAGCGGCAGGAACACGCTGACCGGGCCCCAGGCGACTTTGATCTGCCCCAGCGCAGGCAGGTGATAGGCGATAACCGGTACATCGCCCGGGCGCAGTGCGATGGAGGTGGAATCTACCAGGCCTGGAGTAGTCTCAATGATCTGGGAGGTTTTTACTGCCCCTTCGATCTTCATAAATTTCAAACCATTGATTCCTTGCTGCGGGCTGAAATAATCATAGGTCAGCAGACGCCTGCCGTTCGAATCGATGATGATGGAAGGCGCTCCCAGTGTTCCAGCGTCATCTGGTGGTGCATCGACCGTATTAGCATTCCAGAGGCAGATTTGACCTAGGCAGCCGTATGCTGTGACAATCAATTGATCGAGATTGTTGGCAAAGGCCACCTGTGGGGTATTAGATTTTGGGTTGACAGCCACCCTTACCGGGTGCATTGTGTAATTCGTTGAGTCAAGGATGGTAGGCGTCGACCAGGTCCCGTTGGCGAGGGTATATTTGGAATAATGAGGGTGATCGGGTATATCAACGAAAGTAGCGTGCATGTTACCTTCTAAATCAGGCTCCATCGCGATGGGACCATAAGTATTTTTGGAATTGTCGACATCCACCTTGTTCCATGTGGGATAGTTGTTGGATCGCTGGTAGGCCATCCTTAAGTGGGAGTGTACCCCGTCAAACTTGTGATACAGGATAAACGGGTAATCGCCATTTCCGATTGCCATAGCGGTGGAACTTTCAAAGTAACGCATCCCAGTGTCAATGATTTGATTAACAAAGCCGCATCTCCCGATGGGCGGACACGTATATTTACCGTATATCAACTCGCCCGCGGAATTGACAAAGCTGGCTACCGCAGCGCCATTGGAAAGCAAGTCCATGCTGGGACGGTCGTATAAGCCGCATCGTGCCATCTCACCTTCGTCCGTTACTGTTGTCCGGCCAGACAAACCGGTTGGCGTGGAAAATTTATAATATAAGGCACCAGTATCTGAGCGGGAATAGAGAACATGAGCTCTACCATTGTTATCCGTACGTAACACCGTGCACCTACCCATGGATGAGCTTGTATCCACCGGCGAGATGCTTTTGCTCCAAATGTCAGTCATGCTCGGCAGGAATTGGTACTCGAGCAAATTTCCATTAAGATAAACCACCCCGGCTTTTAAATCGATCGTACCAGGCGACACCGCAACAGCCGGGAAAATTTCTCCGTACGCATCGACTTGAACGGTATAGTGGTCTCCCAAATAAATCTCTTTGGCTCCGTGGGCGATATACAGGTTGTGATAGGACGCATTGGAGCCTGGTAATTGAATGGCAACATATACTTCGTTTCCATCGGCTTGAATGGAAAGCGCCTCGGGCTGTATATCATCACCCAAGCTAAAAATAAGGCCATATGGAGTATCTTGGGTGGGGGAGACCCAATTATTGTTTTCCCGGTAAGCCAGATAGGTGATCCAACCCCAGGGAACATACGTCTCATCATATGAGATAGGTATGTAGGGGGTGCCGTCGTCCGTGACCGCAATAGCAGTGATCGCCTGTCCCTCACCGACCAGTTCAACCCCTGACCAATTCGTTGAGGTGGCGTAATAAATATTCCCGCCGGAAGCCAGGCTGACATATGCCTGGTAACCGTGCATGGTCATTGCGAAGTTGGAGACATTTAAGGATCCGCTGGCGATTTCAGGGTCGGACCAATAACCCATCATCTCTTCTTCGGAATACATGAACATTACTTTGTAAGTCGTGGCATTCAGGTATCCAACGTAAACATTTGGGCCTTGCTGCCCTCCTCCCATGATGGCGAATACGAAAGACTTCGCTCCTACATCTCCTGCGCTGGCCAGTGTGACGACCTCCCACCAGCCTTTCCAGTTGGTGGCGTATTTTAAGTTTTGGTTAAGCTCGTCATAATAGGTTATGTAAACATGACCGAGCGAGTCGACGGCGATGGACGCTTGCTTCCCCACTTGCGGGGAGGAATCAACCAGTTCGACCACCCAATTACCACCTGCCCGGTAGGCATGGTACAGGTGATCTGCTCCGTAAGCCACATGCGGAACGCCGCCCGGCCCATAAGCCAAACTATTTTGGCCTAATTTGCCAAAAATACGCCCGTCATCAACGGTTTCGACCCTCCAGCCAGGAGGGACAGCTTGCAATTCTGCCTGGGTGTCGCTCTGGGTATCACTTTGAGAAAAACCAACGCTAGAGGTTAAAACCAAAAAAAGCAGCGCCAGTGCTGCTCCCCGCCAAATTCTGCCATGAAGCTTCATTGCGTTCCCTCCCCGCGCTAATCAGTTGTTCCGCCCCGTATGGATTTCCTAACCAAATATAGTATATGATTCTATAGGTTACGATACAACAGCCAAAATGATCAAAAACGCTATTACTCATGGTCTACCTTGCTTCGGGCAAGGTTTATTGAGCGGGTGAACCAGATGATTCATTCATTTCCTTAAGTTTTCCAGGTGAATATGCAGTTATTCAAGTTGGCAAAATTGGATCGACGCCTGGCGATTGAAAATGGCGCTGCCTTGGTTCAGCTGCAGCGGCAGCGCCTGGAAAAGATCGTGGCGTATGCCCGTCAGCACTCGCCCTTCTATCGTGATTTGTACCAGAACCTGCCGGAAGAGGGGTTTAGTCTGACCGATTTGCCGCCGATGACCAAACCGCAGCTGATGGCGGATTTTGACGCTTGGGCCACCGATCGGGCGGTCACCCGCGCCGGAGTGGATGCCTTCATCCGCGATAAATCCCGCGTGGGCGAGCGCTATCTGGGGAAATATTCGGTGTGGACCACTTCCGGCACCACCGGCGAACCGGGCATTTTCCTGGTGGATGGCCTGGCGCAGCGGCTGTACAACGCGCTAATGATTCAACGCGGCTACCGTTCCTGGCTGACGTGGGGCGGGCTGGGAACCATGATCCGGCGCGGCTTCCATACCGCCATGATTCTGGCAGTCGGGGATCATTATGCCGGAGCCGCCAACTGGGTACGCATGCGGCGGGAATTGAGTCTATTTGCCAGCCGCCTGATGATCTTCCCCATCCTCGAGCCGCTACCCAGGATCGTCCAGCGGCTGAATGCCTTTCAACCGGTCATCATTGCCAGCTACCCGAGTATGCTGGTGCTGTTGGCACATGAACAAACCGCCGGACGGCTGAAGATTCAACCGCTGATGCTCAACAGCCTGGGTGAGGGATTGGATGAGAACGCCCGCGGACAGATTGAGACGGCTTTTCCCCACAGCCGGTTGGCGGATATTTACGCCACTTCGGAATTCCTATTCATCGGATTCGAGTGCGAACAACACTGGCTGCATGTCAACAGTGATTGGGTGCTGCTGGAGCCGGTGAACGAGCACAACCAGCTGGTGCCTGCCGGCGAGCCGTCTGCCGATGTGCTGCTGACCAACCTGGTCAACCGAGTGCAGCCGCTGCTGCGCTACGCACTGGGTGGCAGCGTCACGCTTAATACCGAGCCGTGTGCCTGCGGCAACCCTCTGCCAGCCGTGCGGGTGAGCGGCCGCACGGACGAAATATTGTATTTCCCGGCAACAGCAGGCGGGGTGACCGGTGTGCTGCCCATGGCGATCGCCAGTGTGGTGGAGCAGGTTCCCGGCGTCACACGCTACCAGATCATTCAGACCGCGCCAGAGCAAATCAAGATACGCTTGGAAGTTGAGTCGGGTGCTGACCGAGAGACCACCTGGGAGACAATGGAAGCGGATCTAAGGGATTTCTTTTTAGCGCAGAGAGCCGCCCCGGTGCAGGCGATTTTGGATGAAGAGGAACCGCAGGTCAACCCGGTCAGCGGGAAATTCCGGCATGTGTATCGAGAATTTGAGTTGTAGGGGTGGGCTTCCATGCCCACCCGAGCCAATTCCTTGAACTCCCTGCGGGACGGGGTGGAACCCGTCCCTTACGAATTTACCGATATTTCTTCGCCAGTTTTTGGTAGGGTGCGTATCGGGTTTATACGCACCGACAATTTGCTTCGGTGCATACAGATACGGTATGCACCCTACAATCTCGGGTGATTTCTGGTAGGGTGCGTATCGGGTTTATACGCACCACACAAAATCAACGGTATTTCTTCGCCAGCCTGGCCGTTCTTGCCGAAAGTTCGCGAATCGACAGCCGTTCCTTGCCCTTGATGTACGTCTCCATCAAATCGCCGATCGGGTCGGCCCAGGCTGGCGGTACGTCTTTGACCACACCCAGCACGTTGCCTACCAGACCGCCGTTGCAGTCCACGTCCAGTCCGGCTTTGGCCAGCAGCGCCATAGTCTCGGTGAAATCATTGCCGCCGTACCACAAAGCCAGCATATCGGCTGCCAGGTTGGGGTAGGCGTGGATCCAGTTATAGCGCTCGAAATGCTTTTCCAGAATCGGCCAGGCGCTCTCGGCGCTGCCTTCGGTCATCAGCACCTTGAAGCAAAATTCCAGCTTAGCGGCATACTCACTTTTGGCCGGGATGTAACGCGCAGCTTCCACCAATATGGCGCGCGGATCGTCCAT
>DATMXL010000326.1:0-15073 GCA_035561555.1 Bellilinea sp.
GATGAAGCCGTGACCGGCAAATCCAAAGCCAGTGATTTGATGACCGGCAAAAAGACCCTGCCGATCCTTTATGGATTGCAGCAAAGTTCAGAATTTGCTAACGCCTGGAAAAACCGATCTACCGAGGTTGAATCGACCGCCTATCTGGCAAAATTGCTTGTGGCGAATGGTGCTGAAGCTTATACACTGTCACAGGCTGAACTTTTCGTAAGCAAAGCCCTGGATTCTTTGGAAAAATGTGCCTTAGATTCCCAGTTGCAAAGCGTTTTCCAGCAGTTAGCAGCCAGTCTATTAAACAGGCGTCATTAAGGTATGATTAACTGAGGAGGAACAAACCATGAGTTCACCAATTACACCTGACTCTAAAAAAGATTGGCTCGAACGCGAGTTTACCCTGGATGACCCGGCGGTTTACCAGGCTGCCGATTTGCTAACCGATGGGGGTATCGATACCGACACAATTCGCGAGAACGTTGAAAAAATGCTCGTGGCTTTCGGCGAGGATCCGGAGCGTGACGGCTTGAAACGCACACCGGATCGGGTTGCACGCATGTATGAGGAATTGTTAGCTGGTTATCGCACGGACCCGGTGGCATTGGTCAATGACGCGCTCTTCGAGGTTGAATACGACGAAATGGTCATCGTCCGCGACATCGAGTTTTACTCGCTGTGCGAGCATCACATGCTGCCTTTCCTTGGCAGAGCACACATTGCTTACATGCCGCGTGGTCGTGTCATTGGCTTATCAAAAATTCCCCGTATCGTGGACATGTTCTCCCGCCGGCTGCAAGTCCAGGAGCGTCTCACTCGTCAGGTCGCTGACTTCTTGATGGAGGTCCTGCACCCGCGCGGCGTGGCTGTGGTTATTGAAGCCATTCACATGTGCTCGATGATCCGCGGCGTTAAAAAACATGATACCCGAATGACCACTTCCAGCATGCTCGGCGCTTTCCGCAACAATATGGCAACCCGCATGGAGTTCCTTGACAACATCTCACGCGGTTCCGAACAACTGCACTTCTAATCCTAACAAATAATTTTTATTACCGGATTTTGCAATCTCTGAGATTGCAAAATCCGGTTTTGTTGTAAAACGGGTAGAGAAAAGGCAAATCAGGTGATCCCCGGCTGTGATTGGTCCGGGATGGTCAAATCCAACCGCGGCACCGCAGTCGACGATGCGCGCATCCCCTGTGCTACTTGATTGACCGTGATGCCTTCACCCGGCATCTCCAAGTCCGGTCGTAATTCAGCAATCGGGATCGCCAGGAAATCCCGTTCCCACAAGTTTGATTCAAGGATGGTTTCATCAAAAACGATGATGTCCAGATCCATGGTACGTGGAGCGTTTTTATCAGATGTACGCACCCTTCCAAGTTCCTGCTCAATGACCGCAAGCACTCCGGATTTCAATGCCTCCGGGGTCAGGTTGGTGGAAATCCAGGCGGCAGCGTTGAGAAACCGCGGTCCTTCGCTGCCAATAGCGTCTGTCTCCCAAATTGTGGAAAAGGCATTAACGGTCACCATTTGCCGCAGCCGCTTCATGGCTTGCAGTATATTTTCACGCGGGTTGATGTTTGATCCCAGACTAATGTAGGCCTGATGGATGGTTGCGCCGCCAGCCTCGCGGAACCTCTCGATTTCGACGCCAACCGATTGAGAGAATCGTACTGCACCGGGTTTCTCGACCCTCACCTTAACTCCACTCACCCCCGGTTCCTCCAGGCAAAATCTGGCAATGTCGCTGGCCAGCGCTTCCGCAGTGTAACGTGCAGACCGTTCGACATACGTGATGGTTTTTTTGGCAACCGTGCGGTAGTTGATCGTGTCTTTGATGTCATCGCTTTTACCAGCTGGGGTGATGTCCCCATAAAGCACGATATTGACTAAAATATCCTGTCGTTGTGCCCGCTCTCGCTCTGATATACCAATGATGCCTCGGATGAGCAAATCTTTGATGATGGTTTTGTCCATATTCTTGATCCTTTCGCGCCTAAACCAGGTGCCGTCCACCGTCAACGTGCAAAATCTCGCCTGTGATGTATTGAGGTCCAGCCAGCATAAATAAGGCAGCTTCTCCCACTTCCGATAGTTCTGCCCAGCGCTTGACGGGTATGTCTTTGATAATTTTATCGGTTTTGGCGCCGTCGCTGGGAGGCAAGATGGCGCCCAATGCCAACCCATTGACTGAAATATTTGGCGCCAGAGCAGTTGCCAGTGATTTTGTCAAAGCTGCCAAGCCTGCCTTGCTGACCGTATATGGCAGGTGATCTGTGCTGGGACGCAGCGCTCGCCAATCCAAAATATTCAGGATTCGTCCGGATTTACCCGCTATTTTCAACGCAAATTGCTGAGATAGCAGAAATGGCGCGGTCAGGTTGACTTCCATCGTATGCTGCCAGTCGGAGGCGCTGGTAGTATCCCAATTTAATGGCTCAAAAATTGCCGCGTTGTTGATCAAATGATCAAAAGGCTGGATTTCCCAGGCACGGCTAACAAGTTGACGCGCCTGCTCTGGATCAACCAGGTCAGCCTGCAGAACCCAGGCTTTTCTTCCCAGAGCATGGATCTCCGCTGCGGTTTGCTCGGCATCGGCGGGAGAAGAACCATGATGCACGAAGATGTCAGCGCCAGCTTTTGCCAGGTGCAGCGCCAGAGCCCGACCTATGCGCCGCGCAGACCCGGTGATCAAGACAGTCTGTCCATTCAGGTTCATGCTTTCCCTATAATTCATCGTGCCCCTCGGACGCGTTCCAGGATCTGGCGAAGCGTGGCTAAATGATAGGCTGCGTGCGGCACCAGTGCCAGCAAGCCGTTCAAAAAAGGACCTTCCAATTGGTCCTGTTTTTCAATCAAGGCACAAATTGTGTCAAATTCATGCCGCAGTTGCTGCCGCAGGTCGTCCCAGCCTTGTTCGCTGACGGAAGTTACCGTCCAGCTGGCTTTCCAATTGGATTGGTAGGTCTCACCGCGCATAGCGCCGCTGGCGTTAGCCAGGCTCCAGCGCAGGTGTTCGATATGAGAAGCAACCGTCGTGCCGGGATTTCCCGTTTCATCCGCGGAAGCCGATGCTTCGGCGGCGGTCACATTTCGAATCTGGCCAAGAATGCCGGCATTTGGATCATTGTCGTTAAACCAGGTCGGTGAGTTCGCATCCGGCGGTCCAACATAGGCTTCACTCAATAGTTCAAGGATGGATTGGGTCAGAGTGGAAATGGGGAGTGCGCTCATCCTACGTGGTTTCCTCAGATGTGAAATTCTATAGAGTCTCGGTCGTCACTTCCCATTGTAAACCAGCCGACGCTGATTTTTGATTGGAATCCCAACGAATCGATGACTTAATTCCCTGCAAATGAGTAGTTTTGCCTATTGATCAATCCAGAGTGGAAAGGTATGATTATCGTATCCCCCCCCACCCGGGGTGGGTTAAGGAGAACCGATGAATGACCCGCAAGTTATGACTCGCTTGAAAACCGCTGAAGGCCACATTCGTGGCATCGAACGCATGGTGGAGGATGGCGTGTATTGTATCGACATCATTCGCCAAATTCAGGCTGTGCAGTCAGCATTGAACCGTGTCAGCACCATGCTGCTCGAAGGTCACCTGAACAGCTGTCTGATTGGAGCAGTGCGTGGCGAGGATCCAGACGAGCGGGAACGCGTTCTCAAGGAAATTGCCGAGGTTTTCGAGGCAGCCACCAAAGTTTAATTTTATATTTCCCCAAGGAGGAACTTTTATGTCCACTATAACTTACACTGTCCCAGGCATCCATTGCGACCATTGTGTCCATACCATCAAAATGGAAGTCGGCGATCTGGCTGGCGTCCAGACGGTGAGCGCTGACCTGGATTCCAAGGTAGTCGTTGTCACTTACGACACGCCAGCCTCAGAAGACAAGATCGAAGCTCTGTTGGCTGAAATCAATTATCCGGTTCAGAAGTAATTTTGTGAAATTTCCGGGTTTGATGGCGCTAGCGATCGTCTGGCGTCATCAAACATTTGCTGTTCCATTTTAATTATTGGAATAATCGCATCCTTTAAAGGAGCACTGAATGAGTGATTCGCGCCAGATTGTTTTGCCTGTTACTGGCATGACCTGCGCCAATTGTGTCGCCACCATTGAGCGCAATTTGAAGAAAGAAAATGGGGTTCAAGCAGCAATTGTGAACCTGTCCTCCGAGCGCGCCACGGTTGAGTTTGACCCGGCTGTGGTCGGCCTAGACTCGCTCATCGGACGCGTCGAACGCGCTGGATACGGGATTGCCACCGGCGAAGCCGATTTGCATGTCCGCGGCTTGAGCGATGACAATGACGCCCGCCGCATGCAAAAAGCCCTGGAAAAAATTGACGGCGTTCGTCTGGTAACCGTCAACTTTGCTGCCGAAAAAGTGCATGTGCGCTACATCCCCACCCTGACATCCCAGACGGATTTGCGGGGTGCCATCAAAGCAGCTGGTTTTGAAGCCCTTGTATTGGGCGGTGATTCCCACGACGCTGAAGCCGAAGCCCGTCAGGCAGAAATTGCCCACCAGAAGAAATTACTCATCGTTGGACTCATTTTCACCATTCCACTATTTGCCCTGGCTATGACGCGCGACCTGGGTTTCCTGCCGATGGAATGGGGACATGCTCCTTGGGTTAACTGGATCATGTTAGCTTTAGCTACCCCGGTGCAGTTCTACGTCGGCTGGCAGTATTACCGCAACGGCTACAAATCGCTGCGGAACGGTTCTGCCAACATGGATGTGCTGATCGCCATGGGCTCATCGGCTGCGTATTTCTACTCCCTGCCGGTTACCTTTGGCTGGATCCCCGGACATGTGTATTTTGAAACTGCCGCGGTAATCATTACCCTCATCCGGTTGGGTAAATTCCTGGAAGCCCGCGCTAAAGGCATGACTAGCGAGGCCATCAAAAAACTGATGGGTTTACAGGCAAAAACTGCCCGAGTCTTTCGCGATGGCGTTGAAATGGAAATTCAGATCGATGATGTTCATCCCGGTGATTTCGTCCTGGTGCGCCCTGGCGAGAAAATCCCGGTGGATGGGGTGCTGGTCGAGGGCCGTTCCACCGTGGATGAATCCATGCTCACCGGTGAATCTTTGCCGGTCAGCAAGGGACCCGGTGACCCGGTAATCGGCGCCACGCTGAATAAGCAGGGTGCCTTCAAGTTTGAGGCTACAAAAGTTGGCAAAGAAACAGCCCTGGCGCAAATTATCCGTCTGGTGGAGGAAGCTCAGGGGAGCAAAGCCCCCATCCAAAAAATGGCCGATCAGGTGGCTGCCGTGTTCGTCCCCGCGGTTATTGGTATCGCGCTCATCACCTTCCTGGTCTGGTATTTCTTAGTTCCCATGCCAATTAATTCAGACACAACTGCTTTTACCCGTGCCATGATAGTCATGGTGGCAGTGCTGGTGATTGCCTGCCCGTGTGCGTTGGGTTTGGCGACCCCCACAGCGGTTATGGTGGGTACCGGCAAAGGTGCAGAAATGGGCATTCTGCTGCGCAACAGCGAAGCGCTGGAACGCGCTGGCAAGGTCAACGTGGTGGTTTTGGATAAAACCGGCACCATTACCCGCGGTCAACCCTCAGTCACAGACGTCCTGGTTGATCCGCATTGGCAGTTGACTGGTGACGCTCAAACCGAATTGGTTCGCCTGGCTGCCAGTGTTGAACAGGTCAGCGAGCACCCCTTGGGAGAAGCGATCGCCGCTGAGGCTGGCGAACGCGGGTTGCAGTTGAGCACGCCGGACGGTTTCAAAGCCGAAATTGGCCATGGCGTTGAAGCTATGGTTGACGGACGCACCCTGGTGGTTGGCAGTCCGCGTCTCATGGACCAACGTGGTATCGGTCTCAATGGTTTCTCTGCGGACGTGCAACGCCTGCAATCTGAGGCTAAAACCGCCATCCTGGTAGGTGTGGACGGCGTGGTTCGTGGTGTGTTAGGCATCGCCGATACGGTCAAAGATGGTTCGATAACAGCGATTCAAGACCTGCATAAACTGGGTCTGAAAGTTGCCATGATCACTGGTGACAATAAGCGCACCGCCGAGGCGATCGGTCAACAGGTGGGTGTGGATAGCGTTTTGGCCGAAGTGCTGCCGGATGGCAAGTCCGCTGAAGTCAAAAAGCTACAGCAATCAGGCGCAGTTGTCGCCATGGTCGGCGATGGCATCAACGACGCCCCAGCTTTGGCTCAAGCGGATGTTGGTATCGCCATTGGCACCGGCACCGACGTTGCTATGGCAGCTGCCCCGGTCACCTTGATCAGCGGCGACCTGCGCGGTGTTGTTCGTGCCGTCGAGCTTTCCCGCCGTACACTGAAAACCATAAAGCAGAATCTGTTTTGGGCATTTTTCTACAATGTCATTCTGATACCAGCTGCCGCACTGGGTTTCCTTAATCCCATGCTGGCTGCTGGCGCAATGGCCTTCAGTAGTGTGTTTGTAGTCACCAACAGCCTGCGGCTGCGCCGGCTTAAATTAGCCTGATCCTGGTTCCAAGTAACAATACCACCGGCAACTCGCCGGTGGTTTGTTTTTAATTCAAGCCAGATTAAATGGTAGAATTTCTGCAGTCCTGGCCGAATTACGGCCAGTCAGAAAGGCGCTTTATGAGCATTGAATCCCCAGCAAAAACCCTGCCCAAGACTCTCTCCTCAACTCTGGAAGAAAGAGCCATTAATACCATTCGCTTTTTATCCGCTGATGGCGTGCAAAAAGCCAACTCCGGGCATCCCGGGCTGCCGATGGGCGCCGCCGCGATGGCCTACACCATCTGGACTCGTCACCTGAAGCACAACCCGACCAATCCAAAATGGGCTGACCGCGATCGCTTTATCCTTTCCGGGGGTCATGGGTCCATGCTGCTGTATTCGCTGCTGCATCTGACGGGCTACGACCTGCCGCTGGAAGAGTTAAAACAATTCCGCCAGTGGGGCAGCCTCACCCCCGGGCATCCGGAATACGGGTTGACCCCCGGCGTCGAGACCACCACCGGTCCGCTGGGGCAGGGGTTTTCGAATGGGGTTGGCATGGCTATTGCTGAGTTGCATTTGGCCAATGAATTCAATCGGCCGATGCATGCCGTGGTGGACCATTACATATACGCCATCGTCACCGACGGCGACTTGATGGAAGGTGTCTCATCCGAAGCGGCTTCGCTGGCAGGCCACCTCAAACTGGGGAATTTGATTTACCTGTACGATGATAATCACATTTCCATCGACGGATCGACAGAACTTGCCTTCACCGAGGATCGCGGTAAGCGTTTCAATGCTTATGGCTGGCATGTGCAACTTGTCAGCAATGGCAACGATGTCGCCGCCATCGACAGCGCTATTCGCAAGGCAAAAAAAGATCCGCGTCCGTCGATTATTATGTGCCGGACCCATATTGGCTTCGGTCTACCGACCCGCCAGGATACCAACAAAGCTCACGGCGAACCGCCTGGCGTCGACGAATTGCGCGGCGCGAAGGAAAAGCTTGGCTGGCCGCTAGAACCCGATTTTTATATTCCTGACGATGTACTGGCATTCTACCGCAAGGCTGTCACGGTCGGAAAACGCGCCGAGTCCGCCTGGAAAAAACGTTTCGCTGCTTATGCACGCGAATATCCAGATCTGGCGGGTGAGTTTAACCGTCGCATGGGTGGTCAACTGCCGGCGAATTGGGACACGGAGCTGCCGCAATTTGAAGCCGACCCCAAAGGCATGGCTACCCGGGCAGCCTCCGGCAAGGTGATCAACGCGCTGGCTGGCAAGCTGCCGGAATTGATCGGTGGCTCGGCTGACTTGACCCCCTCCAACAATACCTGGATCAACTCCAGCCGTGATTTCCAACCCGATGCCCGTGACGGACGCTACATCCATTTTGGCGTACGCGAGCACGCCATGGGTTCAGTCACCAATGGTATTGCGCTGCATGGCGGTTTTATCCCGTACGGCGGCACCTTCCTGATCTTCTCCGATTACATGCGGCCGGCTATCCGCCTGTCGGCCTTGTCGGAATACCACAGCATTTGGGTGTTCACCCATGACAGCGTTGGACTGGGTGAGGACGGTCCAACCCATCAGCCGGTAGAACATCTGGCAGCCCTGCGTGCCATTCCACACCTCAGCGTCATCCGACCCGCAGATGCCAACGAAGTTCGTGAAGCCTGGCTACAGGCGATTCAGCACGAGTCAGCCACCGCCTTATTGTTATCCCGCCAACCTGTCTCGACCCTGGATCGCTCTGAATTATCCAGCGCGGCAGGACTCTCTAGAGGCGCTTATGTCCTGACCGATCTGGGTGGCGGCACTCCCGAATTGATTTTGATGGCCTCTGGCACCGAGGTCGATTTGATCGTGGCTGCCGGTCACACTCTGGCTGCTGAAGGGGTTCGGCTGCGGCTGGTATCCTTCCCCAGTTGGGATTTATTTGAAAAACAGGATGCCGCTTACAAGGAAAGCGTCTTGCCGCGCAAAATTACAAAGCGCTTAGCGGTTGAGGCGGGCGTTGAACAGGGATGGGAGCGTTACATCGGTCCTACAGGTCAAACTATCACCCTCGACCGGTACGGTGCATCATCGCCCTATAAGAAGATCTTTTCAGAGTTGGGTTTCACACCAGAAAACGTAGTCAAGGTTGCCCGACGTCTGATTGGGAAAGAATGATTGAGGATTATATGCGCATAGCCATTGCATGTGACCACGGGGGTTTCCCAATCAAGCAAGATATCATCCAAGTCGTCGAACGCCTTGGTCACCAGGTGCTTGACCTGGGTACCTGGGACACCACTGCTGTGGATTACCCGGATTATGCCGAAAAAGCCGGTCAGGCTATTCAACGCGGCGAGGCGGACCGGGGAATTGTTATATGTGGTTCAGGCGTCGGTGCCTGTGTGGCAGCCAATAAGCTTAGAGGTGTGTACGCCTCAGTCTGCCACGATACGTATTCCGCGCATCAGGGGGTCGAGCACGATAATGTCAACCTTCTCTGCCTTGGTGCCCGCATCGTCGGTAATGAACTGGCAAAAGAGATCGTAACAGCCTTCTTGAACGCCTCATTCTCACAGGATGTGCGCTTTCTCCGCCGTTTCAGCAAGGTCAAAGCAATCGAAGACCGGAATTTAGGCGAATAGAAGGGTACCTTTCACCGGTAAAAGGCCAATCGTTCTTGTTCACCCGAAATTAATTGGTCCTTTTGGGTTAAATGTGATCTTCGCCAGTGCGATGGCCCCCAATACCCCCGCACGCTGACCGAGCTGAGGCGGCACAATATATTCATCGATGGCTTCCTCAATGGCTGGTGCATGAACGTAACCATTCAGCAAATGCAGCACCTTGAGCCTTACCATCGGAAACAGCTGGCTCTGCTCCATCACACCTCCGCCAAGTAAAATGCGCTGCGGGGACACCATGCACACGATATTTGCCAGAGCCAGTGCAATATAGTTTGCTTCCAGGTCCCACACCGGATGGTAGGCAGGCAGAGAATCACCAGGCTTTCCTGTGCGTGCCAGGATGGCGGGTCCGGATGCCAGCCCTTCGAGGCAGTCGCCGTGGAATGTGCACACACCATCGAATGGATCCTCTGTCCTTGAATGCGGCACGCGCATATGCCCCATCTCCGGGTGAACCAGGCCATGGTGCGGCTTTCCGTTGCTCACCAATCCGCCGCCAATCCCGGTGCCGATGGTCAGGTAAACGTAATCGCGCAGGTCGCGCGCTGCACCCCATAAGCCTTCTCCCAGCGCGGCTGTATTGACGTCTGTATCCAGTTTCACAGGTGTTGCGGTCCCGTTTTCAATGATCTGGCTCAAGTCGGTGAAACCCCAGCCAGCTTTGGGTGTGGTTGTAATTTTGCCGCTATGCACCGATCCCGGGTTTAGGTCCAATGGTCCAAAAGCGCCAATACCGATACCATCCAACCGCTGGCGGGTTTTAATCATAAATATTCGGAAAAAATCAATAGCTCGTCCCAGGGTTTCTTCTGGCTCGCCGGTGGGGAAGCGCACTTCCGCTTGAATGTCTTCGGGTCCAGTTCCAATTGCACAGACAAATTTGGTACCGCCGGCCTCAATACCTCCGTACAAACGCATTCTGGAACTCCTCGCAATGAGTGATGAAGTGAATGATGTATAAATTGTACCCGTCTTTCACTACCAGGGTCTCGCAAGCGGCCTGTCTGCACGATTAAGGGTATAATCAACAATCTTGGTTTGTCTTCCCGGGTGACGATTGTTATCCGAGAGACCGGGTGGGGTTAGACAGTTCTTCGAATCATTCCCATGGTTTTTCCGGGATTATCCCGATAAAAAGCAATTTATTAAGGCCATAATTCAATTGATTTGAGGTGGTTCATGGATATTTTCTCGAAATGTATGGAATTTACGCAGGCAAAAGATGCCATCGCTCAGGGTATCTACCCCTACTTTCTCCCATTGGATGAAAACGAGGGAACTGAAGTGGTTTACCACGGCCACCGCCTGATCATGTGCGGGTCCAACAACTACCTGGGTTTAACCACGCACCCGCGCCTGAAAAAAGCAGCCTGCGAAGCGATTAACCGCTATGGCACCAGTTGCACTGGCTCCCGTTTTCTCAACGGCACGCTTTCAATCCACCACCAGCTCGAGCAGGAATTGGCAGAGTGGGTGGGTAAAGAGGCAGCTCTGGTGTTCTCTACTGGTATGCAGGCTAACCTCGGCGCGATCAGCGCTATTGTCGGACGCGGTGACTATGTCATTCTCGATAAGGACGATCACGCCAGTATTGTGGATGGCGCCCGCCTGGGTTATGGCAAGCTCGAACGTTACATGCACAACGATATGGCGCATCTGGAAAAGGTGCTGCAATCCCTGCCTGCGGACGCCGGAAAAATTATTGTGGTGGACGGTCTTTTCAGCATGGAAGGCGACATCGCCCCGCTGCCTGAAATTATTCCCCTGGCCAAAAAATATGGCGCCCGCTTGATGGTGGATGACGCCCATGCCATGGGTGTGCTGGGTGGTGGTCGCGGCACCGCGGCGCACTTCGGCATCACGGACGGCGTGGATTTGATTATGTCAACCTTCAGTAAATCCTTCGCCTCCCTGGGTGGCTTTGTAGCCGGTGACGAGAACGTCATCCATTACATCAAGCACTTCGCCCGTTCGTTGATCTTTTCTGCCAGCATCCCGGCTTCCAATACCATGGCGGCCCTTACCGCCCTGGAAATCATGCGTGAAGAGCCCGAGCGGGTTGCCCGCGTCAATGAAATTGGCGATAAGATGCGCAAAGCCTATACCCAGTTGGGATTTAACATCGGCCATTCCGTCACCCCGATTGTGCCAATCTTAATCGGCGACAATGACCTGACCTTCATGATGTGGAAAAACCTTTTCGAAAATGGCGTTTTTGTCAACCCGGTCATCAGCCCGGCAGTAGCGCCAGGCCACCAGTTGCTGCGCACCAGCTACATGGCGACTCACACCGACGAACAGCTCGACCGCGTCATAAGCATTTTTGAGAAGTCAGGCCGCCAGCTCGGCTTGATCTAATATTCAACCATTGAACTGATGGACAGGCTGTTCAGAACCGCGAGCCGCGGTTGGTTGGACGGCCTGTTTCTTTAACCTCGCCCAGCGTATATGCGCTGCCATCCGCCGCGGCGTAACCCGGCTCGCTCACATATTCCGGCTCTGGCCGGTATGGTTCAGGACGGTGGGACGAGCGCGGACGCGCCTGACTGTTGCTCATGGCTGACGAACGAACCGGGTGGGGGGTTGGAGTAAAGGTCGCGAGAGGTTGTAAGGCGCCATAAACGCGCTGAGGGGTGAAATCGCGTGTATTGCGCGTGCCTTCGCTAAAAAGCCGCGCACCAGAGATGGAGAAACTGCCGATCAGCAAAATGCGTGTCACCCACACCATCAATGCCACAAACACCGGCACAATCCCGGTTATGGTATTCGGATCGATGAACGCGGTTGCCTCTGGCAAGCGGTTGACCAGACCCAGCGAGATACCCCACCAGGTCAGTACCGCATTCATGGTAGCTGCCAAGAGCCAGGCGCCGAACAGGAACCAGTTCTCGTTGCTGGTCGGTTGATCAGACTCGGGGATGAACAATCTCGCGATTCCGGCAAAATCAATGCCGCAGAAGGCGAAGGTTAAGACCGTCGCCCAGGACAGACCAAGGATTTTCAAATCTCCCAACAGGTCGCGTAAAGCGACTTCGGTGGTGGAGTAGTTGAACATTTCAAAGCCGACCAGAGCAGCCGCCAGGATTACGCCAACCAGCAATCCGCGCTGGGTGAGAATTCGCTGCGACAAAACGCTGCGGCTTTGGTTTTGAGGTGGAAATGCACCGGACATGGCAACCTCCTTTTCGGGTAAATCGGATGCATGTACCAATGATAGAACAAAAATTCTAATTTGTCAAGTCCCACCTGGATTATTAACTTAGAACCAATTGCGTTTCCGGAAAAAATACAACATGCCGCCAGCAATTAGTAGAAACACGACCCACACCAGCGGATAACCCCATTTCCAACTCAACTCCGGCATGAAGTGAAAATTCATGCCATAAACACCGGCGACAAATGACAGAGGCAGGAAGATCGTTGAGACGATCGTCAGCGCTTTCATCACCTCGTTCAGACGCACTGAAGTGGCATTTAAATACACTTCCAGCGAATTAGTCGCCATATCACGCAGAATATCGATCCAGTCATAGGTCCGCACCAGGTGATCGTAGATATCACGGAAATACAATTGCGATTGTCGGTCGATCATTGGATACTCTTCCCGCGTCAAATGATTAATTACTTCTCGCTGCGGTGCAATGACCCTTCGTACCGAAATGATCGCATGCTTCAAGTGTAAAATCTGTTTCAGCGTTTCCGGCTGTGGTTTAGCCAACACCTGGTCTTCTAACGCTTCTAATTTATCTTCCAGCTCCTCCAGTGGCGGACCGTAGTCATCCACAATGGTATCGATCAAAGCGTGGCATAGAAAATCAGCGCCGTTGGTTTGCAACCTTTCATCGCGTTGCAACCGCTCCCGCAGCTTTTCTACCGCGGTAATCTTTTCACTGGAATAACTGGTGACCACATAATTCTGACCGAGGAAAATGTCAAACTCTTCCGAAGTCAGCAGGCTGCGGTTGTGGTCTCCCAAGAGCGCCATTACGACGATAAATAAGTATTCACCGTAATCATCCACTTTTGGCGTCTGGAAACCAGTAGATTGTGCATCTTCGATCGCCAGGGGGTGGAAATGGAACAAATCATTAAGAATGAGTGTAAATTCTTCGGGAGTGGCCTGCTCCAGGCTGACCCACAGCAAGTTTTCCATATCTTTTAGCGCTGACTTGCATTTATCCGGCGAAATATCAAATTGCAAGGGTCCGGATTCGGGGATGAGCAGGTTTTTAATCATGCATACTCCTGTCTTGCCGAAGTTCAAGGTGTGATGAATGTATTATAGGCTAAATCCCAGGAACTAAACGCCAATCCAACAATTCGCATAGCCAAAAGATAAGGTTTCCGAATTCAGCAAATGCAGGTAAAATGAACCCCTGGAGCTGCCATGACTGACCTTAATATTCAAACCCTGATGACCTTGCTGCCGCAAGTATTCCTTCCAGAACAAGCGCGTGGTGTTTCTGCCGTGATAAACTTCGATCTCTCTGGCGACGGGGGGGGAGACTGGACGGTCACCATACGCGATCAAATGTGCACCGCGGGTGCGGGAAAAGCCGACGCACCGGATCTTAGTCTGGCTGCCAAAGCCAAAGACATCCTGGATATATTCACCGGCCGTCTCGATCCGACCCGCGCACTGCTTTTTGGAAAGTTGCGCATGACCGGTGACATGCGCCTGGCCATGCGGTTGGTTGAGCTATTCGACACTCACGACCCGCGCCTGCGCCAGTGGAAAGCTTGAATTTCCATGGATCGTAGGGTGCGCTTTCCATCCTATCGGAAATGTGTTAAAGAAAATCTCCCCGTTTTTGGGAGATTTTAGTTTCAATTCATTGCCGCCGCCTTCTTGCGGACAGGGGTAATGTGAGGGGTTAATACAAACCCCACTCCATATCTAATCCCTCTTCCATCATAGCGAAGTCCCAAACATCCATGCTAAGTTCGATCGAAACCGGCATACCAAGGGCTTCTTCCGCCTTGACCCGTGTCATATCGATCAACGCTGGACCGTACGGACAAAACGGTGTGGTCAAAATCATATTCAATAACGCTTCGCCATCCTGATAACGGAAATTTCGAATCAATCCGAGCTGGATAACGCTCAATCCGATCTCCGGATCGAGGACCTCATTCAAACCAGCGCGCAGCTTTTGGCAGGCTTCCGGATCGGTTGCCTCAAGATCCCAAACGGCAGGATTGCTGCCGGGCTTATCACTCATTCACCATCTCCACTTCTCTGGGTAGTGGCACGACGTAGGTGCAGTAATTGTCTCCGGTCAAAACGCAGGAAATTTTCTGGGCCGGAATCGCCAGCACCATCGAAATTAAAGTCTGGTCAACCAGACATACTTGCGGGTGTTCGTGACCAACCTGTAAATACGGGCAGGTGACCTCGCGAATGTGGTAATCGTCGCCAACTTTTTCCCAGTCAACAATAAACCCTTCTTCAGCGAGCAATTTTTTGAGGAAATTCAACTTTTCCTCAAAGGATAAATTCTTGGTCTGGCGTGAGTGCTCCTCTGCCAGGTCTTTCGCCATGGTGGAAAATAAGCTTTCGATGGCGGAAGCCGGCAATTGGCCCTTCAACTGGTCCAGCAGCCGGTTAGCCAGCCGGAAATAACGCGTCGGGAAGCGTTCCAAACCCTCGTCGGTCAGGTAATACACCAGGCGCGGTCGACCTACCCCATGGCGTTCCTCTTCCGAGGTCACCAGACCGTCTGCCAGCATGCTGTTGAGGTGATGGCGTACCGAAATGGCATTGATGCCAACCGCATCCGCCAACTCGTTGATGGTCGACCTGGGATTGTTCAAGAGGGTTTGTAGTATTCGTTCGCGTGTACTTTTCATTGGTTGTTTTCTCGCTAAAAGGGCATAACAGTACCTATTTTCTCTGCAGTATATCAA
>DATMXL010000327.1:0-6151 GCA_035561555.1 Bellilinea sp.
TTCCTGGTTAACGCAGCGGGATGTCGATGAAGGCCGTCAAAAGCTAAATTTCTCGGATATATATAATTCCGGCGAAGAAGGCCGCGAGGCTGGTGAAACCGTGCTTAAGGGTGAAATGCCGCCGCTGCAGTATCTTCCAACTCATCCTGAAGCCCGGTTAACCGATACAGAACGCCAGCTATTGGCTTTGGGATTGGACCAGACACTGGGGGGTGAATCACAATCGGAAGGCGAGAGTGGAGATTAGTATGCCGCCATACGCTGGAGTCCTGGCACAATACGGCGCTTTAATGGATATTCCGGCGCACACACAGCCAATCACTTTGTTGGAAGGCAACACACCTTTGATTCCTATGCCGCGTCTGGCACAGGAACTGGGTGGCGGATTTGAATTGTGGGTTAAATTCGAAGGTCTCAACCCGACCGGGTCATTCAAGGACCGGGGGATGACCGTTGCCATCAGTGAAGCCGTAGGTAGGGGCGTCCAGGCGGTAATTTGCGCTTCCACCGGTAATACGGCTGCTTCGGCAGCCGCTTATGCAGCGCGGTCTGGCCGGCGCGCAGTGGTGATCATACCGCAGGGCAAGGTGGCTGCCGGTAAACTGGCTGGAGCCATCGCCTATGGCGCTGAGGTGATCCAGATCGAGGGCTCCTTTGATGATGCGCTCACGCTGGTCATGCTCATCAGCCAGAACCACCCGATCGCACTGGTCAATTCGCTCAATCCATACCGGTTGGAGGGTCAAAAAACGGCAGCCTTTGAAATTTGCGATGTTCTTGGCAGCGCACCAGACTGGTTGTGTCTGCCGGTGGGTAACGCCGGAAACATCACCTCGTATTGGATGGGATTCAAACAATATCATTCCCTCAAAAGTACGGGTTTACCAATAATCTTGGGTGTGCAGGCTGCCGGATCTGCTCCTTTGGTGCTTGGGCATCCGGTGGAGCACCCGGAAACAGTTGCGACCGCGATCCGTATTGGCAAGCCGACGCGCGGCGAGCAGGCCTTGCAGGCTGCCGAGGAATCGGGTGGGCGCATTCTGGCTGTGACCGACGATGAAATTTTAGCCATGCAGCGCCAATTGGCTGCCAACGGAGTATGGGTCGAACCAGCGTCGGCTGCCGGTTTAGCTGGCTTGAAGCACGAATTACTGGAGGGCAGCTTAAACGTAAAAGGTAAACGAATCGTAGCCGTCTGCACCGGTCACGGATTGAAGGATCCGGACATTATCGTCAAGCATTTTAACGCCCCGCGCGCGTTGCCGTCGGAACTGGCAGCTCTGGAAGATGCCATCCTGGCAGGAGGACGCCCATGACCCCGCAGTCAGTGACGCTGCGGGTTCCCGCTACAACCGCCAATTTGGGACCTGGCTTTGACTGTCTGGCACTGGCGCTGGATTTGTGGAACACTTGCACGTTTATGATACAGCCGGGCGGGGTGAGGGTTGAAGTCCAGGGCGAGGGGGCAGGTCATTTGCCGATCGATGACAAAAATCTGATCGCACGAGCGTTTTTTAAAGTTTACCGCCGGCTGGGGCAGGGCATGCCGCCGGGAGTTAAAATCAGCTGCGACAACCGCATTCCCCTGGGTTCCGGGTTAGGTTCAAGTGCTGCCGCTGCGCTGGCGGGAATCGTGGCAGCCAATGCCCTTTTGGGCGATCCTCTTACCAAATTGGAAATGCTTGAAATTGCCTATGAGCTGGAGGATCACGCCGATAATGCGGCTGCTGCGTTATACGGCGGATTAACTCTGGTGACCAGTGAGCCCAATGGCAGTTTGATCGTCAAGTCATTGCCGAGCAGTGCATGGCAGATTGTGGCGGTTCTGCCGGACTTTCCTTTGCCAACAGTCCAGGCACGCCGTGCTTTACCCGTGAATGTCTCGTTGCAGGATGCAGTATTTAATATCGGGCACGCCATACTCGCCGCAGAAGCTTTGCGAACCGGCGACCGAGGGCTCCTGACCAAAGCGCTGCAGGATCAGCTGCACCAGCCGTACCGTCTGAATCTTATCCCGGGTGCGGCAGCCGCCATTCAGGCTGCTCAAGCGTTGGGCGCACCAGCCGCATTATCAGGTGCAGGCCCGAGCGTCATCGCATTCATTGAAGGTGATCCTCAGCCAGTTCAGGCTGTGATGCAAAATGCGTTTTCCAATTCCGGCCTGACCTCGCGCGTCTGGAATTTGAAAACCTCGCTGAAGGGATTGACCATCGACTTTTCCTGAAATACTTTACAAATACCCATCCATCGGTTAGAATTCTGGGTCGCAATTCGTTGAAAGATTATTCGGAGGAAGTACTTTGGCAAACATTAAGTCTCAAATCAAGCGCAACAAGCAGAACGAAACCCGCCGCCTGCGCAACCGCTTTTTCCTCGGTAACGCCCGCAAAGCCGTCAGCAAGGCTGTGGCAGCATTAGGTCAGGGCGAACAGGTTGAATCCCGCGAAGCAGTTCTGGCAGCCGTCCGCGAGCTCGACAAAGCAGCTGAAAAAGGCATCATTCACAAGAACAATGCCGCCCGCCGCAAGAGCCGCTTGATGAAGAAGCTCGCTACCTTAACCAAATAAATATTCCCGCACAGCGGGATTTCCGATTGTTCCTTTCAGCGGGAGGTCTTCCTCCCGCTTTTTTATCTATCACGGCTGAATTGTTAAAGAAATCTACCGGTTTGATGCCTGTGATATAATCCCAACGTCAACAACCGGCGCAGGGCCATCCATCAGCAGAGGGTTTTCATCGCATGTTTGAAGTTGAGCAACGGCAGATCGAAAAGAAAATCAATGCATTTTGCGCCGCCAACGACCTGCCGGATGCTTTAATCCAGTGGAAGTGGATTCCCTTTAGTGGACACTGGGGTCTTTCGACTGCCTTTTTTCAGCTGGCTGCCCGGGAAGCCCGCCAGGGCAAAAAAATTAATGTCAACGAACGGGCACAGGAATTAGCCAGCCAAATTGCCGAGACTTTGGGCACTCCAGCCGGTTTCGAGAAAATCGAAGCGGTCAGCGGCTACCTCAACCTATATTTTGATCCGGCGGTTTACTCCCGCCGGGTGATCGACACCGCTATCGACCAGGGCCAGGCTTTCGGCCGCGGCGCTGACCGGGGTGAACAGGTGATGGTTGAGTTTTCGCAGCCCAACACCCACAAAGCCTTCCATGTTGGCCATTTGCGCTCTGCCATTCTGGGCGATGGCCTTTCACGCCTGCTGTCCTTTGCCGGTTACGATGTGATTCGCGCCAATTACCCTGGCGACATCGGTCTGCATGTAATCAAATGGTTGTGGTGTTACCGTAAATTCCATGCCGGGCAAAAACCCGATAAAGACATCACCCGCTGGATGGGCACAATTTATGCCGAAGCCAGCCGGCGTTTGGAAGAATCCCCGGAATTGGAAAGCGAAATCCGCGACCTGTATACCCGCTGGGACCGCCGCGAGCCTGAAATTGTGGCTCTGTGGCAGGAAACACGCCAATGGTCGCTGGACGGATTTAATGAGATCTATTCCCGCCTGGACATTCCCTTTGACCGCTACTACTTCAATAGCGAAGAGGAGCAATCCGGCAAATTGTTCGTCGCCGAGCTGACCGAACGCGGGATCGCCACGGATGAACGCCCCGATGGTCCTGTGGTGGTCAAATTGGATGATTTGCTTGGCTTAAAAAATGAAAAATACCGCGTGCTGGTGGTTCTGCGCTCGGATGGCACAGCTTTGTATGCAACTGAAGATCTGTCCTTGGCCCGTCGCAAATTTAGCGATTATCCTAAACTGGTCAAATCCTATTATGTGGTAGATGTCCGGCAATCTCTGCATTTCCAGCAGGTATTCAAAACGCTGGAAATTGCTGGTTATTCCTGGGCCAACCGCTGCCAGCACATCCCTTATGAACTGGTCACCCTGCCGGGCAATGTGGTTATGGCTTCCCGCGAGGGTACTGTGGTGTTGCTGGAAGACCTGATAACCGAAGCCATCGATCGTGCTTATGACGTTGTCAAGCTGAAAAATCCGGACCTGACCGAGGACCAGAAACGAGCAGTGGCGCAGGCGGTTGGCATAGGTGCCATTAAGTACCCTATGCTGGCGCGCGAGAACACCAAAATGGTTACCTTCGACTGGGAGACTGCACTGGATTTCAATGGGCAGGCTGCTCCCTATATCCAATATGCTTTTGTGCGCGGCGGCAGTATTTTACGGAAGGGCGGGGTGGAACCGGCCGAATCGGTCACCCCCGACTTTGAGTTGACTGCCCCCGAGTTGCAATTAATTGATCTGCTAGCGCGCCTGCCGAACGAAGTGCAGCGCGCTGCTGGCGAACTGCGTCCATTGTGGATGGCGACCTACGCCTATGATTTGGCGCGTGCCTTCAACGATTTTTACACGCAGTGCCCGGTTCTTCAAGTCGAGGAACCGGTACGCAGCTTCAGGCTGCGCCTGGTTATGGCAACCCGTCAGGCTCTAGCCAACAGCCTGGCTTTGCTGGGCATCACAGCCCCACAAGCGATGTGAAAAGATTCCAAATCTAAATTCACATTCAAAGGAGATCCAAACGTATGACCATTCGAACCCTGATCATGGGCGCCGCGGGCCGAGACTTCCATAATTTCAACGTCTACTTCCGCGATAACCCCGGCTACCAGGTGGTAGCCTTTACCGCGACTCAGATTCCCAACATCGAGGGCCGGCGCTACCCGGAAGAGTTGGCAGGCAAGCTTTACCCAGGTGGAATACCGATCTACCCAGAATCCGAGCTTGGTCGCCTGATCCAGGACTTGAAAGTGGAACAGGTCATCTTCGCGTATAGCGACGTCTCCCACGAGACCGTCATGCATAAAGCTTCACAAGTTTTAGCTGCCGGCGCGGATTTCCGCTTGATGGGTCTTGAATCTACGCAGATCCAATCGACCAAACCGGTTGTTTCCATCTGTGCTGTTCGCACCGGTTCGGGCAAGTCCCAGACGACCCGGCGCGTCTCGCTTATTTTGCGGTCGATGGGGCTGAAAGTCGCCGCCATCCGCCACCCCATGCCGTACGGCGACCTTGTCAAACAGGCTGTGCAACGTTTTGCCGACTACTCCGACCTCGACAAGCACGAATGCACCATTGAGGAGCGCGAGGAATACGAACCGCATTTGGATAACGGCGTCATCGTGTATGCCGGAGTCGATTACGAGAAAATCCTGCGCGCCGCTGAGGCAGAAGTTGACGTAATCCTGTGGGATGGCGGCAACAACGACTTCTCGTTCTATAAAGAAGATCTTTCAATCGTTGTTGTTGACCCGCACCGCCCGGGTCACGAACGCCGCTATCACCCCGGCGAAACCAATGTCCGACACGCTGATGTGTTCGTCATCAACAAAGTTGACACCGCCAATCCCGATTCTGTCATTCAGGTGCGCGAGAGCATCCGCGAACTGAATCCCAAGGCTATAGTTATCGAAGCTGCTTCCCCGTTATTCGTAGACAATCCTGGCGCTATTCAAGGTAAACGTGTCCTGGTCATCGAAGACGGTCCTACACTCACGCACGGTGAGATGACCTACGGTGCTGGTTGGGTGGCTGCCCGCCGCTTTGGCGCTGCCGAGATCGTCGACCCACGCCCGTTTGCGGTTGGCTCGATCATCACCACCTATGAAAAATACTCAGGCACCGGTCCCATTCTGCCTGCCATGGGTTATGGCGCCGAGCAGACTCGTGACCTTGAGCAAACCATCAACAATGCGGATGTCGACCTGGTTATTTCGGCAACCCCGATTGACCTGAACCGTGTTCTAAAAGTCACCAAGCCCATGCAGCGCGTACGCTACGAACTGCAGGAGATTGGCCAACCAACCCTGGAGGACATCCTCAAGGCTAAGTTCGCGAAATAATGTCGTAAGGTCTGCTTGCGCGAACGTCCCTGGCACCGTCCGCCAGGACAGGTGTGAGCCCCGCCCACACACCGTCCCGGCGTCCTTCGGGAGAGTGATCTGCCCGATCTTTGGGCTCCCAACCGAATGGAGTGGGGTGATCGACCGAAGGGAATGGGGCGAGCCGCCTTTACCAGCGAAAGGCTGGAAGCGCACGCCGGAGACAGCCAGAGAGTATAATGGCTGTAGGGGAACCGGATTGCGTCGAAAGCCTTTCGTGTTTTAAGACCTCCGCTCTATTCTTGTA
>DATMXL010000328.1:0-2382 GCA_035561555.1 Bellilinea sp.
ATTTTTATGCTGGCTCATGGCATCGTTTTCCTTAATGCCCCGCAATACCCCGCATTTTTAGTCATTTTTATTGGTGGTATTGTCTTCGGATTGTTGGTGTGTTACAGTCGTTCGATTACAGCAAGTATGATAGCACATGCATTTTATAATGGTTTTGGCCTGTTCACTGCTTATATCCTCAATTGGCTATTCTAGCGAAATTGAGGATGTGCTCAACCTCAATATTGGTTTACGCCTGGCTCTTTTCCTCAGCTACCATCGTCGCCTCTTTCCCTCTTGTCCTGGCTAACAGCAGGAACAAGCCGGTGCTGATCAACCCGGTGATACCGCCGCCATACCACATGGAGCGCGGACCGAAGGTGTCGTTCAAGAATCCCCCACCCACCGGACCAATGCCCTGCGCCACATTCCAGGTCAGTCCGTAGATGCTCATGTAGCGCCCACGCATGTGCGTCGGAGCTGAGTTTGCGGCATAAGTCGATGTGGTCGGCACCAGCACCAGTTCGCCCAGAGTCATAATGACCATGCTGGCCCAGAAACCCCAGAAACTGCTGCCCAACGCAACGCTGCCCACGCCCACAGCGTAGAACAAGGCTCCCAACGCCATCATCACTTGCGGTTTTTGCTTTTTTGTCCATTGCGTAACCGGAAGCTGCAGTACCACCACCATCAGTGCATTGGTCATAGGAATCAGCCCGTAACGGCTTTCCGGCAGGCCAAAATTGGTCTTGGTGTACACGGACAGCATCACCCATAAGATAGAGGCGCTAAACTGGGTAAACAGAAAAGATAGGACAAAGGCGCGATAAGGTTTATCCGTCAGGACCTGGCCGTAACCGCCAAACCGTTCCCGGGCTGCCTGGGCAATTTGCTCCGGATGCAGGGTGGGCAAGGTTTCCCTGGCTTTGAAAGCCAGCAGCAGCCCATAGATCGTCAACCCGGTGGCTGCGCCGTAGAATGCCAAATTATAGGATGCCGACGCCAGGAAGCCGCCCACCGCCGGACCGATCGCCACACCGACGTTGTTGCTCAAGCGCATCAGCGAGTAGGCATCTGCGCGGTTTTCGGCCGGGATCAAATCCGCCATCATGGCATCGCCGCCGACCCGAAAGAGCGGGTTGACCGCCCCCTGCAGCCCCATAATCAAGGCAAAAGCCAGCAGCGATTGCGCCTGGCTCATCAGTAAGAAGCCGGCGCCATTCAAGAGCAGGCTGCCCACCATCACCCATTTACGCCCCAGCCGGTCGATGATGGGACCCGCAATAAGGGAACTGATCAGCCCCATGACCGAATTAAGGGTCAGTAACATGGCGGTGAAGGTCAGCGGCAGACCAAGGCGCTCGCTGACATAGATCATCAGGAACGGCCAAATCATGCTGCTGCCAATGGTACTGATCAGCATGCCCAGGAACATCAGCCAGAACTGGCGGGGAAAGTCGAGTTTAAATAGTCGGCGCATGGATTGGAAAATCGTTCGGGATTGGAAAAGCACTGAATTTTACTACCAATCCATGACAAACCATAACCACAGAGGCTCGGAGACCACGAAGAAAAACAAAATCAATAATCATTGGAGGCTCGGCCAAATCCATTCTCTAAGGATTAGGCCGGCCATAATGATACTTTCAGGAAGCCAAATCCTTCCGGACAAAACGGGGGTTCCTTAAGTTTTCCAACCTTGTTATTAGATTTTTCTCTGTGCCCTCTGCGTCTATGTGGTCAATGGTTTTAAAGATTTTTCAAAACGTCATGGGCCCAGGCAACTGCCCGTTCCAGTTCGCCCTCTGTCAGCGGACCCTCATTGCCGGTGACAAAGAAGCCAGCCGGCGCAATCGCCTCAACACCACCGGCAGATTTTAACCCCTTGCCGATTTTCTCAGCAGCATAGCCAAAGATGCCCGCCATGAAGGTTAATACCGCGGATTTAACCACCTTGACGTCCATTCTGGTATCGAAGGCGGCTACCTTTACACCTTCAAGCGATTTACCTTTCAGACTCTTTAGAAAATCTTTGGTCGCCTGGATCGGGCCAAAAGCCTGGGTCGGCGAACCAACCACCAGCAAATCCAAACCGCTCAATTGCTCTGCCGTTACCGCGCTCACAGGCTGTATTTCCACATCCCCGGCCTGCGCCAGAACTGCTGCAATCGCCCGCGCAACCTTTTCTGTATTGCCATACACCGAATCGTAGAGTACCATGCTTTTCATTACACCCTCCCGCTTTGTTTATATATTACACAGGGATGATTATAGAGGTGCTATCCTTACCCGGCAAGCCAAATGGTCTCGTTTCACGCCCGTGGTAAAATAAAGGTCGTATCAACACGTCCCAGGGAGATGCAATGGTAAATCCTGACTTGCTCGAAATCCTACGCTGCCCAA
>DATMXL010000329.1:0-7061 GCA_035561555.1 Bellilinea sp.
AACACTTCAAAACACTTCCAAACACGGACTCCGAACACTTACACTTTCTAAACGGATCAAACTCCTGCTGGAATGATTCCACTATAGCGACTTTGGGGCAAGATTTCAATAGAACAACCAGTATTCTTAGAATGCGTTAATGGGACCAAGCTTGACACGGATTGAATTTCCATCCCGCCAGGCGGCAGCAACGAAGTCTTTTTCCGGTATAACTAGTGGGTACCGATTTCGTTTTCCAACCAAGAGGATTGAATTAGTGATGCTCAAGCCAAAAGTTATTCAGGCGGATGCCGATGGAAAAGAATATATGTTGCTTTTGGGCGGTCCGCCGGAGAGCATCAGCATGCGCTCGGGGAAAGTGGTGCTGCAACCCGGGAAGACTGTCGGGAAGCACAGCACGGAAGGCAATGAGGAGCTGTTGGTGCTGTTGGCGGGCGAGGGATTGTTCCTTTTGAGCAATGGGGACAAACTGGAGATTTGTGCCGGCAAGGTCTTGTATTGCCCGCCGGATACGGAACACGATGTCAAGAACACGGGGTCGATGGCGTTGGAGTATATCTACGTGGTGGCAAAGACCAGGTAAAGCGGGGCGCCGGGGCGGTGTGTGTGCTCAATGGCACGTGAATTAAATCGCAGATGTCGGATTTCAGGCTGCAGGTGGATTCGAACTGCCAGGCGTGTTGAATCGCCTGCAATCCGACCTACAAGTGCCACTGTGGGTGCAATGACAGGTGAAATTAAATCACTAGCGTCGGATTTCAGGCTGCAGGTGGATTCGAACTGCCAGGCGCGTTGAATCGCCTTCAATCCGACCTACAAGTGCCATGGGGGGCGCAATGACAGGTGAAATTAAATCGCAGATGTCGGATTTCAGACTTCAGGTGGAATCGAATTGCCAGGCGGGTTGAATCGGCTTCAATCCGACCTACAAGTGCTACGGTGAGCGCAAGGACAAAATATCCCCGCCATTTCAGGGTTATTAACAAACCGATTCGCGATACAATCTGTGTCTATACCATTTAACGGACCAGGAGTATAGGCGATGCAGGCACTCAAAGAGCGGATCTTAAAAGAGGGAAAAAACCTCGGCGGCGGGATTCTCAAGGTCGATAAATTCATCAACCACCAGGTGGACCCAGTGTTGATGGACGCCTGCGGTGCGGAACTGGCGCGGCGTTTTGCAGCCAGCGGCGCCACCCGCATTCTTACGGCAGAAATTTCCGGCATTGCTCCGGCTATCATGACCGGGCTGCATATGGGACTGCCGGTGGTGTATGCCCGAAAAAGCAAACCCATCACCATGCCGGACACGGTCTATTTGACAATTGCACCTTCGCATACCCGCGGGCACTCGGTGGAATTGATCGTCTCGCCTGAGTTCCTTGGACGCGGCGAAAAAGTGTTGATCATCGACGACTTCCTGGCTTCCGGCGCGACCATATTGGGCCTGATCCGGTTGACAGAAGCCGCCGGCGCGACACTGGTGGGGGTGGGAGCGCTCATTGAGAAGACCTTCGAAGGCGGGCGCGATGCTTTGGGTTATCTAAATGTCCAGGTCGAATCATTAGCCAGCATCGTTTCGATGATGGAAGGCAAGATCGTCTTTGCCCCATGAGCGGTGCCATTGCCATTCTTGATTTTGGCTCGCAGTACTCGCAGATTATTGCGCGACGGGTGCGCGAGGCGCAGGTTTATTGCGAATTATTCCCCTGGGATGCCCCGGCCGAAAAAGTCCAGGCGATTCAACCCTCCGGGTACATCCTTTCGGGCGGCCCCAATTCGGTTTACGAAGAAGGCGCACCTTATTTGCCGGACTATGTGCTGAAATCCGGCAAGCCTATTCTGGGAATCTGCTACGGCATGCAAGCGCTGACGCAGGCACTGGGCGGACAAGTTGCTTCAGCCAGCCAGCGCGAATACGGCTTCGCCACCATCGAGACCACCGTGAACAACCCGCTATTGAGTGCCGGGAAACAGAATGTGTGGATGTCGCACGGCGACCGCATCGAAACCCCGCCGCCCGGTTTTGAAATTCTGGCGCACAGCGCCAACAGTCCGGTGGCAGCCATCGGCGATCTGCAACGGCGCTGCTTTGGGGTGCAGTTCCATCCCGAAGTGCATCATACGCCGGGCGGCAAGGAGCTCTTGCGGCGCTTTGTGATCGATATTTGCAGCTGCACTCCGGATTGGACGCCAGAATCGATCATTACCCAGTCAGTCGAGCGTATCCGCGCACAGGTGGGCGACCGCAAGGTGCTTTCGGCAGTCAGCGGGGGTGTGGACTCGAGCGTGGCGACGGCACTGGTGCAGCGGGCAGTTGGCTCACAGCTTGCCACGGTGTTTGTCGATACCGGCATGCTACGCCAGGGGGAACGTGACCAGGTGGAGACTGCCTGGGCTGCCATGCCCGGCGCGAAACTGGTGGTGGTGGACGCAGAAGAAATTTATCTGCAGGCGCTGCACGGCGTCGAGGAACCGGAAAAGAAACGCAAAATCATCGGCGAGACTTTTATCCGAATTTTCGAGCAGCAGGCGCATCAGCTGGGTGACCCCAAATACCTGGTCCAGGGCACCATTTATCCGGATGTGATCGAATCGGCGGCGCCAGAACGCGGTAAAGCTCAGCGCATTAAAACCCACCACAATGTGGGCGGTTTGCCGGAAGATATGACGTTTGAATTGGTCGAGCCGCTGCGCTATCTGTTTAAAGATGAAGTACGCGCCGTGGGCGAGGCACTTGGCCTGCCCGCCGAGATGGTGTGGCGGCAACCCTTCCCCGGTCCGGGGCTGGCGGTGCGCTGCCTGGGCGAGCTGACCCGGGAGCGACTGGACCGCCTGCGGGCGGCAGACGCGATTTTTACCGGCGAGTTGACGGCGGCTGGACTGCTGGGCCGATCTACCTTGAACCAGCCGGACGGTATTTCGCAGGCTTTTGCAGTGCTGCTGCCGGTGCGTTCTGTGGGCGTCATGGGCGACCAACGCACCTACCAGGAAGCGATTGCCTTACGAGCGGTTACGACCCAGGACTTTATGACCGCCAACTGGGCACAGCTGCCGCATGAACTGCTGGCAAAAGTGGCCGGGCGCATAGTAAACGAGGTCTCGGGCGTCAACCGGGTGGTGTATGACATCACCAGCAAACCGCCGGCAACAATCGAGTGGGAATAATAAGGAAGGACAGGCGATAGTTCTTATAATTCCCATCGTGTAGTTTCAGTTATAGTAAAATCAATCCCATGCACTCCATTCGGCGGATTCGACCGGGCCGCACGATATCTATACTGATCTCTCTGATCATTTTAGGGGTAGTGATTCCCTTTAAGCATGTCTCGGCGCAGGAGTCGAGTGGAAAAGTGGTTCTGGCCGGGATTGGCAGTGATTCTTTTCCGACCCTGAGTGTTGAATTCGAAGCCTATGATGCCTCGGCCGGTTTTTTGACCGATCTGGAAGCCAGCCAGGTGGCTATCCTGGAAAATGGCCTGCCCCAGCCGATCAGCAATCTGGAACTGCTTCAACCAGGCGTGCAATTGACCCTGGCTTTTAACCTGTCACCGGAGCTCAGCAATAGTTACGCCGGCGTTACCCGGATGGCAAATATCCTGGAACGCCTGCAGCAATGGGCGCAGCGCCAGCCGGCAGAGACCGCGGACCAGGTCAGCCTGGCGACCAACACCGGATTGCAGCTGATTCGCAGCGGTGCAGCGGCGGAATGGGAAGCAGCGTTTTTTGCCCTGGCGACCGTGGATCTCAAGGCTGAAAAATCCAGTCTGACGGCATTGACCCGTGCGGTCGATCTGGCGACCGATCCGAGCGCTGAACGCGTGATGAAAAATGCCATCTTGTACATCACACCGCTGCCTGGCGCAGCCTCGCTGGCGGCGTTGCCTAATCTGGCAGAGCGCGCGTCGGGTCAAAATACTCCGATCTACGTCTGGTTGGTGGCTTCTGCCTCGGCGCCAACGTCCTCTCCGGAACTCTTCCAGCCTCTCGAGGATCTGGCGCTGCAGAGCGGCGGCGCACTTTTCCTTTACTCGGGAGTCGAGGCGCTGCCGGATCCGGACGGATACCTCAATCCGCTGCGATATTTGTACCGCGCCTCGTATGATTCAAAAATTCAAGCCAGCGGCTCCTACGACATCCACCTTGAAATCAAGCATAACGATCAGCAGTTGATCTCGGAGTCGCGTCCGGTATTTGTAAACGTTCTGCCGCCCAACCCAATTTTTCTTTCGCCGCCTTCAAAAATTGACCGCACCTGGCAGCCGTCAGATCAATCCGGCGACGAAGTGCTGCTGCCGGCCAGAGTTGAGTTGCAAATCGTGGTCGAGTTCAGTGACGGTCACCAGCGGCCATTAAAGGCTACGCGGCTTTTTGTTGACGGCCAATTGGCCGCCGAAAACACGCAAGAACCCTTTGACACCTTCCAGTGGGATCTGAGTAATTTTCAGGCTGATGCCCGCCATGTTTTGAACGTGGAAGTTGAAGATACTCTGGGGCTCATACGGCGCAGCATCGATACTCCGGTGGATCTGACGGTTGAACCAGCCAAAGCCAATGTGATCAAGTCGCTGCTGAGCAGCGATCACCTGCTCATTTTTGGCGGCGTTCTGGCTGCCGGTGTGGTACTGGTGCTGGCGCTGGGGTTGGTGGGCCGCCGCGCTCACCGGGAAAGTCCGGCCAGCCGCCGCGCCCGCGAAGATCCGCTGACACAGCCGGTTACATCGCGGATGGACAATGATAAACCCACCACCACACCGACCATCGACCGGCCATCCTGGCCGAGATATGCGGTCGGCAGCCTGTCCTCAGCGCCAGCCTGGCTGCTGCGCGTCCCGGATACGGGCGGTCTGGGCGTGACTGCCAGCCAGAGCAATATCTCACCCTCGTCTAATCCGGCCAGTGCCATACCGCTATCCCGCCGCGAAACCAAGCTTGGCAGCGATCCGCAGGTGGTTACCTATAAAATCAGCTCGCCGACCGTCAGTCCGCTGCATGCGCGGGTACTGCAGACTGCCGAAGGCGGGTTCCTGATTCAAGACAGCGGTTCGGTGGCGGGGACCTGGGTCAATTATTCGCCGGTGCCGGCTCAGGGATTGTTGCTGCGCCATGGCGACCTGGTCCAAATTGGAAAAATTGCCTTCCGCTTTGAGTTAGCCAATCCGCCTGAGGAACGGCAGCCGCGCATTTCGAACCGTCAGGAGCCGACATGAAACGGGTACACCGTTCTCATCTACCGGTCCTGGCGCAGACTCATGCCGGCATGCGTGGAAAGAACAACGAGGACCGTTACGGGGTCACCGCTTTCCGGATGGAAGACGCCAACCGCACCCCGGCATTACTGGCTGTCCTGTGCGACGGCATCGGCGGGCATCGCGCCGGCGAGGTGGCGGCTGAAATCGCGGTTAATCGCATCAGTGCTGCGGTGGCAGAATTTGGCGAGAGTAAAGACCCCACCGAGGTGCTGCAGAATGCGGTCGTCAGCGCCAGTCAGGCCATCTACGAACAGGCGAAGTCCAACCATCATCAGGAAGGCATGGGAGCTACCTGCGCCTGTGCTTTCATCATTAACCGCCGGCTGTACCTGACCAATGTGGGGGATTCACGTGCCTATTTGCTGCGCGGCGGCGTGATTCAGCAGCTGACCACCGATCACACCTGGATTCAGGAAGCGCTCGAGAAGGGGGTTCTCACGCCGGAACAGGCGGAGGGTCACCCCAATATGCATGTGATCCGCCGCTTCCTGGGTTCGCCGCAGCCGCCGGAAGCAGATTTACGCCTGCACCTGGCTGAAGGCGAAAACGACCAGACGGCACGTTCCAATCAGGGGCTGCAATTGAAAGACGGCGACCTGCTGCTGCTGTGCTCTGACGGGCTGACTGACCTGGTCGCTGACGATGAGATCGCCGAGTCGCTCATCCACCAGCCGCTGCAGGATGCCACTGATGGATTGGTGCAGTTAGCCAACGCGCGCGGCGGTCACGACAACATTACCCTGATCACTATTCAGGTGCCGCGCGGACCAAAAGAAAAAAGCCGGATGCCGGCTGCCTGGCTGCTGATCGGGGTGGCAGTGATGTTGATCGTTGGATTGGCTGCCGGCGTATGGGCTTCCGGCCTGTTGGATCCCCGTCCCTTGGCGACAACTGCACCTTCGCCTACCGTTCACGTCACGCTGCAACTCCCGGGGAGCCTGGTTACCCAGCCGAGTCCGCAACCCTTTGCCACCAATACCTTTCCCCCGCTGCCAACCGCGGTGTTGACCCCGAGCGTTACTGCTCCCGTTGCTGCCGTTGCAACATTCACCCCCTGGCCGACCAACACAAGGAGCCCGTAAGATGAACCCCACCCAGACCCTGCCCGCGAATTACCGTTTTTCTGCCGGTTTTAACCTGAAGGATCGCAAGATGCTGCTGGTCATGAACCTTGGCAGCCTGGTATTGCTGGTTTTTTTTGGCTGGCTGTTTACCAAATTGGCCGTTGCGCTGCGCCCGGGCGATGCCGCCACTTTTCTGACGCTGCGCTGGGAGGGGATTGGGACTGTCCTGACGATCGTCATTGTTTTGGCGGTCCTGTTTGTCACCATCACCGTCCATGAAGCCATTCACGGGCTGGGGTTTTATGCTCTGGCGAACGCCAGACCCAAATTTGCCTTTCGCGGAGCGTACGCCTACGCCGCCGCCCCCGACTGGTACATCCCGCGCAATAAATACCTGGTCACCGCGCTGGCGCCATTTGTGGTTATCAGCCTGGTGGGTATAGGCTTGATGACGATTGTCCCGGCGACCTGGATCGGGCCGGTGATACTGGCTTGCGTGGTGAATGCCGCCGGAGCCGTGGGCGACCTGTATGTGGCACTGATGCTGCTGCGCCAACCGCCAGAGGCGCTCTCGAATGATTCCGGGGATGAGATCAAAATTTTTACGCCCGTGCCCGTGGTTTAAAGCCAGATATTGATAATTCCGATTAGTTAAGCAGGCTTGCAGGCATATTTCTTTCCACTCGCAAATTCCTCCCCGATTTTCTCAGGCTTTCTTCAATACCTTGCTATAATGGTAATAGAA
>DATMXL010000330.1:0-5723 GCA_035561555.1 Bellilinea sp.
TGTATAGACTGGATAGATCGGTAACACTTGTTCGGAGACATGGGTAACAGTCGTTAGAATCTGGCATGAGTGAATCAAAAGGAGGATCACCATGCCGTGGAAGGAAAACACGACCATGTCTCAAAAGCAAGGATTTATCTTACAAGCCAAAGGCGAGAATCGCAACATTAGTGCTTTGTGTCGTGAATATGGGATCAGCCGGAAAACCGGCTACAAATGGCTCAAGCGGGAAGCAGAAGATGGCGTAGAAGGCTTGGTAGAGCATTCTCGAAAACCGCATCACAGCCCCAACCAGACACAGGAACATATCGAGGAACGAGTTCTAGCCGTTCGTAAAGAACATCCCGCCTGGGGTGGGCGAAAAATTCGCAAAGTACTCCTAAACGCAGGCTATGGCCAGGTGCCTGCCGCTAGTACGATCACGGCTATTCTTCATCGAGAATCTCGAATTGATCCCACAGAGGCTCACAAGCACAAACCTTATCAGCGTTTCGAGAAAGAACGGCCTAATGAACTATGGCAGATGGATTTCAAAGGCTACTTTAGGCTGGAGGCCGGGGGGTACTGTCATCCGCTGACCGTTTTGGACGACCATTCACGCTTTCTGATCGGTCTTCGCGCCTGTGCCAATGAACGTTTTGAAACTGTCCAAACCCAGTTGATCCGCCTCTTTCGCCAGTTTGGACTCCCGGAGCGCATGCTCATGGACAATGGATCGCCTTGGGGCGATGATCGCAATAACCCCTACACCGTTTTAACGGCCTGGTTGATCCGCTTGAATATTGCGATTTCACATTGCGGTCCCCACCACCCACAAACCCAGGGGAAAGATGAGCGATTACATCGCTCCTTGAAAAAGGAGGTGCTGCGACGGTACAGCTTGACTGATCTGGATGAAAGTCAACTGGCCTTTGACGATTGGTGGTATGTCTACAACTACCAGCGGCCTCACGAGGCGTTGGGATTGGATTATCCCGGTTCACGCTACCAGCCCAGCTCCCGACCTTATCCTGAGACTTTGCCACCGGTAATTTACATGGATGGCGACCATCTCCGCAAGGTCGATTCTGCTGGCAGGATTTCTTTTGCCAATCGCGTGATCCGAGTTGGCAAAGCTTTCCGCGGATTCCCGGTCGCGGTTCGGCCGTCAGTCCAGGATGGCATCTTTCAGGTATTCTTTTGCGCACAACCTGTTGCCAAAATCGACCTAAAAAGCAATAATTGTTAAAGAACTGATGTGTTACCTATGTCCCCGAACGCCTGTTACCCTTGTCCCCGGTCTATACACAAAGGGGAGAGGGGTTACCAGTATGTGGCGCACATCCCACTCGCTACGCTCGATCACAGATCTCACTTCGCTCGGGGACGCGAGATATGGCTCGCAATGCTCGCCGCTACATTACATTGGCTTCTTTCAAAAATTCACCGACCTCGCGGTCATAGGTTGTACGGTCGGCCCAAACGGCTTCCACATGACCGGCATCCAGCGCCAGGTAGAGGCGCCGCAGACCATTGCGTTTGGCAGCAAACAGGCGGCGCCCATGCGCTGGCGGCACTTCGACATCGTTCTCGCTCTGGATAAAAAGTACTGGCATGTTCAGCTCGGCGGCAGCCCGTTCCGGCGAGACTTGCTCCGTGGTAAAGCCGCCAAAAATTGTCAACAACCGCGCGCCGAGACTCATGAAGGGGGAAGCCGGCAGGTGATATTGGTCGCGCAGCCGGATCTGCATGGCTTCACGCAAATCGGCGTAACACGAGTCAGCGATGATGAAGGCCGGGCGCGGGTCGATGACCCCATGGAGCAGCACCGTGGCACCGCCCATCGATTCGCCCAGGGTGCCAACCAGACTGTCCGGGCCGGTTTGCTCCAGCACCCAGTCCAGCGCGGCTTTAAGATCATATTTTTCGAAATAGCCGTAGCTGGTGAACGGTCCGCCGCTGCGGCCGAAGTAGCGCTGGTCATAGATGAGCACGTTAAATCCCCGGCTGCGGAACACAGGGATGTACTTGATCATGCCAATGCGGGTGTAGGGAAAGCCGTGCAACAGGATGATGGTCTTTTTGGATCCCGTCAGCGGCAGCCAGGTACCGGAGAGATCGTAGCCGTAAGGAGAACGGAGGATAACCTCATGCTTCTCCCAACTATTCCACACGTCCTCGTTGAAACGCCCGTTTTCGACTTCGAGCAGGTAGCTCTTTTCGTAGCTGAATTTGCGCGGGTACAGCGCCTGTTTGACGATCCACAGGCTGGCGATCAACAGTGCGACCAGCGGCGTAACAGCAATAATAAGTAGAATGAGGAGTAGGGGCATAGGGACCTGATGCGGGATCGGTCAATTGTAATGTGAAAACGATTCAAAACCACGTAGGTTGGATTGAGGGGCGATGAAGAATGTATGCCTAACTGCACCTCTGCAGCCCCGAAATCCAACACCTCATCGATGATAAACCTTTGAAGTTCCAGTCGTTGCTATAATTCCTTACATGGATTATCGCAGGTTATACGTTGCAGGGGGAACCTAGTTCTTTACGCAAGTTACGTTTCATCGCAAACCCATATTCCATCAAGAGACAGCGATTGATGTTCTGCGGCAGGCGTTCAGATATACGATAGATCGTCATCCGTTTACTGTCGTTGCCAGTGTGATACTTCCAGACCACCTTCATTTTCTCTGGACATTACCCGCTGATAAACAAAACTATTCAACCTGTTGGAGGTTGATTAAAAGTCAATTCACCAGGAATTACGCTGGATCAGATCATCAGCCACCATTTTGGCAGAGACGGTTTTGGGAACATCTAATCCGTGACGAAGAGGATTTCGCCAACCACGTAAATTATATTCATTTCAATCCCGTGAAACACGGGATGGTTGATTCTCCAGAAAAATGGGCTCACTCGAGCTTCCAAAAATTCGTCGAGGATGGCTGTTACTCACCCGAATGGCAGAAGACAGCAGCAGCCTGGGACAACGACAATTTCATGGAATAGGCCTATCGTTTAAAATCGAAGTCGCAAGGTTGGTTTCCAGGATTAATCAAGTCGCTCCACAACCCGTACAGAGATGTTGGATTTCGGGGCTGCAATGATCGGTCTCCGATGATATGGTTTCATCGCCCCTCAATACAACCTACGGCTGCTTCGGCCTCTCCGAGGCCTCGCAGTGACAATAATTAAATGGTATGATCTTCGTGCCATCCCACCCCTGGAACCTCTATGATTGCCGTCAATCTCGACAAAGTCAGCTACACCTACGTCTCCACCCCTATCGTCGCCGATCTGTCCTGGGAGATCCACGACAACCGCACGGTCGGTTTGGTGGGACCCAACGGCAGCGGAAAAAGCACGCTGCTGCGCCTGATCGCCGGCGAGTTGACCGCCGACACGGGTTTTCTGGTGCGCAAAAAAGGCCTGACCATAGGATACCTGCACCAGGACGTGCAGTTAACTGCCGGACACACGCTGCTGCAGGAAACGTTGTCGGCTTCCAGCGAACTTTCAGCCATCGAGGCTGAGTTGGTGCAACTGGAGATCAACCTGGCTGACCCGGCGGTATACGGCGATGCTAAACTCCTTTCCCGCACCCTTACGCGGCAGGAGAAGCTGCTCGAAGCTTTTACCAGCCTGGGCGGGCCGAACTTCGAGAGCCGGGTGCGATCTACCTTGCGCGGGCTCGGCTTTGTGCCGGCTGACTTCGACTTGCCGGTGGAGGTACTCAGCGGCGGTCAGCGCAAATTGGCCGGGTTGGCGCGGTTGCTGCTGCTGCAACCTGACCTATTGTTACTGGACGAACCCGATAATCACCTGGATCTGGCCGGCAAAGCTTTCCTCGAGCGGCTGATCCGCGAGTATCGCGGCGGCGTGGTGATCGTCTCACATGACCGCTACCTGCTGGACCTGGTGGCTGACGAAATTGCCGACCTGGAAGGCGGACAACTGACGGTTTATCCCGGCAACTACTCGGAATATGCCTTCGAGAAAAAAACCCGCCTGCTGCGTCAACAGCAGATGTTCCAGGTGCAGCAGAAAGAAATCAACCGGCTGGAACAATCCGCGCGGCGCTTGCTGGTGTGGGGGCGCACCTATGACAATGAGAAGTTGATCATCCGCGGAAAAAATATCCTCGACCGGTTGGAACGCATGGAAAAAATTGACCGACCGGTGCTGGAACGGCGCCGCATAGGCCTGGCGCTGACCGGCTGGGTGGGCAGCCAGAAAGTGCTCGAGCTGCGCGAGCTGGTCAAGTCCTTCCCATCAGTGGACGGCGAGCGCACCCTGCTGGACAGTTTGAACACCCGCCTGGATCACAGTGAACGGGTGGGTCTGGTTGGACCCAACGGCGCGGGTAAATCGGTGCTGTTTCGGCTCATTTTGGGGCAGGAATCAGCGACTGCGGGGGAAATCATCATCGGGCCGTCGGTCAAGATTGGCTATTATGCGCAGCAGCATGAGACGCTTGATCCGCAGCAAACCCTGATCGATGCGGTGCGGTTAGGGGCGAATATGAGCGAGGAAAATGCCGTTGCGTTGCTCAACAAGTTCCTGTTCACCTATCTGCAGGGGCGGGAAAAGGTCGGCAATTTATCCGGCGGGGAGAGAAGCCGGCTGCAGCTGGCACTATTGATGCTAACCGGTGCCAATTTTCTGCTGTTGGACGAGCCGACCAATCACCTGGATATCCCCTCCGCCGAGGTGTTGGAAGGCGCGCTGGAAGATTTCGAGGGTACTGTACTGGTCATCTCCCACGACCGCTACTTCCTGGATCAAGTGGTGGGCCGCATCCTTGAGTTGGAGGACGGCTGTCTGCGGGATTATGCGGGGAATTACAGCCAGAGCAGGGAATTGTAAGCCGTAATACCAACCTCGTATCGAAATTATTATTTGCTTATTCTTGGTTTAAAGATTATTACGCGAAGAGCGCAAAGAAAGGCAAAGAACGCGAAGAAAACCGTTTGAGTAAAAAGGATTATTCAAAGGATATTCAGTCAATTATTGATTTCCATTCTTTATTCTTTTCTTCGCGCCTCTTCGCGCTCTTCGCGTTTTATTCTTTGCTGCCAGTCACAATAAACCTTTGGAAATCCGGGCACGGGGCAACCATGCCGGGCAGTTATCGCGACGGATCCCCGTGTCCCTACCGACGAAAATAATCCCGTGATACTTGGCACGTGAAACGTGACACTTGACACGATTACCCTACATTACATCCCGGCAGATCCTCTGGAGTCTTCAGATAGCGGATTACTTTGCATGGGTTGCCAGCGGCAAACACATCTGCCGGAATGTCCTTGACCACCACACTGCCGGCACCGATCACACTGCGGTCGCCAATGGTGACGCCCGGGTTAATCACAGCCGAGCCGCCGACCCAAACGTCGCAGCCAATTTTGATCGGTTTGGCAAATTCCAGCCCGCTGCGGCGCTCCACGGCATCCAACGGGTGGGTGGCGGTGTAAATTTGGACATTGGGACCGAACATGCTGTGGCTGCCGATCTCCACCCGCATCACATCCAGAACGACACAGTTGAAGTTGAAATACACAGCTTCGCCCAGGTGAATGTTGTAGCCGTAATCGCAGTAAAAAGGCTGCTCGATGCCAATCGCACCGCCGACTGAGCCAAGCAATTCAATCAGCAGATGCTTGCGTTTTGAGCCCTCATCCGGTGCGGTGGCATTGAAAGCCCGAATCAGTTCGCGCGCCTGCCGGCGTTCGTTTACCAGC